>NZ_BAAHAZ010000012.1:0-149910 GCF_054777115.1 Nocardioides maradonensis | reverse complement strand
TCCCGATCACCATCACGAAGCACGAGAGCAGGGGCAGGACGGTTGGCCATGCCCCATGATTTCAGAACACCAACCATCTAGTTATTTACGACACGCGACACTAGATCCACTAGGATCGGACCGTGTCCGACGCGAAGCCCTATCACCACGGCTCCCTGCGCGCCGACGTGATCGCGGCCGCCGTCGCCGAGGTCGAGGCCGTGGGTGCCGCAGCGGTCAGCCTCCGGGAGATCGCGCGGCGCGCGGGCGTCTCGCATGCCGCCCCGATGCACCACTTCGGCGACAAGACCGGCCTGTTCACCGCCATCGCCACCGATGGCTTCCGGCAGGCAGCCGCCGCGATCGCCCCGCGGGCGCAGGGCCGGTTCGGCTTCCTGGACGGCGGAACCGCCTACGTCGAGTGGGCGATCAGCAACCCCGGCCACTTCGAGGTCATGTACCGCCCCGGCCTCTACCGCACCGACGACCCCGAGCTGGTCGAGGCGAAGGAGGCCGCGTTCGCGGTTCTCGACGGCAGCGGCGCCGCGCTCGCCGAGGAGTGGGGCATCGAGGACGCCGGCGGCCTGGTCCTGGCCGGCTGGTCCATGGCGCACGGCTTCGCCACCCTGCTGCTGGCCGGCAACCTCGACGACCTGGTCGACCTGGGGCCCGAGGACATCGCGCGCCGTCTCGAGGCCGGGCTGGTCGGCCTGGGGCGGGTCACGGCGGAGCGGATGAGAGACTGACCCACGTCCAGCCTCCGTGGCGCAACTGGATAGCGCAAGTAGCTTCTACCTACTGGGTTGCGGGTTCGAGTCCTGCCGGGGGCACTCAGGAGCTGTAGTCGTCGACCTCCGCGGTGATGCGCGCCTTGATGCCCTCCGGCGCGAAGGAGTGGCGCACGCTCGCCCGGGCCAGGTCCGCGATGCCGGCCCGATCGAGACCGAGGAGGTCGGCGGCGATCTCGTACTCCCGGTTGAGGCTGGTGCCGAACATCGAGGGGTCGTCGGAGTTGATCGTCACCGGTACGCCGGCGGCCACGAACTGCGGCAGCGGGTGCTCGGCGAGGCTCGCCACCGCGCGGGTCGCGACGTTCGACGACGGGCAGACCTCGAGCGCGATCCCGTGCTCGGCCAGGTGGGCCAGCAGCGCCGGGTCCTGAGCCGAGGACGTGCCGTGCCCGATCCGCTCGGCACCGAGATAGGTGAGCGACTCCCACACCGTCTGCGGCCCCGTCGTCTCCCCCGCGTGCGGGACCGAGTGCAGCCCGGCCGCGCGGGCGCGGTCGAAGTGCGGCTTGAACTGCGGCCGGTCTACACCGATCTCCGGGCCGCCGAGACCGAAGCCGATGAGTCCTTCGGGGCGGTGGTCCAGCGCGAAGCCGATCGTCGCGTCGGCCGCGGGAAGGCCGGACTCACCCGGGATGTCGTAGATCCAGCGGAAGGTCAGGCCGAAGTCACGCTCGACGGAGAGCCGCGCGTCCTCGATCGCCTCGGTGTAGGCCTCGATCGGCATGCCCCGCTCCGGGTCGTCCGGCAGCACCGAGGTGTAGGGCGTGCAGGTGAGCTCGGCGTACCGGACCGACTGGGTCTCGGCAAGCTCACGGCCGATCTCGTAGGTGAGGAAGCGGATGTCGTCCGGCGTACGCACCAGGTCGACGACGGCCAGGTAGACCTCGATGAAGTGGGCGAAGTCGCGGAACTCGAAGAACCGCTTGAGCGCGTCGGGGTCGCTCGGGACGGTGCCGGGGTGGCGCGAGGCGAGCTCGCTCACCATCCGTGGCGACGCCGAGCCGACGTGGTGGACGTGCAGCTCGGCCTTGGGCAGCCCGGCGACGAATGCCGCGAGGTCGCTCACGAGACGGCGGCCAACAGGTCGCGGGTGACCTGGTCGACGTAGCTCGTGGGGTCGAGCTGCTTGCCGTCGAGGAAGACAGAGGGCGTTGCCCCGACCCCCGCGTCGCTCGCCTCGGTGGTCGCGCCGGTCACCCACGCCTCCCCCGCATGGCTGAGGATGGCCTGCTTGACCTGGGTGCTGGTCGCCCCCGCCTGCCGCGCATAGGCCGCGAGCTGCTCGTCGCTCGGGAACGGCCCGGACTCGCTCGGCTGGTTCGCGTAGAGGATGTCGTGGAACTTCTTGGCCACCGCGACGCCGTCGTGCTGCAGCACGACGGAGAACGCGCCCGCCGACCGCACCGAGTAGCTGTCGGCCTTGCCGCCGCCGAGGAGGTCGAACGGCCGGTAGTCGACCTGGACCTTGCCCTCGGCGGCCAGCTTCGCCAGCTGGTCGCGCGAGTGGGACTCCAGGTAGCCGCAGATCGGGCACAGGAAGTCCTCGTAGATCACGACGTGGTGGGGCGCCGAGTCCGGTCCGATCACCAGGCCGTACTTCGACGTACCGAGCTGCGAGACCGCCTCCTCGCGCTGGGTCTGGTCGTGGTTGTTCTTGACGATCGAGAACACGATGGCACCGCCGACGATCAGGATCATCACCAGCGCCACGCCACCGATGGTCAGCAGCCGCCGCTGCGACTCCCGCCGGGCCTGCGCGGCGCGCATCGCGGCAGCGGTGGCGGCGCGATCGGCGGCCTTCTTGTCGGACGAGGACATGTCAGTCTCCTTCGAGAGGGATCTGGCGCTTGGGAAAGAGCAGGGAGTCGAGGGCGAGCGGCGTACGCCGCAGCCGCACGAGGAGCAGCGAGCCGAGGAGCAGGGCGGAGTCGCGGGCGATCTCCCAGGGGTACGCCGATGCGGCGTTCGGGTCCGCGCCGCCACCACCGAAGCAGCCGCAGTCGATCTTGATGCCGCGCGACCAGACCGATGCGATCGCGCCGATGTAGGCGAGCAGCAGCACCGCGGACAGCACCGCCGCGCCGCGGACGAACACGCCGGCGACGAGCGCCAGCCCGACGACCAGCTCGATCGCGGGCATGCTCACGCCCACCCACTCGGCGACCGAGGACGGCAGGATCTTGTAGGCCTGCACGGCATTGATGCTCTCGCTCGGCGCGACCACCTTGAGCGCCCCGGCGACGAGCCAGACACCGCCCACCACCAGGCGGGCCAGCACGCCCGCCCAGGGCAGTCCACGTTCCACGAGACCGGAGGTTATCCGGTACGGCTGAGCCGAACCTGAGACGACCTACGGCGTAGGGTGCTCAACCGTGAACGAACGACTCGTCTGGATCGACTGCGAGATGACCGGCCTCGACCTCGGCGCGGACGCGCTCATCGAGGTGGCGGCGCTGGTCACCGACTTCGACCTGAACGTCCTCGGCGAGGGCGTCGACGTCATCGTCAAGCCACCGGCCGAGGCGCTGGACCAGATGATCGAGTTCGTCCGCAACATGCACGCGACCTCGGGTCTTCTCGACGAGCTCGCGAACGGGGTGACGCTGCAGGAGGCCGAGGAGCAGGTCATGGCCTACATCCGCGAGCACTGCCCGGCGGACTCGCGGCCGCCGCTGGCCGGCAACACGGTCGCCACCGACCGCGGCTTCCTGGCCCGCGACATGCCGGCCCTCGACGAGTTCCTGCACTACCGGATCGTCGACGTCTCCTCGATCAAGGAGCTGGCCAAGCGCTGGTTCCCCCGCGCCTACTTCGCGGCGCCGGTCAAGCGCGGCAACCACCGGGCCCTCGCCGACATCCAGGAGAGCATCGAGGAGCTGCGCTACTACCGCGACACCGTCTTCGTGCCGCTCCCCGGCCCGGACACCGATGCCTCGAAGGAGGCGGCGGCCCGGCACGGCGGGTCGATCACGGGCCTCGGCCCGTCCTGACCCGGCCATGACCGGGGGCTCGGGCGATACCGATTGAACGAACCGGGCCCGGTCCCACTACACTCGTCCACGCTCCTTCGGGAGTGCATCACATGGTGGGCGTAGCTCAGCTGGTAGAGCATCGCGTTGTGGTCGCGAGGGTCGCGGGTTCGAGCCCCGTCGCTCACCCCATGTCACGCAGCCGGATCCTCGGATCCGGCTGCGGTCGTTTTCACCGTCCCGCGAGGGGCCGAGGATCCGGCTGCGGGAGGGGAGCCGCGTCGCGCGTATCGAGACCATCGCCACAGCATCCGGGGATTCCCTGAATGCCTTAGGTGTCCCTAACCTTAGTTCTCGTGACCTTCGAGAAGACCTTGATCCTCAGCGTGATCGCGGGCGGCACCATCTTCCTCGGCCTGCCGATCGCCCGGCTGCCCAAGCCGGCGCCCGTCCTGCGCAACCTGCTGAACGCGATCGCGGTCGGCATCCTGGTCTTCCTCGTCTGGGACGTGCTCTCCGCCGCCTGGGAGCCCGCCGACGCCGCGCTCTCCGCTGACGGCGGCGCCCAGTGGGGCAGCGCGATCGGCTACGGCGCCCTCATGTTCGGCGGCATCGCGGTCGGCCTGCTCGGCCTCGTCGGCTACGAGCGCCGCATGGCGCACGACCTCGACCCGGCCAAGCTGTCGCTGCTGATCGCCATCGGCATCGGGCTGCACAACTTCGCCGAGGGGCTGGCGATCGGCCAGTCCGCCGCGTCCGGCGCCATCGCGCTGGCGGTGCTCCTGGTCGTCGGTTTCGGCCTGCACAACGCCACCGAGGGCTTCGGGATCACCGCGCCCCTGGCCGGCGAGGAGCACCGGCCCACGTGGGGCCGGCTGCTGCTGCTCGGCCTGATCGGCGGCGGCCCGACCTTCGTCGGCACCCTGGTCGGCTACAAGGTCACCAGCGACCCGCTCGCGGTCGTCTTCCTCGCACTGGCCGCCGGCTCGATCCTCTACGTGGTGATCCAGCTGATCGGCGTGGCCGCCCGCGCCCGGCGTACCGACCTGCTGGCCGTGGGCATGGTCGTCGGGCTGCTGGCCGGCTTCCTCACCGACGCGATCGTGACCGCGGGCGGCGTCTGACTCAGATCCCTGCGGGGATGTGGCCGAACCGGCCCTTCTGGAAGTCCTCGTACGCCGCCAGCACCTCGGCCTTGGTGTTCATGACGAACGGGCCGGCCCAGGCGATGGGCTCGTTGATCGGCTTGCCGCCGACGACGATCACGTCGAGCTTCGGGCTCCGGCTCTCCTGGGTGCCGTCCGCGGTGATCGTCAGGTAGTCGCCGGCACCCATCACCGCGGTCTGGCCGGTGTGCAGCGGGCTCGGCTCCGTCGTACCGACCGATCCCGAGCCGTTGAGCACGTAGACGAGGGCGTTGTGCTCGACCTGCCACGGCAGCTCGAGCCGCGCGCCGGGCTCGATGGTGGCGTGCACCAACGTCATCGGGCTGTAGGTCGACCCCGGGCCGGCCTGGCCCGCGACCTCGCCCGCGATGACCCGGACCAGCGCGCCGGCGTCCGAGGAGGTCAGCAACGCGACCTCGCCGGAGCGGATGTCCTGGTAGCGCGGCTGGTTCATCTTGTCGGCCTTCGGCAGGTTCACCCACAGCTGGATGCCGTGGAAGAGGCCGCCCGACTGCACGAGCCACTCCGGCGGGGTCTCGATGTGCAGCAGGCCGCTGCCCGCGGTCATCCACTGCGTGTCGCCGTTGGTGATCGAGCCGCCACCGCCGTGGCTGTCCTGGTGGTCGAAGACGCCGTCGATGATGTAGGTGACGGTCTCGAAGCCGCGGTGCGGGTGCCAGGGCGTGCCCTTGGGCTCTCCCGGCGCGTACTCCACCTCGCCCATCTGGTCCATCATGATGAACGGGTCGAGGTGGCGCATGTCGATGCCGGCGAAGGCGCGGCGCACCGGGAACCCCTCCCCCTCGTAGCCGGTCGGGGCCGTGGTCACGCTCCAGACCGGACGCGGCTGGTCGCCCAGGCCGGGCTCCTTGATCCGGGGCAGGACGGTCAGGTCGTCGACGGTGATCGCGGGCATCGCACTCATCTCCTGAAGTAGGTGGTTGCCATGTCAACTATAAGCACGTGCGTCTTGTTCCCGCTAGGTTCGACGCATGGATTCCTACGACGTGGTCGTCGTCGGGGCCGGCCACAACGGGCTCACCGCGGCCGCGTACCTCGCTCGGGCAGGACTCTCGGTGCTCGTCCTCGAACGGCTCGACCACGTCGGGGGTGCGGCCGTGTCGGAGCAGGCGTTCCCCGGGCTGCCGACCCGGCTGTCGCGCTACTCCTACCTGGTCTCGCTGCTGCCGGACGCGGTCGTGCGCGACCTCGGGCTCGACATCGCGCTGGTCAGCCGCGAGACCGCGTCGTACACGCCCTACGTCCGCGACGGCGTCGCCGACGGGCTCCTCGTGGAGCGGCGCGAGGGGCAGGAGACGCGGGAGAGCTTCCGACGGCTGACCGGCGGTGATGAGCAGTACGCCGCCTGGCGAGCCTTCTACGGCGACGTCGGCAAGGTCGCCCAGGTCGTCGCACCGACCCTCACCGAGCCGCTCCCCCGCGACAAGGAGATCGCGGGTCAGGTCGCTCCGGCGACGTGGAAGCAGCTCGTCGAACGGCCGCTCGGCGAGGCGATCGAACGCCGCTTCAAGGACGACCTGGTGCGCGGCGTGGTCGCCACCGACGCGCTGATCGGGACGTTCGCCTCGTTGCACTCGCCGTCGCTGGTGCAGAACCGCTGCTTCCTCTACCACCTCATCGGCAACGGGACCGGCGAGTGGCGGGTGCCGGTGGGCGGCATGGGCGCGGTGACCACCGCCCTCGCGAAGGCAGCCTCCGATGCGGGCGCCCGCCTCGTGACCGGGGCCGGCGTCAGCGCGATCACCGACGACGGCACGGTGCGCTGGCACGACGGGACCTCCGATCAGACCGTCTCCGCCCGCTTCGTCCTCGCGAACGTCGCTCCCTGGGTCCTGCAGATCCTGCGCGGCGGCCCCGCCGATCCCGAGACCAAGCCCGAGGGTGCGCAGCTGAAGATCAACCTGCTGCTGTCGCGGCTCCCGCGACTGCGCTCGGGCATCGACCCGGCGGTCGCCTTCGCGGGCACCCTGCACCTCGCCGAGGGGTACGACGAGCTCGAGGCGGCGTACGCCGAGGCGGCCGCCGGTCAGCTGCCCACCCGGCTGCCCGGCGAGGTCTACTGCCACTCGCTCACCGATCCGTCGATCCTCGGCGACGTACCGCCCGGGACCCACACGCTCACCTACTTCGGCCTGCACACCCCGGCCCGGCTCTTCGAGGCGGACCCCGCTGCCGCCAAGCAGGAGGCCGTCGCCCGGGCGATCGCGTCGCTGGACGAGGTGCTCGCCGAGCCGCTGCTGTCCTGCGTGGCCCACGACTCCGCGGGCGAGCCCTGCATCGAGGCGAAGATCCCGCAGGACGTCGAGGCCGAGGTCGCGATGCCGGGGGGCCACATCTTCCACGGCGACCTGGACTGGCCCTGGGCACCGGCCCGCGCCGCCCTCGACACACCCGCCGCACGCTGGGGTGTCGAGACCGACCACCCGGCCCTCCTGCTCTGCGGATCGGGGGCCCGCCGGGGCGGTGCGGTGTCCGGGCTGGGCGGCCACAACGCCGCCCAGGCGGTCCTCGAATCACTGTGATCCAGAGGACGCTCGGAGGGCCCACCCGGATTTGGGCCGAAGGTCGCCGAGGTGTAATGTTCTCGGAGTCGAAAGACATGCGCCATTAGCTCAATTGGCAGAGCAGCTGACTCTTAATCAGCGGGTTCGCGGTTCGAGTCCGTGATGGCGTACCAAAGAGGGCCTCTCACCTGGGAAAACAGGCGGGAGGCCTTCGAACATTTCATGAGCGACTTGCCGGTTACTCGCCACTTTCACCAGGAGGTGCCGGGATCTTCCAGGACTTCGAGCTCGTCCTCGTGGTAGTGAAGGTCATGCCCATGGGCCCGTGTTCGATCCGTCCAGGTCCGGGTGCTGGATCGCGACGTTGAAATCGAACTGGAAGCCGGGCCGGCGGATGATCGTCGCCCGCTGGACGTACTTGTGCTGCATCACCAGCTGTTGGGCGGCCTCAATCTCACTGGCGTTCCCAGCGGAGACGCGGCAGGTGAAGTTGGTGTCTCGCGTGACCCACAGGCCAGCGGCTCGCCAGACGTCCAGCGTGTCCGCTACGGCTCTCATCGCCCGATGCTCCGGCGTCGGGGTCATCATGGGCGGAACGTCGGCGGGCACGTAGAAGTCGACCTCGATCAGGTACGACTCGGCCATTGCGGCAACGCCCGTCACGACACCAAACGGGTCGATCTCCACGACATCCCCTGGCGCCAGCGGCACGAAGAAGGCGTGGCCCATCAGCTCCTCTTGGGTGCCACCAAAGTTGGTCGACTCGATGTCCTCCCAGTACGCCTGGTCCAGGCCCGGGTACTTCAGGGTGACGGTCACTCGATCTCCATCCACTCGCTCTCCCAGCGCCTCATCACGCGGGGGTTCTGGTACTCAGCCGGCACGCGCTCGTCGTCGATGACGGCCTGGGCATCTTCTTGCGAGGTCTCGATGGTCCAGGTGCGAGTGATGCCATCTCGTTCGGCGAGGACCCCGTAGAGCCAACGGCCGTTCTGGAGTACCGCGGCGATCTCCTGAGATTTCATGAGCCCTCACCGGACCGTATGCGCGGCTTGCAGTACGCCGGTCCTGCCGCCGTCGAATGCTCGGAGCACCAGCCGTCGGGCGTCATCCGACACGACGCGTTGGCGATGTCAAAGACGTTCCCCAGCACCGGCCCAACACTCAGCGGGATCGCGGTCCAGGTGCCGTCCATCCACTCCCAGCGGGTCGGCATGTAGACGGCGGGACGATCCTCAACAACGGCGATGTCACCAGGTCGGTAGGTGGACGAGGCGCTCATGACTCGCTCTCTTCGCTCGGGGCGGCGGGCCGTATGCGCGACCAGACTTCATCGGCAGCGCGGCCCAGCAGAGCGCGCAGCTCCTCGCGCAACTGGTCCCTCTCGACCTTGAGTCGCCCGGCGTAACTCGCCATGTCGACCGCCAGATCGCCGGTCGGCTCGCTGTTCAGCGCGTAGTCCCTGAGGTGGTAGGCGACGTGCTCCTGGGCCTCGTCACGCTCCTTCTCGGCCTGGGCCAGCGCAGCCATCGCTGCGTTCTCGTCGAAGACGTAGCAGCGGGTGCAGGTGAACCGCTCGGCCCCTTCGCCTAGGACGTGCTCGCCGTACTCGCCCTCGCGGCTGATGCAGGTGCTCACGACTCGCCCCCCTTCGCTCGGAGCGGCGGACCGTATGCGCGAGACGATCAGCGATCCGGTCGTCGCGTTGGCGAGTCGCCGGGAGAGCAGAAGTCCTGCGTGGTTCTCGCATACGACTGTGCGCCAGGAGCCTCCGTCGACGTTGAACACGATGGGCTGTCGGCAGCGCGTCGACGTGGCGCAGCGTGGCGCTTCCTCGGTCGAATGGTCGGTCATCGACTCGCCCTCTCGTTCGCAGCGAGGATGTGCCGAAGGTCCCGGGCCACGTCAGGCAGACCGAACGCCACCTCGTTCGCGTAGTTGCTGATCTCTTTCCGCAGGGTGTCGAGTCGTGCTCGGTTCGCGATGTTGAGCTCGGTCATCTTCCGCTCGGAAGCCTCTGCGTTCTCCAGGTCCTGCTGGAGTCGTCGGATGTCGCCGAGGTCCGGCGGCTCGATGTGCAACTTGTCGGTGCAGGCCGGGTCAAGGTAGTCGATGTCGCATTCGCACTGGTCGGTCATTCGTCCTCCTCGTCGTAGGGATCCCAGGCATCCTCGGGGATGACCGGGAGCAGGGGCTGGGACGACGTACGGCCACGCAGGGTGTCGGGAAACTCGCCGGCCACGTCGGGCAGCAGGGCCTGGAGTGCCCGGAACGGCCGTTGCCACTGAAGGATCGCCGCGTCGAGGTGGCCGGTGTAGGCCTCAATGAACCTCACCTGCATGCCAGCGACCAGGAACGATTCGCCCGATTCGAGTCCGATCACGTCGTCGACCAGGCAGATCTCGTTCAGCAGCTTCGTGGCCGCCTCTCCCTCGATGCCGGTGATGACGATCTCCGGGCGGTCCTTCATGTACCGGCCGACGGTGTACGCGTACGGCGCCGGCACCCTCTCGGTGGCCGGCGAGAGCACCACGGCATGCCCGTGATCCAGGATCGCATTGAACGTCAGGTCCTTGACCTCATCAATGCCCATGCCCTTCCTCCACTCCATAACTTGAGTGTCGCAGGTCGAATAGATGATTAACGCTCCTTCAGGTAGGTGTTCGTGGCTGACGACATTCCGGCATCAGTTCGTCGAGAGGTTGCTGCGCGCGACAACTGGACTCTCGAAGGCCAGGCGGCGTGCAGGGTATGCGGGCAGTGGCTGGAAACCCCAGGCCTCCACCACATCCGATTCCGCAGTCAGGGCGGGCTACACGTTCCGGAGAACCTGGTGACGGTCGGTTGGGCGGTCGGTTCGTGCGACTGCCATCTGCGGATCGCCCACGGTCAAAACGCCCGTTACTGGCGGGACATCCTGCTGGCGATAGCCGGCCGGCCGGAGCTCACTGCTCTGCAGGTGCACCGCTGGTCAGAAACTCGACCACGGCAGTGACGTCGCCCGGATCCGGGTCATCCATCCATCCTTGCCCGGATGTCCAGTTCGTGGCTTGCTCGACGGCGCCCCAGGTCAGTGAGCCGACGGCCTTGGCCGGTCACCTCTATTAGATTCCGGCGCAGCAGCTGCTGCTCGTGGTGTCGGATCGGGCCCGGCTCCCCCAGGTTCGCCCGCAGGGAGTCGATGGACTGGGTGTTGTTGGTGGCTGCCCGCAGCAGCATCAGGATCTCTCGGGCGATCAGCGTCAGCCCGTCCTTGGAGACGCCGGCCCACTCCAGGGCCTTGTCCAGGTTCGGGAAGGTGTCCGGGTACGCGTACGCCAGATCACGGACCTGGGTGAGGATCTGGCGCATCACCCGCGGGTTGTTGTCGGAGGCACCGGCCACGATCTCCAGGTGCCCGGTGTCGAGACCCCCGACCCCCATCCGGCCGGCGAGGTTCTCGGCGATGAGGGTGCCCTCCTCCGCGCTGTACGGGTGGATGGTGGGCTGGATCATGAACCGGCTGATCAGCGTCTCGGGCAGCTTGCCAACGTCCGTTGTGGCGCCGACGACGGTGATGTTCGGCATCCGCTCGGAGCCGGCCTTGGTGTAGAGCTTGCCCTCGGTCATGAACGGCAGAAGCCAGTCGGCTCGGTTCTTGTTGCCGTTGACCAGCAGGTGGATCTCGTCGATGAACAGGACGTCGCGGTCCTCCATCGACATCATCAGCCGGCGCGCGTCCTCCAGCGTCAATGGACCCGTGGTGCGGACCAGGCCCACCTCCGCCTGGAACGCCAGCAGTGTGGCCAGGGTGCTCTTCCCGACGCCCGCGATGCCGGAGGCGATGAGCGTGTGCTCCATGCGAGCCTTGCGGGCCTTCGCAGAGGCCGCGGTGACCATCAGCTGCTCCTTGGCCTTCTCCTGGCCGATGAAGCCGTCCCAGTCGTGCGGGTAGTCGGTGCCCTCGAAGATCTCCTCTCCGCGCTTCGGTGCGATGGTCTCGTCATCGGCCACCGTGCTTGCCAAGTACTTGATGTACTCCAGGGCTAGTGCCATCGAATCTCCTTACTGCGAGAGCCAACGAGCGACGAGTTGGGCATCTGCCGGGTCGGGCACGAGACCGTTTCCAGCGTGGTGCGTCGAGACAAACGAGTCCTTTCCCCAGCGGACAATGACCAGCACGTTGCCGCCACGGACCGAGGGCTTGACGTCGACCACTTGGCCCCGACTGTCCGAGACTGGGTCGATGACTCGATCGCCCGCCTTGTAGCGGAAGTCAAGGGTGCGCCAGGGATCTTCGTAAGTTCGAGTGTGATTCATCGCCGCCTTCTGTCTAGTGGATCGGCCTCCCCCCGGGCATGCCAGTACTCGATCTCGACGAGCTGAGCCGCGAGCTGGAGACGGGCCGACAGGAGTAGAAGCTCTTGGTTGATGCGGGCGTTCTGCTCACGCACCTTGCCTGGGGGCTTGTTGCTGACCGCATTCCTGTCCTCGTGAGCCAAGCCGTCGAGACTCTTGACGAGTGCCTCGACGTCGACCAGTGCGCTCTTGACCCGGGACAGGTCGATCATGGTTACCCCTCGCTAAGCATCTTCAGTTGCATGGCAGCGAGGGCCTTCTGTGCGATCTCGCTGTGCGCTGCAGTGAGATCCTGCGTCACGTCGAGAGTGATCATGTGTTCCTCGGCGTTCTGCAGCACCTCAGAGAAGCGTGCAGCCATCTTCGCGTACTTGGCCGCACTGATCTTCCCGGGACTGGCCACGGCCTCCTCGATCTGCTTGGTGAGTTCCTGAAGTTGGCCCACCGCCTCGCGCTCGAACATGCCCGTCAGCATCTTGCGTTGCCGCTCGATGTTCGGGATGGGGATCATGTCCATGTGGCACCCGCCCCCCAGACGGTTAACCAACTCGGCGAGGCGGTGGAGTTCGTCGTCCCGGCTGTGGTTCACGTAGTAAACCCCGGGCTTCATCTCAACGCAGTTGAGATGCTTGAGGTAGCCACGCACCATGGCCCGGATCTTCATGTTGTCCAGGTAGGCGCAGTGGTAGTTGTAGCGGGCCACCATCTTCTGGGCGGCCAGTCGGACGTGCTCGATCTCCTCCGGTTCCAGCAGGTCGCCCCGGATGGGGTGCACGAACTGTCCGCCGCGGTTGAACTGGCAGTTGATCGCCTCGGCGTGCGTCAGCTTCCGGTTCCTGGCGTCGCGGATCTCCCGCACAATGGATCGGATGATCTGGTCACCGGTGGTGCGGACGTCCCGACAGAGCAGGATCCCGGTCCGCTGCCCGGACATCGGGTATCGGAGTCCGTCGAGCTCCTTGGTGGCCTTTCGGAAGGCGTCGTGCCGCTTGTTCTCCTGGGGGATGAACGCGCGGTTCAGGTCGAGCTCGGTGAACCACTTCTCGATCTCGGGCAGTGTGACGGGGTGGTCGTAGATGGTGAAGAAGACGATCCTGCCCAGCAGGATGTCGGCCGGCAGATCGCCGATCTGGTCCAGGTAGTCCTTGATGTCGGACATGGCAAAGCTCCCTCCAGAGCTGGGGGCGGTGTGAGGGGTCGCCCGAGAGGACCCGAGAGAGGGGGTGGCGCTGCTTAGAGGGGCACGAGCGCGTACGAGAACATGCTCGGACCCGTGAGGAAACGGACGATCGAGTCGGGATCATCGGCATGCCAGGTGGCAAGACCATTGATGCCGTAATGGTTCAAGAGGTCGGCCGAGCTAGTTGCCCTCGCTCCGAGATCAGCGGCCGGGCCCGTGGCCGGATCGAAGCACCACCAGGTGTTGAGGTCTTCCACGCTGCGATGGATCCACCAACAACCATCCGCGTCGACGAGGCAGCCTCGTCGGTGAAGTCGCTGATCTCTACCACTGGCCCGGGTCGCGCGGCTGGTAGTAGTAGGGGGTCAGCAGCCACCGGACCACGCTCTGCGCGTTGTCCGGGTCAGGCGCACCACCAGCCTGGCGGCCGTCGATCCCGTACTCGCGGCACAGGGTGTCAAGCCCCTCGTCGAATCCGTCGTCGTCGAACTGGCCGTCCACCAGGGTGTACAGGTCAGATGAAACGCCAGAGGCTGTCGACATCGGAGGCCTTCGCGGTGAGGTTGTTGACGTTGATGATCTGGGTGCACAGCGAGGACATCGCCGACTTCCAGCCGTCGTCCGACCGGGCGCCGACACGGATGCCGTAGCACTGGACGTCGAGGTCCTGGCAGTCGGCCTTCCAGCGAGCGATGAACTCGTCGTCCACGTGGCACTCGTCGTCGGTGATGAACACAACGTCTGGCCGGCGCATCCCCTTCTCGGCGTACTCGCGGCAGATGCCCATGGCGTCCGTCAACGGGCGTTCGTAGCTGGTGCCGCCGCCGAAGAAGTGCTCCACGAAGCCGGTCACGTCAGCCACGTTGGCGTCGCCCTTCTCGAAGGACGTGTGCCAAACCTGGCCATGACTGGAGAACCCGATGTAGTGGAAGTCCCGCTTCCCTCGCTTGGCCTGGTCGGCCAGTGCCAAGGACACGGCCTTGGACCATGCCTCCCGGGTGTTGCCGGCCTCGTCGAGACCGCAGCCCATCGAGCCCGACTCGTCACAGACCACCAGGATCGGGCCACGACCGGCGTGGTCGTTGCCCCGGACCTTCCACTGGACGAGCTCCTGCTTGGCGTACCGCAGCCAGAACAGGTCCTCCAGCTCCGGGATCGCCATGTGGGTGAGCTCGCTGGCGGTGATCTTGCTGAGATCGTTGCCGATCTCGACGTCGTAGATCTCGGCCGGAGAGCGGGTGACCTTGCGTCGGCGCTCGGCGTCGGCGTGCTCGCGGAACTGGCCCACGAGATCGGCCAGGCGCTTCATCTTGTCGCCGTCGAGCCGACCGACCAGGGCCTGCCGCTCCTCGAACGACATGCGCTTCAGGTCGCCATCCTCAACGCCATAGGCGCTGGCGGCGTCGGCCTGACGGTCGAGCTCCTTCTTGGCGTCGGAGAGCCCGCGGCCGGCTGCCTCGCTGAGCTCCTCGCCCTTGGCCTGGGCGTCGCCCTGGGCCTTGGCCAGACCCTGCATCGCCTTCTCAAGGCCGTCGGCGGCCTGCTCCTGGCCCTGGCCGTTCTGCATCGCCTCCTGGGCAGCCTTCAGCATCTCCTGGAGCAGCTGCTCGGCCGCCGCCATGGCGTCGAGCGCGTCCTGCAGGTCCTCGAAGGCCTTCCGCATCCGGTCCTTCATGGTGGCGATGGCAACGCCCGTTGTGTACTCGTCGTACCGGGTGTGCTTGCGGACGTGCTGGAGGTCCTCCGCCTCGTCCATGCCCTTCACGATGGCCCACTGGGGCCGGTACATCGGCTCGATGCCCTGCGGGTCGATCATCCGCGGGTCGCCCTTGTTGAGCATCCGGAACAGGTCCTCGTACGCCACGGGGGACGTCGGGAAGTCCTTCTCCAGGTCCTCGACCTGCTCGCCGATGAACGGCAGCTGGTCGGCCAGGTACTCCCAGGCCCGACGGTCGAAGGCGTCGCCCTTGATGGAGTTCTTCTCCGTGGGCGGCACCCACGGCTTCGCGGCCTCGCCTTCCTCGGTGAAGAGGTTGCCACGCTTCGCGCGGCCGATCAGCCTTTCGAGGCGGTCACTCATTGAAGTCCTCCTTCTTGCCGCACTCGGTGCAGCGCCCCGTCTCGGGGTCGATCGAGCAGTTCCAGCCCATGTCCAGGCAGGACTCGCTGGACTCTCCGCGGGTGAGGTACGGCAGGAACGCCTCCTCGTTCACGGTCGCCGAGTAGGCGAATCGCTCATCGCGGCTGCTCATAGGCCCCACTCCTTCTCAGCGTCGTAGTCCGCGTAGTCCCAGTCGCCATCGGCGAGGGCCTGCGCGGCGTCGATCGCCTCTTGCTTGCTCTCCGCCTCGACAGAGGCGTACTCAGTGCGCTTGACCACGTACTTGGCCATGTGTTCTCCCGGTGTTGATGGGAAGGGTGGAAACCCGGTCGGCGCAGGTACGCCTGCGCCCGAAAGGTAGAAAGCGGTCATGAACGTCCTTCGAGGCCACCACCATGCAAAGACCTCGTTGACGCCGACCGGGTAAGACGACGGTCAGTCGCGTCCGAGCAACTGGCGCTTGGTGATGGCGATGTTGTCGTCGTCGTCCATCCCCATCATCTCCCGCAGGTTGCGGACCATCAGGCGGTCGAGGTTCCGGATGACGGCCTCGACGTCGGCCGGCAGGTCGCGACCGGCGGCCTCGGCCTCCATGCGCAGCGTGGTGATGTTGTCGTTGGCCCGCTTGAGCTTGCTGGTGACCTCGATGGCGTGGTGGTTCCGGACCTCCGCGGGCTGGTCGACGCGCTCGTCGATGCCCTCCTCGACCTCGTTCAGCGCGTCCTTCAGCCGCAGGATGGTGTCGTAGTACGGGTTGCTCGCCGTCTTGCAGAGGCGCTCGACCTTCTCGATCTGCTGCGGGGTGTCCCACAGCGTGTAGGTCAGGACCAGCAGGTCGTTCTCGTTGGTCTCGGAACGCCCGTTGAGGAACGCCTGGGCCTGGAGGGCCTTCATCGAGGTCCGCCAGCGCCGGTCGGACGGGCTCATCCCCTCACGGGCGAACGCCTCCTTCAGGCCGGCGACGCCGTCGAGGGTGGCCTGGCTGATCTTGATGGCCGGGATGACCTCGTCCACGACCTGCTTGAAGTCGGTCCACTCGATGGTGGTCTCCGGCTCCGACATGTCGGAGGTCAGCATCGCCTTGAAGTTGTCGGTGTCCTGGATGTAGTCGACGAGGACCTTGAACAGGAGCCGGTCGGCGAGCGCGGCGTTGTCGTCGGACTCGTCGGTCAGCATCTCGTTCGAGCCGGTGAACGCGGTGCTCAGCGGTGCCGGGTGAGCGGAGTTCCCCTCGTCGTCGACCTCGTGGTAGATCCGCTCGTTGAGCAGCGCCAGGAGGTCGTGACCGAGGATCGGGCTGGCCTTGCCGATCTCGTCCAGGAAGATCAGCTCGCTCGTGGTGGCGAAGCCCTTCCGCTTGAGCTTGTAGTCGCCGTTCTCACGGAACGCCTTGATGTCCAGCGGGCCGAGGACCGCCTCCGCCGGCCGCGTCTTGGAGAGCGCGATCTCGAAGTAACGGGCGTTGATGAACGCCTTGGCCAGGGTGCGGAAGAACAGCGATTTCGCGGAGCCCGGGGCGCCGAGGGCGAAGACGTGCTCCTTGGTCAGCAGCGCCAGGATCGACGCCTGGGTGAGGCTCCTGCGCTCCAGGAACGTGGCGTTGAGCTCGTCAGCCAGCGTGTTCAGCTGGACCGCAACGGGGTGGGCGTTGCCCATGGGTGCCTCCTATAGGCATTCGAGGCCGGCTCCTATAGCCAGCGCTGGGGGGTATTCAGTTGTTGGTCAGGAAGTCGACGACAGAGTCGGGGCTGGCCAGATCGGGCAGGGGAACTTCGAGGCGGAATTCGAGCGGCCCGCCGTCCAGGACGTGTTCCCACCTGAATCTGCCCCGCCTGCCATCGGGCCTGTCCGTCAGCGGCTCCCAGTCCCAGTTGCCCAGTGACCTGACGCGCATGCCGTCCCACTCGGGCATCCGTTTGCCGCTAGTGGCGCGGCAGTTCTGCATGAAGTAGATGCAACCCTTGATGGGCTCGAATGTGGGCTCGTCGTTCATCACTCCTCCAGCTGGTCGATGGTGCAGTCGAGCAGCGTCTTGTCTCGCCTCACACCACGGAAGACCGGGAACCGGAGTTCGCCGGCCAAGGTGCGCATGTGCTCCACCTCGACGGCAAACATCTCCCCGCTGTCAAGACGGTTCTTGAGTTCCCACGTCTGGCGCTCGGTGAAGCCCGAGCCGGTGCGGCCGATGTGCTGCACGGAACCGTCGTCGTTGATGAGCGCCAGCTTCAGACTTCCGAAGTGGGTGCGTGATCCAGTGCCCGGCTCGTAGCCGTAGGCGATGCAGGTAGTGCGAGAGGTGTCCTTCCACTTGACCCAGTCAGCCGAGCGCTTGCCAGGCTGGTAACGGGATGCCCGGCGCTTGGCGATGACGCCCTCGCCACGAGCGTGACGAACGGCGTCGATGAACTGAGCGTCGTGCCCGAGGGGCGTCCGCGATTCAGTTAGGACCTCCAGGGTGCGCCGCCGGCTGGTCCAGTCTCCCGGTGCCATGGGCATGTCGAATGCGACGAACATGCACGGGTGCGACTCTGCAAGACGATTGATCTTCGCCTTGCTGCTCTGCGACTCCCGCATGAGCGCGGTCTCGAAGGTGCCGTCTTTCGCGATGATCTCTCCATCGAAGAGAGAGCTCGCCCAAGAGCCCATCCGAATCTCGGGGAACTTGTCGGCGATGTCGGTCCCGGTGCGGGTCCAGATGCGACCGGAATAGTCATCCAGGATCGCCCGGATGCCATCGAGCTTGAGGTCCAGCACCCAGTCGCCAGACTCGACCAGCTTCCGCACGTCGATGGGCTGCCGGCCGGACGCGCCGGTGCTGGCGATGGCCAGCATGGGCTCTATTGGGATAGCCATGCGATCACCTTCTCCGGCGTGGAGAAGTCACGCTGACGGAGTGCCAGGCACGACAGGTCGAACGACGCCTCTTCCATTCCCTCGGAGGTGAGCCACTCAAGCGACGCGGTCGCGCCACCCGAGAAGTCGTCGAGGGACTGGACGCAGTAGGTACCGGTCAGCCAGTCGTCCGGGCAGGACATGTCAGTAGCGTCCTTGCCGCGAAAGGTCGGACGCGATGCGAACCTGACCCACGAGCCAGCCTCGATCTCACTCACCGAAGAGCTCCCGCATCGCTCGGGTGGACTCCAACTCCGTTCCCACCTGAAGGCCGAGCTGGAAGATCAGCAGCGGTGCCTGCTGCTGAGCAGACTGCTGGGCCTCGGCTGGATGGACTCCGCGCTTGATGAGCTCCATCTGCATCATGGTGTAGGCCGAGTAGTTCGCGCTCAGGAGAGCGTTGCCAAGTTCCCCGGTCATCCACGCAATGTCGGGCGGGTCGAGCTCCAGGACCTTGTCGATGGCCTGCTTGATCTGTTCGGACCGGGCCCAGTCGGCCTCGGGCTCGGGGATTGCTGCGCTCATGATTCCTCCTCCTGCGTCAGCCACTTGGCCAACTCGTAGGGGTCGTCGATCGGCGGTACTTCTTCGAGGTCGATGTCGCAGTTGATCCCGTCGATCTGGATGAGGACGACGGGGCGATAGCCCTCCTCGACCCATCGCTTGACGGTCTCCCATGCCCTCACGGCGATCTCGGCCCTGGACTCCTCGGGCTTGACGTCGAACACGTTGCCCATCAGGGAGAACATCGCCTCGGAGGACTCGTTCACGCTTCCTCCTGGCAATCCATGCAGTAGCCGCGTTCGTCGTCGTACATGTGGTCCTCGGAAGAGCCCATGCGCCCGCAGGTGCCGGCGCATTCCCAGTAGCCCTCACCGAGGAGGTAGGCGACGACCTCGTCAGTCGTCTTGAGGTTGAGAGGCATCAGTCCTCCGCGTTGATCAGAACTCCCGTTAGAAGGCATTCCACCTGTTCGGGGGCGAGCTCCAGCAGCGTCGCCCAGTCCCACTGGGAGGGCGGATCGAACCGAGTCTCGTCGTAGGTGATCGCCAGGACCACCGTCTGCTGCTTCACGGTGCGGCCACTCGGATCTCGCACTGCCAGCACTTCAGCCAGCTCCGCGTGACGTCCTCGTCGGAGGACTCCATGTGGTTGGGCTCGCCGTCTTCCTCGAAGCCGTAGACCTTGTAGTAGTGGACGCCCTGCTCGGCCAGCAGGAACGTCCCGCACCCACAGGCGGGGCAGACGTACTCGCGCGCCTGCTGAGCCCAGATCAACTTCCGCGGACGCGCCATCACAGCCCCCACTCGAACTTGGCGCCGACCATGGCGGGGTCGTCGCACTCCGTGATCTCCAGGAAGTACGAGGCGTCACCGTCGTAGCGCCCGGTGCCAGTGAGGGGCAGCAGGACGTCAGCCGCCCAGTCCTCGATGTCCTCGCCGGGCTCGGGTCCGTCAACGTCCGTTGCGACGGTGGTGACGACCTCTTGGCCGTCCTCGTAGATGTTCTCGATGGTCGCGGTGAGTTTCACTCTTCACCCCATCCATTTAGGGCACGGATCTCGCTCAGGGCCTCGTCCTCTGCCGCCGCCACGTTCGGCGCATCGACGCAGGTCGCCCATGGCTGCCCGAACGACTCGTTGCCGCCACCGACCTCGTGATCGCCTTCGATGACGCCGGCAACATAGGGCTCGTCGTCCACGTAGTAGCCGATGACGGTGTATCGGTTCCAGGGGTCCATGTTCAGGCCGCCTTCAGTGCAGCGAGCTTCTTCATCAGCTCGTCGTTGGACACGACAACGCCCGTTGCCGTGGTGTCGGACTCGACCTGGACCTTGTCCGCGTCGGCGATCATCCGCTCCAGCGCAACGGCGTAGCGGTCCTCGTACGCCTCGGCGTCGTAGTCCGTGGTCAGCTGGCCGAGCATGGCGTCGAGCAGGCCGTACATGGTCTCGTTGACCTCGCCGCCGACGCTCGGTGCCGGCTTGATCGCCTGCTCCCGGACGCGCTCCTGCATGACCAGGACGCCATCACGTACAGAGATCATGTACAGGCCGGTGACCGACACCGGGGTGTGCAGGCCGGCGAACACGAGCTCGGGGTGCTTGCCGATCAGGGCGACGAGCAGCTGATACTGGTCGGCCAGGTCTCCCCCGCTGGTGGGCGTCAGGTAGTAGGTGCTGCCGCCCTCGCTGGTGGCCCGCAGGAACTCGTCCGCGGGGTGTGCCACGAGCTTGATGCCGCCCTTGTATGCCTGGGTGTACTCGGCCTTGGCCTTCTGGATCTCGTCGGGCTGGATGATGCGGTAGGTGCCGCCCTCCTTGATGCCCTTGACGATGTCCTCGTCCCCGGTGAGGGTGCCGCAGTGGTCGCAGGCCCGCGGTGCCCGGAGGGGCGACGGGTCGTGGTGTGCGCCGGGTCGGCCGGTGCAGAGATTGCTCATCTGCACGGGCTTCTCGATCGCGCTCTCCTTGTTGACGGTGAGGCTCATCAGCCCCAGCGTCAGAGTGATGTGTCGTGCTGCCATCAGGTCCCCCTGGGGTCGTAGCGGTGAATCCGAGCGGCGGACGGCGGTGGGTCGCCATGGCAGGCACGGCAGTCGTCGGGGTGGTAGTCGTAGCCCCACATCCGGAAGCACTCGGTACAGGTGTCGCCGTCGTACTTGCTCACGGCGCACTCGATGTCGAACAGGTTCCGGCACGCACTGCACCAGTCGCACTTGGGGCACTGATCGGGCGTCTCGGGGAAGTTCGACACCAGTCGGTCGTGCTTGCAGAACTCGGCATCGGCTCGGTGCTTCCCCCAGACCTTGTCGTACTGACTCACAAGTCCTCCTCGCAGTCGTGTCCGGGACGGTGATCCAGCGCGGTTGCTACCAGCGCGTAGAGCGAGTCGGTGTCCTCGATCTCGCAGATGACGTCGTCACAGGAGGTGCAGACGAGCCACAGCGACTCGGACTCCTCGCGGTAACGAACCTCGTAGTCCCAGAGGTTGCGGCCGTATCCCGCCCCCAGTGCGGCATTGATCTCGCGTCCGATGTTCGACATCAGTCCTCCTCGACACCAAGCACCACCGCGTCATCGGCGGCGCTTCAGTTCGGTACGCGCTGACTGCGCGCATGTGACCTCCAAAAGCAGGAGAGCCCGCTCCCTGATGGGAACGGGCGTTGTTGTCACCCCTTACCTAGTCGGGGTGACGGAATAAACCGGGCTGGACCTAGACCGAACCGCCAGGCTTCCGATTGATGGTGTCCCGGTTGTCCACCAGGATCTGCCAGCCGTCGAGCGTGAGGGCATCGAAGTGCTGGTGCGTGTGATGGCTGCAAAGGTAAAGGCTCAGCGGGTCTCCGCCGATCACCTGGCCCACCACCACGAAGGCCTGGGCGCCGCACGAGTCACACCGATCTGCGACTCGCAGCTCCGGCGCCTCGGGCGCAATGGCCTCCATGGAAACGTCTTCGACCTGAGTGGTCATCGTTGTCCTCCCATCGGGACTCGTTCGTCGTACTCGCCCCAACCGGACGAGTAGGGGATGGCGACCCGCTCCGGGTCGCGCCAGGTCGTGCTCAGGGCTCCAGTGACGAGTCCCTGGTGCTGGGTCGTGGTCACGGAGTACTTGACGGCCGGCACGACCCACATGCCGAACTCGCCGGTCTCCAGGAACGGAACGACGTCCTCCGGTGCCATGGTGTCGTGGGGCCTGGTGGCCCACCATGCGATCGGGGTGGCGTACGACCTGATGACGAACGAGGCGAACCTCACTGACGAGAAGTAGCGAACCGGGAGGCCACTCAAGGTCTCGGGGTGGCAGCCGGGGACATGCTCGATAGCGGAGAAGGACGGCCCGCCTGGACCGTCCTTCTTGAAGGTGTTCCGGAACTCGATGCGTTCGCGGATCAAAGGTTCGGCGTCATCCAGGCGCCTGAGGACCTTCATGCGACCTCCCGGGCTTCCTCGATCGCGCATTCCAGGGCGTACTTGTAGGGGTAGGGGTCGACCACTCCCCCGACGCCCATCGACTGCTCGCCGGTGCGGAGGTTGGCGGCACGGATGTAGAACGAGCCCTCCTCGTCCCACACCTTGAAGCTGGCGATGTCACCCTTGAGCTCCCGACGCGCGTAAGCCTTGAGGTGCTTTCGGTCCTGGGCGTGGTGCAGCCATTCGGCGACGTCCCAGTACTTGGGGTCGCCGAGCAACTGGCGCGGAGTCAGGTCGGGGATGAAGGCCCACATCGTGCCCGAGCCGTAGTCCCCGAAGTCGAAGCGCTCGATCGCCAGCGGCTCCAACTCCTTGAGGAGTCTCTTCCGCAGGTGCTTCTCGTTGTAGACGTAGTCGTTGCGGTATTCGCGGATGATCCTGGCCGCGAAGTCATCGTCGTTGTACGCCCACCGGGTTCCCTCGGCCACGAACTTGGTGTGCTGGAAATCGCCGTGCGGGTTGCCGAAGTCGTCAGCCTCGGCCCATGCCACGGTGCGGGCGGGGAGTCCGTCCTCCTCGGTCCACTGCATGATCGCGGTGTCAGGCACCAGGTCGCTGACCTCGTACTCCAGATCGGTGATGCTCATCCGGCCTCCCATAGGCTCGGTTGTGTTGATTCCTCGTGGGAAATGCGAAGCGGCTCCCCATTCCTGAGGAGCCGCTTGTTCGGTCCGGTGATCCGGTGGTACGCGATGAATGCCTGACTGGCTCGATGGCCGACGTGGTAGTCGTACCAACGGCCCTCGTCGTCGCAGACCTGGACGCGCCAATCAGTCTTGCGTGTGCGAATCACGTTCGTTCTCACCGGGCCGTATGCGCGAGGGCTGCGGTCGGATGCCCAGGCAGTAGTCGCAGGTGTAGCCGCCATGAGGACCGCCTCGGCACTCGCAGACGAGTCGTGCCTTCTCGGTCGAATGGTCGGTCATGACTACTCCTTCGCCAGGAGCGAGTCGGAGCACTCGTACTCGTAGACCGGGCGCTCCTCGGTGCGTTCGGGCTGGGCCTCGACGGCAGGCACCACGACGGTCTCGGTGCCGATCTGCCTCCGCTCGCACACCTGGTCTCGCTGCGTGATGATGCGTACCTGCAGGTGCTCGGTGATCTGCTGGTTCAGCTCGAAGGTGTCGCCGCGGTAGAGCTTCTCCCACTTGCCGCCGATCGCACGCCGGATGATGGAGGCGCGCTGCAGCACGGCGGACTCCGACGCCCAGAAGTACCAGAAGATCTCGGCGCCGCTGGTGTAGATGCCGAATGCCGGCGTCGGGAGATGCGCGTGCTTCTCCAGAAACGCGACAGCGTCCTTCATGCCTTGGACCTGCTGGTCGATCTCTGGGTTGTTCTCGAACACCTCGACCAGATCGACGGTGCTGGTCATGTGACCTCCAAATGCAGCAAGCCCGCCCTCCAGTTCAGGAGAACGGGCGTTAACGGGTGGACGTGCTAGATGTAGTTGATCCTCATGTGCGGGATCTGCTCCCAAACACGGCCGGCGACCATTCGGTGCCAGGCGGCCGGGTACTTGGAATCCGGTTCGGCATCGCGGTACGAGGCGTCATTGCGATACGTCTGCATTGTCGGCGCCGGATGCTCCTGGAGCGTGGCGAGAAGCTCGGCCACCATCGTGTCGGCATCGTGCTCGCACTCGCGCAGGAGTTCGAGGATCCGCGGCGGAAGGTTCGACTTCCCGTTGTCCCACGCACTTACACGTTTCTGCGGGACGCCGGCGAACTCGGCGAATGAGCCACCGGTGAAGCCGAGCGATTCCCGAATGACCCGGAACGTTGCGCCGTTCATGCGCTCGGTGGTCACGTCCAGAAGCATAGGGGCGAACCTCACTCCTGCTCGTAGAACCGGCGAATCCACCGCGTGTCCAACTTGCCCCCACAACGGACGTTCACGTCGTGGTCGACGAACACTTCGATGTTGCCGGCCTCCACGACGACGGGACCGTAACTGCCCTCATCCACGTACGCGGATTGGCTGAATCGGGTGACGCTTCCGTCGGCGTGCTTTACGCGGTAGACGACGGTCGGCCAGGTGCCAACCTTGAAGATGTCGAGGTCGGTGCTCACGCGATCTCCTTGCGGAAGTCGTCCCACGCGGACGGCGGGATTGCGATGTCCAGTGCGGTCTGCACGAAGGTCAGCACCGGGTCGCCCTTCATGTATCGGGCCGCGACGTCATGGGCGATCCACGCCAACGCACCGTCGCCCATGAGCCACGCTGCGAGCGCCAGCACCTTGGCCACCTGCCCGGTGTCTTTGTGCCCGGGGTCGAGGTTGGCCAGCTCGACGCAGAGCCGAGCCACGAGATCCTCGGCTGTGTCACGTCCGAGGGTGCGGTAGATGTTGTCCCGCTGCTCCTTGTCGCCGGCCCATGCGGAGTGCTCGGTGCCGCGGGGTTCGATCTCGTCAGCGACCTGCGCCCGGCTCTTGTACTCGGGATTGGTGACGGTCTCCCAGGTCCCATGAACAGTCGTGACGGTTGCGTGGTCGTGCAGCACGTCTACGGTGCAGGCGATCAGCACTTCGATGCCGACCTTGTCGAACTCGTGGCCGAGGCGCTGCACCTGTTCGAGCGCACCCCCGTACGACGCCAGGACGACCTTCTCCACCTGGTGCCGGATGCATGGCGACACGAGCCTCTCGACCATGTCCTCGAACGTGCCGGTGTCTCGGCCCGGCAGGTCGATCCGGGCGTGAAACGCCCTCGGTCCGAACGTCAGCAGCACCATGCTGTGCTCGGGTGCGAATCCGAGCATGACGGGAACGATCGTTGCCACGTCGGCCGGTGACTTGAGGGTGATCTTCTTCATGAAAGCTCTCGAATCTTTGTTAGGAGCCGCTGGAACGTCGGGGCGTCCACGCCAAGTGGAAACTTTCCTTCGTAGTCGAGCGCCCGCCATGACTCCATGTCGTGCGGTTGTCGAATGAGCCACCGGGAGTCGAGGACGCGGCGTGTTGTGTCGCGACAGGTCAGATGGTCTTGGATGCGCTCGCCGTCGGCACAGGCCGCGCATTGGGAGAGCGGCAGGTCGGTGAACTTCACTCCTGCTCCTTGGTCATGCGCCGGCGCCACGCCTGGCGCTCCTGGTGCTTGCCGACGCGCTTGTCGCGCTTGCGGTTCCTGCCGGGCGCCTCGTTGCAGCACGCGCAGTCACGGCCACCGGGACCGGTGTGGCGACGGCTCCCGATCATGGGTGCCTTGTTCTCGGACATGTGTTTCTCCCTATGCGAGCTGGTACACCGTCCAGCGGTTCGAGCCGCGGTACATCAGGTCTCCGCAGCCGTCGCAGTACCAGGGCATGCGGCCCCACCACTCGGTCGGTGATTCGTCGTCCACCACGAACGCGCCAGGGCCGAGCTCGGCCGCCGGCTCATGCGTATGTCCGTAGTAGTTCTTGCATGACGAGGTGTCGTCGTTGGCGATCTTCTGGGCGCAGCAGTCGCAGACCCGCACCTCGTTGGTGATGCTGGCCATGTCAGTACCCCGCGGCCTCTGCACTGTGGTCGCGCTGCGAATAGGTCATGTCGCAGTCGTCCTCGGTGCAGAACGTGGCCTCGCGCCAGATGGACCCCTCCTCGGTCTCCTCAAACCACTCCATGCGGGTGGCGTGCTGAGGGCTACGGCTGCTGTCGTAGGTGCCGATCTTCAGCTGGCCGTTGATCCACGGCTGCGTGTTCACGATGTCGGCGAGCACGCGGTTGCGGAACTGGAGCTCGGCCAGGTCATTGGCTCGCTCCCTGTCCGTCATCTCTGCGACGTAGCGCCTGTCGATGGTGCCGTCGCAGTCGGTACTGCGGGTGTCGATGTGTGCGTGGAGCTCGGCCATGTCAGTCCCTCGTCCAGGGGTCGTTGCGGTCGTTGGTGGTGGCGAGGTGCAGCACGAACCCAACTGCCACTGCCAGGAGGATCAGGCCGGCGGCGATCCACTCGCCCAGGTCGGCGCGCATCACGTGCGCTCGGTGATGAGCTGGGATTCGAGCCACGCGCGGATGTCGGCCATGGTGGCGCTGTCGATCCACCAATCCGGAGCGCCGCCATCCAGGCAGATGCCCGCGGTGGACCCCAGAATCGTGCTCAGGTAGTACGACGCGATCTGCTGCCCGTACTCGGTGAACGGGTAACGGGCGTCGTAGAAGGTGACCGCGTGTGCGATCCCAGCGCTCCAGGTGCTGCGCTTGACGTGCAATCGCACGGTGAACGGCACGCCATGCGACTCGACTCGGATACTGGGCATCAGTGCGTCCGGCCGTCGTGTCCGCAGTTGGGGCAGTTGTCGCTCAGGTGCCGCGTCAGCACGGCGCGCTCGCATCCGGGGCAGTCCCAGTCGTAGTAGTCGCCCAGGATGTTGATGGCGAGCTCGCGCGCGTCGTGGAGGATCTCGCGCACCTCCGGCGAGAACATCTCCGGGTGCGTGCGCATGTTGTACGTGGTGCGGTCGCGCTTGACCTTGTCGCGGTGCCGCCTACGCGCTGCTGCGTGTGACGGCGGTGTCAGAACGGGCGTTGCCATGGGTGCTACCTCCTGGTGAGGGCCCTGCACCCGGAGTTGGGTGCAGCTGCTTGGTGCGGGTGTTACTGCGCGTCTCGACCTTCGCAGATCCAGACGTCGGCGTCGTGCCAGTCGTTGTGGACTGCGTTCGTGTGGGCCGGGTGCGGGAAGTTGTTGGGGCAGACGGGCTTGCCGTCCTCGTTGACGATGATGCGAGCCAGGCCGAGATCGTCACTGTGCTCGATGCGCGTGGTCATCATGAGCAGTCCGGGCAGGACTTGTGCGCGGACGGGATGACGGTGAAGCACGTCGGGCAGGTGCCACTCGGGGGCATCTGCGTGGGGATGCCCAGGTCGGTGATCTGGGCGATCAGCTCGGCCCGCTTCCCCTGCTGCATCTCGCGGATGCGCGCAGCGGAGTTGTCCGGCTGGGGCTCGCGCTGGTTGGGCGCCAGGTTGATGCCGGAGTCGACGCGCACGGTGCGCAAGCCGGGTCCGTACTGGTGCGTGTGCTGGACCCGACCCATGGTGAGGGAGGCCGGCGCCCAGGGTGCTCCGCTGTGCGTGAGGTTCGGCGTGTGGGTGACCGAGCTCGACCGACACTCCTGCGTGTCGATCAGGCCGGCATCCCGCAGCGCCTGCTGCAGGGTGGACATTCGTGTGCGCCCTCCTTCCTTGGTGCACGCCCGGGTGACTAGCGGGTGCCCGTCACCCGGGCGTGTGCTCGTTGCGCCGGATCACTCCGACTTGGTCTCGGCCTTGGTGGCCGGCTTCTTGGGGAACTGCGGCTCGCGCGCCTTGGTGGCCGCGGTGTCGGTGATCCGCACGGAGACGGAGTACTGCCGACCGTCGTACGTGACCGGGATCTGGGAGACGGACGCGCCGACCCAGGCCGACGTCTCCGACTCCTTGACCTTGCGGGCCTCGACGATCGAGGCGACCGTGTCCTGCGCGAGGACGCCCAGGTCGGCGAGGAACGCGTTCTTGCGCGCCTCCACGAGAGCCTGCAGCTCCTCCAGCGACATGGAGTCCAGGTCGAGGGTCTGCGTGTTGGTGGTGGTGCTCATGGTTCTGCCTTCCGGTATGGCCCACACACCCTGTTGCGTGTGGACACACGAAGGCCGGCACACACGATTGCGTGTACCGGCCAACGTGACGGAAGGGCGCGAGCCCGTTCCCGAACTGGCATTTCATTGATATCCGTGGATGCGCAGAGCCAGTTGCTCACGGGTTTGGTTTGCGTTCAGCGCGAAGTTGTCTCTCCGCTTGTTTGGTCCGCATCGGCTACGTGTGGAATCACAACGATTCCCACGGATATCCGTGCGGATATGCAGTTGTGCGCAATCTAGGCCTTTCGGCCCTCGTTACGTGTGTACTCGAAGGCGGCGGATTCCACTAAGCCCATTCCGCGTGAGCATAGGAATCCGCCTGTTCGTGCGGAAACTCGCCTTTATCGCGAGCCGTGCCCACCCAGGTTCCGATGGAGCTGGATACACACTCGTGCGTGTGGGCTGTCGAGATTCACTCCTGCCCGGAGTGCTGCGTGACCCACGAGGGCGCGGCCGGGTCCAGGTCAGGAGTCACGCCGGCGTGGTCGTGGTCATTCGGGCGCAGATCGCTCATTGGTTCACACCTCCTACGTGTGCGCGAGCTGCTCGTAGCCGCAGTCCAGCGGCGTACGTGTGGGGGCCTAGCGGGACACCATGCGACTGGCGTCCAGATGGGCCGCAGGGTTGAATAGCCCGCGCGGAGCTGACTCCGCCGGACTCGCGGCGACGGTCACACCGACGACGAGCACAAGCGCTAGCAACGTTCGGCGCATCAACCGTTCACCCCCTTTCGACCCTTACCTAGTCGGCCCGTCGGAATAAACCGATCGGGCCGGTCGGGCCAACCCTGTTCGGTCGGTCCCGCTTGCTGACCCCTACCTAGTCGGGGTCTGGCAATAACCGAGGTCGAAAGGTAAAGAAACTGATTCGGGACGGAATCCCGTTTATTCCGGCACCCCGTTGCGGCATAGTTGGCCGTGCGGCACCCAACACCGGGCGCCCGACTCTCAGAGGAGTAGGCACCATGTCTCAGATCACCGACCTGACCGCTTGGCAGGCACTCGCCGACGACGACCGCACGGCACTCATGACCGCACTCATGACGGCGGCCCGTAGCGACGAAGACGCGCATGTCGTCAGTGACGCGGTCCTCTACGCCGCGTCACTGCTCGGAGCGGCACAGTCCCCTGTTCACGCCGCACGCGCAGCGCTCCGCATCGCACGGGCCGAGCACGCCCAGCGCGTTGCCCGTTCCATCGCGCGCGGCACCGACGCACTGCCCTACGGCGTGACCCCGGCGGATGCGGAGGACATCACGGGCGAGGGCATGGGGCGACTCACCTCGGGCGGCACCGATCCGGCCGACGCCTACGGCTATCGCGTCGCTGACGTCGCGGTCGCGGTCGTCAACACGCTCCCCCTCACGGCACGCCGTAGCGCTTCCGACTGGCTGACTGCGGAGCGCATGGGACGCCGAGGGAAGCGGACCACCCCGGCGAAGCACGTCACCACCACCGAGCACGATGCGTTGCAGGTCGCACTCGCTGACATGGGGGACTCCGCACCCCTGGCCCCCGCACACCCCAAGCATGGGCGTCTCTCTCACGGGGGACACCAGACCACCACCGAGCACCCCGCGCACGTCGGCCGCGTCACCGTGCGCACCCCTGACGGGCAGGTCACCACGCGGGACATGAGCGAGGCTGAGCGCGCGTTCTATGACCGCGTCACCACGCGCGAGCAGACCGCCACCTACGCCGGAGAGGGTCAGGACGTCACCGACACCGACCCCCGGCGCACAGTCAAGGGTCACGTCGCTGACGGGTCACAGCGGAGCGCGTCCGACTTCCACGCCCCCGGGCAGGCGGCACGCATGCGGGACGGGCAGGTCACGAGCGGAAAGGTCGCACCGTCCCCCCGCAAGCGACCTGGGGACAACGGGCCCACCATCACTGTCAGCGCACGCTGACACGTCACCCGACACCGACCCCCGGCGCACAAGGTGGCGACCGGGGGTCGGTCGCGTTCCGGGGGGGAGAGGCCCCCCCGTTTCTCGGGACGAGCTGCCAGGACCACCAGCCGGCCAACGGCAGCTCCCCGCTCACGATAAATCCCATTTTCGGAATCGTCGTGGGACTTACAACGGGCGTTAAGAATCTTGACATCAAGAGGTATGCTCATTGCGGCGCAGCGGAGGCACGAGGCAGCGCCGGTCTGAACGGGCGTTGAGCCCGATGGGTTGAGCCGAACCGCTCCCCCGCGGAGCCGGCCGGACGTATCGTCTGAGCATGGCTGGTGGAGCGATCATCGAAGGTGCCGGCAAGGGCGCCATGGCCCAGAAGAGCGGCGGCGAGTGGGCCGTCGGTCCGTTCCTGGCCTCCTGGGCGACGGGCTATGAGGTGGCGACCGAGGGCCGGCAGATCAAGTCCGGCGTGGGTGGAGCCGTGGTGGGCGTCGTGGCCCTCGGCCCGCTCGGTCTGGCCGGCGGCCTGCTGGGCGCCCGGAAGAAGCGGCTGTCGGTGGTGACCTGGCGGGACGGCCAGGAGTCCCTGGTCGAGATCACGTCCCCGGACCTGCACTCAGCCCTGACGAGAGCGGCCTTCGCGAATCGCAACGCCCGTTGACCTAGCACCAACGCCCGTTGTGACGAAGACGGGTGCATGGCCAACAAAGTTGTGATCGGCGACTTCAGTGACGGCACCCTAGGGGCTTCCCTGCCGGCAAACTGGGCGAGTGCCTCGCAGTTCGGCATCCTGGAGACCTTCCTCTACGGCGGCGAGCTGGACTCGGCAACGTATGCGGCGGGCCGGTCCGGCGACCTTTGTTTGAAACTGCAGTCGACGGGTGTCGGATATCGCGATCTCGACTTCTATCAGGACAGCACCCACAACGCGCTCGTTGCCGGAATGGGTTGTACGTTCAAGCCGATCCTGGGACGGTCATGTATTCAATTCTGGTGGTACCAAGCCGGCGGATATGCTGAACCGTTTATTGAGTTCCTGTTCAACGATCCATTTCACCTGGCTCGTGGCAACCTTCTGATCGATACGTTCAATGCGCCGGCTCAGCCAGAAAATCTGTACTACACGGTCGACCTGAATCAGTGGTTCACCGTCGAGCTGGCCGACGATGGGGGCTGGTCCCTGGTCGGCGACTCGGCAGGCGTGATCGGGACTGGCAATCTGGGCGTCACGACACAAGGACGGGGTGACATTCCTTGGATCTTCTACGCAATCGCCCTGAGCGACGGAGCCACGGGTGGTGCCCCGGGTCATCCGACTGCGATCCTGGTGGACGAGGTTTATGTACTGACGACGCTCACCGGCCAGCCGCTGTTCCGCCGGCGCAACTTCGAGTAGGGCGAGCGGCATGGAACCACCGCGGACGATCGCGAACTTCGAGGGCGGCACCCTGAATGCAGCCATTCCGGAGACACCCGGCACCGGCACCTCGGGAGCGGAATTTCTGGTCGTTCACAGGGGCTACTTCAGCAACGTCGCGCACTCCGGCGCCCGGTCGGTGCGATGCACGTCGAGCGCATCCGATGGCCCGTTTGCCTCGGCCGGCTTCCGTGCCGAGGTCGACCTTCCGGTCGCGGAAGCCGGCCTATGGTTCAAGTACGACTCGGTACCGCTGAACGGGCTCATCTATGCCACAATCACGCTGCTCAGCGGATCCGAGATCATGACGTTCAACTGGAGCCTGAACACGAACTCGGGGGGCTCTCCGACCCCGGTTCTCTCCGCGAGTCAGCTATACCCCGACCCCGGGGACTATGTGACGTTGCCCCCGTATGACCACATGGGCGAGTGGCTGCAACTTAGGGGCACATCGACAGGCCTGCTCACCCTGAGCGATGCAGCAGGGACGACCATCGCGACGGCGAGTACCCACCGCCCAGTGCCCATGTACACAACCCGGGTCTATGTGGGTGGCGGAACGGGTGGTCCGGACACAGCAGCGACGATCTTCCTCGATGACTTCTACTACGTTCCCGCCTATCTGAATGGTTCGTTCGACTCCACCAAGCGCACTTTCCTCCCCAAGCGCAGCGCCTGACCCGAAGTCGCGTGCATGACGAACGACGCCTTCGCCGACGCTCGGCTAGTCGTCCTCACGGGAGGCGTCTTCTACGACTCGCAGGACGGCGGCGACTTCACCCGGGAAGACCCGGATGAACCGACGGTTGCCGGCGGCAGCTGGCACACGGCCTGGTGGTCGTTCACGCCCACCTCCGACAGCACGTTCTACGCCAACACGTTCGGGTCGTACAGCCTCCACGACCCGACGTACGGCGACACGACCCTCGGCATCTACACCGGAAGCGGCCTTGCCAGCCTCACCACCATCGCGTCGAACGACGACATCGACCCGGACGTCAACCCAGGAGCGCTACCGAACAACTCCGCGGTCTCATTCGACGGAATCGCGGGCACGACCTACTACATCCAGATTGGCACTTACGGCAACGACCCAACTTTCTACTACCTGAACATCGGAGATGGCGCTCCCCCGCCTCCTCCTCCGCCAACTCCGGGCGGCTTCCCAACCCTCTCCGCGACAGGCACCTCCTGGGCCCCTCGTCAGACCGCGGCCAGCCTCCCCGGCCCTGGCCACGCGCGCTTCTCGCGCGGCTGGTAACGGGCCACCGACGAAGAACGGGTCATGGCGCTCCGACAGCAGGCCGCGAAGACGGCCCCCAGCACCAAGAAGGGCCCGCGGTGCACCGTCTGTGTCGCACTCGGTGCCCTCCCCAAGGCAGATGCCCAGGTTCTCCGCGACTGGATGGCCGACCCCTCCTGGACCTTCCCCGCCATCGCCGACGAGGTGGCCGACGATCCCGACACCCCAACCCTCTCGGTCAGTGCCATCAGCCGGCACGCCAGGGGCCAGTGCGGCGCGAGGGAGCGACTCCGTGGCCCTCAGTGAGCGAACTCAGTCCCCCAAGATCGAGCGGCGCACGTCTTCGATCCTGATCTTCGATGTCGAGCGGGTCGAGGGGCGTGCTGAGGTCCGCTTCTGGGACCGCGGCCAGTTCAAGGGCTCCTGGTTCCCCTCCGACGCCGTACTCTCGCCGCCCAGGATCATCTGCTGGGGCGCGCGCTGGTACGGCTCGGACAAGATCCTAACGGGTGCTGAGTGGCGCAAGGGCGGCCACGAGCGGATGATCCGTCAGCTGTGGGAGCTCGTGGAGCGGGCCGACGTCGTGGTCGGTCACAACGTGGATCGCGCGGATCTTCCCTGGCTGCGCGAGTCACTCCCCCAGTACGGCATCCCGCTCCCCCGGCCGGCCAAGTCGGTCGACACCTACAAGGTCATGCGGCAGCAGTTCCCGGCCTGGCACTCCAAGTCCCTCACCGAGGCGGCCAAGTTCCTCAACGTCCCGCTGGGCAAGGAGGGCAAGTGGTCGCGCGATCTGGCTGACGCGGCGGTTGCCGGCGATCGGGACGCGCAGCGCGAGCTCCTGACCTACCAGAAGGGCGACATCGTCCTCTCGGGCGCCGTCTACGACGGCATGCGGGGCTACATCCCGAACCATCCGTTCATCACCACCGATGGTGACGAGCGCGTGTGCAACCAGTGCGGCTCTCTGGACCTCGCGCACAACGGTGAGGTCCGTGCCGTGGTCATGGATTACGCCGCCTATCGCTGCAACAACTGCGGCGGGAACTTGAGGGCGGGTTACGTCAAACGAGCCGCGTTGAGCCGCGGTATCCGTTAGCAACGGCCGTTCAGATCGGTCAAACGGGCGTTTGGGCCCGGCTCCGAAGTAGGGGCCATGAGCCACCTGGTCATGACCGGCCCTATCAAGGGCGACGTCGTTCTGTCCGACGGCACCTCGGTTGACGTCACTCCCAGTGTCATCGAGGTCGCCTCTCTCGCAATCGCCGAGGAAGTCGCCGACCTCATCGGGAAGCGTCACGCGGCGGAGGGTCATCCGGACGTCGAGGGCACCTTCCGGTACGAGGGGGCCTGAGTCATGGCTCTCGCCTCGACGGCCGCAGAGAACCAGGCCCTGGACGGGCTCTCTGGCGGTTCCACGAACCTGCTCGCATACGTCTCCCTGCACTCGGGGAGTCCCTCGACGACCGGCGCCAATGAGTTCTCGGGCGGCGGTTACGCCCGGCAGGCATGCTCCTGGAACGCGGCCTCTTCGGGCAGCAAGACCAACTCGTCTGCCCTGACGTTCACCACGTCCGGCTCGACCGCGGCGACCTATTTCGGGACCTGGTCGGCCTCGACCTCCGGCACGTTCGGAATCGGTGGGGCGCTGACCAGTTCGGTCACGGCCGTCACGATCACGGTCGCCGCGGGCGCGTTGACTCTGTCGGCCTCGTAACGCCCGTTCTGACACCGCCGGCTCCGAAGTAGCCGGCATGACTCAAGAGCCTGGCGACACCGTCACCCTCCAGATTCGCTTCACTGCGGAAGCCGAAGTCACTCCTGCGAAGGCTCAGTCCGAGCCGGCTGAGGAGGAGTAGACACCATGACCGCAGGTTTTGTCGCCGCGACTGTCAACGGCTGGCTCGACGCGATCCGCACCGGTGGCGCGTCCTACACGGCCCTGAGCACCGCCTACGTCAAGCTCCACACCGGCGACCCGGGCGCCTCGGGTGCGAACAACGCCGCCGCGGGCTCGACCACGCGCGTCGCCGTCTCCCACACCAGCCCCTCGGCCGGCTCCATGTCGATGACCGGCACCGCACCGTCGTGGACCAACGGTGGCACCTCGGAGACGATCACGCACATCTCGGTCTGGGACGCCTCGTCTGCCGGCAACTGCAAGTACACCGCCCAGCTGACCGCCTCGAAGGCGTGGGCCTCCGGCGACACCCTGACCCTCACGTCGCTGGGCGTCTCCATCACGCCGATCGCTGCGTAACTCCTCGGCTGGTCGACCAGCCACTCCAGACAGGAGTTGAGACGTGACGACCGACTCCTTCACCACCCCCGGATCCGCCACCTGGACTTGCCCCGCCAACGTCACCTCGGTCAAGGTCGAGGTGCTGGCGGGCGGTGGAGGTTCGGCCGGCGCTGGCGGTCTCAACAACGGCGGCGGCGGTGGTGCCGGCGGCGAGTACCGGGTCATCACCTCGTACTCCGTGACTCCGGGCAACGTCTACAACCTGTTCGTCGGCAGCGGCGGTAGCGCGGGTGGTGGCAACACTGCTGGTGGAGCCGGAACCGACTCCTGGTGGGTCAACACGAGCACCTTGCTGGCGAAGGCAGGGAACGGCGGAAACTACGGCGGCGCCGGCGGTGGCGGTGGCGCAGTTGGCACCGGCGGTGTCGGTGGAACAGCTACCGCTGGTGGCGCTGGAGGAAACGGCGTCTCGTCGACCCAGGGTGGCACTGGTGGCGCAGGCGGCGGCCCGTTTGGCGGCGCGTCCCAGTCAGCCCCGGTCGGCAGCAATGGCACGGCTGGTAACGCGCCCGGCGGTGGCGCATCCGGCGGCGCCAACAGCATTGGAACCGCGATCGGAGCAGCTGGTGCGCGCGGCGAAGTGCGAGTCACCTACACGTTCGCCTACACCGCCGACGTCTCGCGTGCCGGCACGGGCTCGATCACCTCGGGCGCCCAGTTCACCCAGCAGGGCGCGATCAGCCTGGCGGGCACGGGCAGCATCACCCCAGCGGGACAGCGCGCGACCAGTGCCGACATCACCGAGTCAGGCACGGGCGCCTTCTCGGCTGCGGCGTCTGCCGGACGTGGAGGCGCGGTCACCCTGACGGGTACGGGCTCGATCTCGGTCGTCGCCGTCCGCGGGGCCTACGGCGACGCACCGCTCGTCGGTACGGGCAGCGTCACCGCGGCCGACGCGCGCGCCACCACTGATGGCTCCAGCGTGGCCGGCACGGGTTCGATCGCCACGGTCGGCTCGCGTGGCCAGAGCATCGACTCCACCCTGGCTGGCACCGGCACTGTCAGTGCGAGCCTGGGGCTGACCTACCACTGCGACGTCACACTGACCGGCACTGGCGCGATCACGGCTGCCGGCCAGCGGGGCGCCTACGCGGACGCCTCCCTGACGGGCGCCGGCTCGACGCCGGTCGACACCGTCCACGGCCTAGTAGCAGGCGCCTCCCTGGCCGGCACCGGCACGGTGAGCGTCACCGCGGTCCTGACCTCCAGCATGAGCGCGACCCTGGCCGGCTCGGGCACCACGAGCCCTGACGGGACGCGTGCAGCGACCGCTGACGCGGCGCTGACCGGCGCGGGCTCGCTGACGAGCGACGCGACGAACTCGACCCCCTACACCGCCGACATCGCTCTGGCCGGCAACGCCTCGATCGCCCCGGATGGTGCTGTCAGCACGGTGATCTCGGCGACCCTCGCTGGCACGGGCGCGTTCAACTGCTCGGTCCAGTCGGGCCCGGCCGGCGGAGCCGCTCTGGCCGGCACGGGGTCGGTCGCCTCGACGGCGGACCGGGTGGCTGCTGCGGCCATCGTGCTCACCGGCAACGCCTCGATCACCGCGGACGCGACGGTCAGCCACGCGGCCGGCGTCGATCTGCAGGGCACCGGCACGATCGCTGACGCGAGCTCGCGCGGCTCCCAGGTCACGCCGATCGACCTCGTTGGCACGGGAACGTCCGTTACTACGGCAACGCGCACCGCTCAGCTCGACGTCACCCGGCCGGCCACCGGCACGCTCAGCACCACGGCGACCCGGGCCACGACCGCGACGACCCCGACGCTGACTGCGACTGGCCTGGTCGACGTCAGCGTGCGCCTGGACCTGGCCGCCGGCGTGGCCCTATCCGGCCTCGGTGCCGCCGCCGACCGGGCGGTCAGCAACCAGCTGATGGACGCCGAGGTCGCTGCCGCGGTCGCGCTCCTGGCGACCCTGATCATCCTGGTCACCACCCCGCCAGAGCGCACGGTCGTGACGGAGGCGCAGTACCGCGTCGAGGTCATCAGTGAGGACCGCACGGTCATCACCACCGCAGACCCCCGCTCCTAGGAGGAATCATGTCGTTCCCGACGTTCATCAAGGACCCCGACGCCACCCTGGACTACACCCGGGACTGGACGGACTGGCTGGCCTCCTCCGGCGACGACGTGATCGTCTCCTCGGAGTGGATCGCGCCGGCCGGCATCACCGTCGAGGCCCAGTCCAACACCGAGAACACCGCGACCATCTGGGTCTCCGGCGGCACCCTCGGACAGCGGTACCAGCTGGTCAACCGGATCACCACCAATGGCGGCCGGACCGACGACCGCACGCTCGTCATCAAGATCGTCCAGCAGTAGTCCGAAGTCGGCGGCATGACCAGCCATTGGCGTCGCTACCAGGAAATGGGCGGGATCCACGAGCCGGGCGACTGCGAGGAGTGTGGCCTCTCGGTCACATCATGTCGGGCGACATGGGCGGTGGAGAAAGAAGCCTGCTGCCCCCTCTGTACGCACGATTAAGGAGAAAGTGGAACCACCTGAGTTCCACTAACCGGCGAGGCTCCCGAGGGCTTTCGATTGGATGCTCTTCACCTGGTGCGGGGTGCGACACAGTATGTGCGCAACCTCCTTCGCTTCCCGGCCTTCAGCGTAGGTCAGTACCAAGACGGCCGCTGCCTCTCCCCTGCAGGCCGCCAGGCGGGCAGCCAGGGCGCTCCGGAGGTCGGCCAGCTCGGCACTTGCGCTGGCCTCGTCATGGCCTGCCTTGAGCATTCCCGGGTCGTCGTCCGCGGTGGCCGGGTTGAGCTCGGCCACCATGGTCTTCTGGCTGGCCAGGGCCTCCCGAACTTGCTCCTCGGGGAGGCCTGTCGCCTCGGAGAGCTCCGGGACCGTCGGGTCGCGGTTCTCGCGCTCCCAGAACTCCGAGGTGGCTTGGGTGAGCTGCTTGATCTTGGTCCGCATCGTGCGGGGCAGTGGGTCCATCCGCCGCTGCTCGTCGATGATGGCTCCCGTGACGCGCCTGGTGGCGTACGTCTCGAACTTCACGCCGGCCTCAGGGTCGAACCTGCGGATGGCGTCGAGCAGACCGTGCATGGCGAACGAGATGATGTCGTCGTGGTCCTGGTGGCTCGGGGCCTTGGCCAGCGCCTTCTTGGCCAGGTAGAGCGCCAGTGAGCGGTACTGCACGAACAGTTCTTCCAGGGCCTCCGGGTCGCCGTTGGCGCGGTACGCCTCCCAGTAGGCCGACATGTCCCTGTTGCGGTCGGGCCGGCCCATCAGGGCTCCAGGATGACGGCGACGCAGTGGCAGCCCGTGACTTCGCAGCGACAGTTGGCACGGCGCTCATGACCTCGGATGGTGGTTCTGCCCGTCAGCTTGTGACGCTGCCGGGTGTCCGAGCAGTCCCGGCACCCGCACGTACAGGGGTTGACCTCGTAGTCGGTGCTGGTCAGCACCTCGAAGCGCGGTCCGCTCAGGAAGTCGACGACGCTCTCGCCGTCTTCCAGCGAACCTCGGAACTCGATCTCCGCGTAGTCCCAGACGCCCAGATCTGTCTTGACCAGAAGGCCCTGGCTGTCGACGACCTGGATCACCGCGTCACCGAAGGGGGTCCGGATCATGTCCCCCACGGTGAGCGCGGGCCATGCTGCCCCTTTATCACCCATGTCCAGAGCATCGGCATCTCCGCAAGAGCGTGGCGTAGTCGACGTTTCAACGCCCGTTAACGCCCGGACCACTTCCCGATTCCAGCCCTCCGACGAAGTCCCTCCCGATCCATCCACCGGAGAAGGAGTTGGAAATGGAACGAGAGAAGGGCGTCATCTCGGCGCCTTGCTACTCGTGCGGTGCGGCCCTGCCGACCGTCGAGCAGCCCGATGGCGGTTGTGCAGCCGTGCCCTGCCCGGGCTGCACCAAGGCTGCCCCGCAGCCCGTCGACCTCCCGAAGGTCGAGGACCCCGAGGATGACGACAAGGAGGAGGACTGATGGCCGCCAAGAAGGATGAGACCCCCGACGTCGTTCCGGAGGTTCCCGTGGACGAGACCCTGGAGGCCGGGCCCGAGGGCGAACCGACTCCCGAGGAGTTCGACGAGGCCTTCGAGGACGGCGAGCCGGTGGAGCTGGAGGTCAGCCCTCTGCACTTCCCGGACCGTCGGGACCTGAACCCGGCCGAGCCCTACTGAGGCTGGCCCCACAGTCACTCATCTCCTCGACGGAGGTGGGTGGCTGCGGTTCCAGCATCGGGTTTCTGCGGAAGGTCGTGCCGTTCTTGAGCTACGAGGATCTCTGGGTCTGCCAGGTCTGTGGTCAGTGCTGGTGTGTCCCGAGCCTGGCTCGGGAGTGCTGCGGGGATGAGTTCGAGATTCTCCCCGAGTGATGGTCCGTACGCCGCCTCGCGGTGGCGCACGCTCCGTAAACTCCGCGCGCTTTCCGCTCTTGTGGGCGGCTATCGGCCCATCAGGCAGATGATGTTGAAAGCGGTGCCCTCCTCAGGGCGTACCTCTCTCTAGGGAGCGGCTCCCCGATCAACGACTGGCAGACATCCCCGGTTAGTTGGATCGCGCGCCCCTTGAGCGGCCGGGGGGAGACCAGAAGGCATCCTCGGATCATTGCGTAGTCAGGATCTTCGGCCCGGGCGCAAGGGCGTTGGTTGAATCCGAAGTTCCCAGTGCCCCCTGGCAGGCATCCTGGATCGTTGCGGACAACGGAGAACGCCAGGGGGCTTTCTCTTCCTCCGAAGCAGTGAGCATGCTGCCGGTCTTCGAGTTGCGAGTCGTGATCGACCCAGTCGCCAAGGAGCGACCGAGATTCAACCGCAAGACCGGCAGCTCGTACACCCCGAAGCGGACGGCCCAGTACGAGAAAGATCTGGCCAGGGCCTTCAAGGCTGCGGGGGCCGTCCCTCGTGATGAGTCCGAGGACCTAGAGATCCACTGCCAGTTCGGTGTCGTCGGCAACCGTCGCAAGGACATCGACAACCTCCAGAAATGTGTGCTCGATGCCGGCAATGCAGGAGTCCTGTATGCCGACGACAAGCAGGTGGTCCGCCTCCGCGGCGAGGTCGAGTACGGCGTCGCCGAGGGTTACGTAGCCCTACAGGTCTTCTCGCTCGGCTCGCGCGCACCCAGTAACGCCCGTTCCCGCCCCAGGCGGAAGAAGCCACTCGTCGAGGACTGTGCTTGCGGCCAGGACCACTTAGAGATGCTGACGGACCCGGAGGCCGGCGACCTCCTCTGTGTCGAGCACAAGCGCCACCGGCCCTGCCGGCCGTGCATGTACGCCGCCGCCCCGGTGCCTCCGACCGGTTACGACACCTGCTTCTGCGGCCGGATCAAGCCGACGATAGCCCGGACCTGTTGGAGCTGCAGATGAGCGACGAGGAGCAGGTCGAGTACGAGACCCCGAACCAGGCGGTCTCCCGGGTCGTCCAGGCCGGCGTCGACCAGTGGCTGCAGGGACTCGGCGGTGGTTTCGCGACTGCCTTCACGGTTTGCATCGAGTACGTCGACCCCGAGGGCCGACACTGCTGGGCGATTGGCGGCGCCCCCTCCCAGACACCGTCGCAGACCCTCGGCCTGCTGCGCTGGCACCAGATGTTCGCGGAATCCGACATCGAGACCTACTTCGCGGCCTTCGATGAGTACGCCGGCGATGATGACGGGGACGAGGGCGACGAGGACGAATAGGTTCTGGAACCATTTGAGTTCCAGAACCGGTAGGCTTTTCTTGCGACCCGGTTAGTGCAGTAAACCTTGTCCGATCAGGAGCCACAGGTCGATCCGGCAGCACCCACGGTGCGCCAGAAGATCGAAGTCACGTCGGTCACGGGCCAGAAGATTCAGCTTCTTCACCCGTCCGAGAAGCAGTTCTACGAGGAAGCCCAGGCCAAGTACCTCGCCGAGTACACGTTCACTCACGAGAACGACAAGCGCCAGGTCGATCGCCTGCTGATGCTGGAGGTCCAGTGCCAGCGCTACCAGTGGTACACGCTGGCCGGCATCGACTACGAAGCGACGCTGCTCTCATCCCGCGAGGAGAGCGAGTACCGCAAGGCCATCAAGGAGATCTCCGCCCAGATCACTGAGCTCCAGAAGGAACTGGGCGTCACCAAGGCCGAGCGCGAGAAGGCGACGCAGCAGGCCGACTCGGTCGGGGCGTACATCACGAACCTCCTGCAGCGCGCCAAGGAGTTCGGCGTGATGCGCGAGGAGCAGTCCGACCGCGCGCTGGAGCTTATGAACGAGCTGATCGCGATGGTCGGGGCCTACAAGCGCTCGAACGAGAACGAGCGAAGGAAGCTCGGGATCGAGAACGCCGAGGCGATCCTCGACTGGATCACGGAGTACCTGGAGCCTGCGTACAACGAGATCGACGAGCACTTCCGGAACAAGCCTGACGGCCAGCGGTACTGGGTACGGACCATCTGATGACCTGGCAGCAGGTCCTCCGGTCACATCCACTCGCCTCCCGCGCAGACGATGCGCTCTTCTGGGACGAGTTCCTCGCCCAGAACCCCGACATCCTCAACCGGCTCCTGGCCGACATCTACCGGGTGACCTACGGTGCCGACAAGCCGCCGAGCATCGAGGCCCTCTGGGCGCTCATGGAGACGCCCGAGTTCACTGGTACCCCATTCGGCGAGGCGGTCGCCGAACTGCTGGAGCGCCGCGGGCGCAGCCAGCGATGGCTCGCTGCCCAGGCAGGCGTACAACATCCTGTACTTGGGCGCTACATCCGCGGTGAGCGACCGATCGTCAGCGTCCACGACATCACCGGCTCCATGAAGCGCATCGAGGCCGTCGCCAAGCCACTCCGGGTGCATCCCAGCTACTTTGCAGAGTGGCGCCGGCTGTGGGTGATGACGCTGATGGACAGCGCCTTCACCGCCCACCCCGACCTCTCCGCAGAGGTCTTCAAGCGCTTCTCTGGCTTGGCTCGACCACATCGGAACGCCCGTTCGCGGGGGCACTGATGGCGTTCAACTACGAGTCGACCTGCTCCGGCAAGGTCCGCCACTCCAGCCGCAAGGAAGCCAAGCACGTGGCCCGGACGAATCACCCCGGAGTCCGGCTCCAGGCCTATCTGTGTGACTTCTGCGGGACTTGGCACCTGGGCCACCCGCCGTCGGCCGTTGTGCGGGGCATCCAGGACCGTCGCACCTGGCGGGGCCAATAACCGACGAAGTCGCCCGCATGAGCGCGCGCAGCATGACGGACGAGGAGTGCTTCCTTGCAGCCATCCTGATGGACGACTCCGGGGTGGACCTCGCGGAGTTCTCCTGGATCGACGAGGAGCAGCCCGACGCCTGCTACCGGCTGTGGCCGTTCCAGTGGCCGCTGTATCGAAACAAGTCGATCTACCAGATCGACCACATGGGCCGCAGCTTGGGTAAGGCTCTCGATGTCACAACGCCCGTTCCCACCCCGACTGGATGGACGGTGATGGGCGACCTTCAGGTTGGCGATGAGGTGCTCGACGACCTGGGTCGCCCTACCCGTGTCCGCCGGGCGTACGAGGTCCTTCAGGACCGTCGATGCCTGGAAGTCGAGTTCGATGACGGCAGTACAGTCGTCGCCGACGCAGATCACCTGTGGCGCACGTGGTCCCGGGCGGAGCGACGCTCGGCCGCGGCTGGCAGAGCGTCTGGTCGACCGAGTGTTCGGACGACTGCTGAGATTGAAGAGACCATCCGGTGCGGTGGAGAGAACAACCACAGCATTGAGCTCGCTGACGCTCTGAAACTGCCCGAGGCAGACCTTCCGCTGGACCCTTATTACCTAGGTCTCTGGCTGGGTGACGGGAACTCTGCGAATGCTTACATCACTTCCGCTGATCCGGAGGTGATGTATGAGTTGCGTGAGCGAGGGTTCGTCGTGGCACAGGCGGCCAGTGCCAAGTATCGCTGGACCGTCACGTTCCCCGGAGTCGACTGCCACAACTGGGGGACTCGATCTACTGCTGCGGTCCTGCGGAGAGTTGGCGTGCTCAACAACAAGCACATCCCAAGCGTTTATCTGCGAGCCAGCGAGGCCCAGCGGCGTGACCTGCTGGCCGGCTTGGTCGACAGTGACGGCCACATTCGGATGGCCGACTCCTACGCGGAGATCACTCAGAAGAACGAGATTCTGGCGATGGGGATCATGGAACTGCTTACGAGCCTGGGCGAGAAGCCGAGGATCACCAAGCGGCCGATGATCTTGAACGGAGTCGATGTCGGGGTCTGCTACCGCGTCACATGGCGTCCACTCGTCCAGCCGGCGCATCTTGCGAGGAAGGCCGCGGCGTGGCGCCCGGTGACCCAGAACACCCGCGTTGCCCATCGTCGCGTGGTCGCGGTTCGCGAGGTCCCGACACGTCCGGTCCGCTGCATCGAGGTTGAGGCCGAATCGCACATGTTCCTGGCTGGCAGGGCGATGATCCCGACCCACAACTCCCAGGGCCTGATCATGCGAGCCAACGCCTTCGTCTTCAACTACCCCGGCGCCGAGATGCTCATCACCGCCCCCGAGCTCAACCACCTGCGGCCGGTCACGGACAAGATCGAGCACCACATCCTGTCCCACCGGCTCACCAGGGAGATGCTGCCCAAGCAGCGCGGCAACGGCATCAACCACCAGCCGCAGTTCCAGTGCCACTTCATCAACAATGCGCGACTGGTTAGCCGGCTTCCGAACCGCGATGGCAGAGGTGTCAAGGGCCAGCACCCGCTCAAGATTGAGATGGACGAGGGGCAGGACTTCCCGGAGAACGGCTGGGTCGAGCTCGTCGAGACGATGAAGTCGGCCTCGCCGGGCGCCCAGTGGCGGGTGCATGGCGTGTCCCGAGGCGTCCGTGACCGGTACTACCGGTACACCCAGACTGAGAACCCGGACATTCCGTTCTACGTCCACCGCTACATGGCCATGCACCGTCCCTCGTGGAGCACGGACGAACGCAAGGCGAAGATCGCTATCTACGGCGGGACCGAGGATAACGTCGACTACCGGCGCAACGTCTACGGTGACCACGGCGACGCCAGCGCCACCCTGTTCGTGCTGCACCGCCTGATGGCCTGTGTTCGCATCAACGAGAACGCCTGGGCTACTGAGTACAACGACGCCCATTACGCCCAGATCAAGATCAACGACGAGCTGCTCAAATCGTCCGGGGCACCCATCGAGACCTTCCTGCAGTTCCCCGCGAGCCATCTGGATGAGAAGTACTTCAACTTCTGGGCCGGCCAGGACGTCGGCTTCACACGCGACCCGTCGGAGATCTTGATCTTCGGGGAGACCGAGCCTAAGAAGGGCGCCCCATCGTTGATGCGGTTGTTGGCCCGCGTGCACCTGATGCGCGTATCGGCTGCCGACCAGGCCGCCGCGATCCGGCACATTTTCGATTTCTACGGCGAACGCCTTCGTCGATACTCGCTGGACAAGACTGGCAACGGCCTCCCCCTCTGGCAGGAGCTGGATCCGGAGGCCGTTGGCACCCATGTCCAGAACCGCCGGACGCCGGACCACATCAGCCGGCGGATCAAGGGCTACGGGTTCTCCCAGAAGGTCGCCGTCGAGTTTGACGACAGGGAGTTGGGCGAGAAGGAGCGTCCCGAGGACGCTCTGATCGAGAAGAACGTCGTCTCCTTCGCCGCGGACGAACTCCGCAAGTACGTCGACAACAGTCGCATTGAGTTGCCCTACGACGCGGAGCTCCTCCAGGAATGGCAGGGGCAAGAGGTCATGTATGTCCGCGACGAGGGCTCGGCCGCCGGCATCAAGACACGGATGGTGGGCGGCTCGCTGCACACCCTCGACGCGGCCTTCATGTGCTTCGCCGGCAAGGAGCTGATGCACATCGAAGAGGTCCTGAGCACCAGGCCCGTGACGACTCCAGTGCTCGCTCGATTCGGCTTCTGAGGCGTTCCTAGGCGTTCAGATGCGTTGAGAACGGTTCATCCGAAGTCCCGAGCATGCCTAAGACGGTCATGGAAGAGGGTCGCGACCTCGGGGCATCGGCCCCGGACGACGTCACGTCGACCGCGGAGATCATCCAGGGCTTCCTGAGCCCGGTCATGGCGCTCGGCCCCGCCGGCCACCTCGGCCCACGGGCAGAGATCGAGAAGGAACTCGACCTGATCGCAGCAGCGATCCGGACCTTCTACGCCAAGCCCGCCGACATGGTCATGCGCGAGTGCAGCGCCTACACCGCCCGGCTCACCGAGCTCTGCGTCCTCCTCCACCGCGTCGAGGGCCTCGATCGGCAGTACACCCGCGTGAGAACCCAGCAGGTCGAACGATTCCTCGCGGAATGCGAGCGGCAATGGAAGTCCGCCTCTCGCCTCATCGAGGTCCAGAAGCTCGATGCCGCCACTTTGAGGGGGCAGATCTGATGACGACCGAAGAGCGCACCGAGGACGGCATTCCGTGGATCAACGCCGTCGGCGACATGGACTACGACACCAGGTCAGGCGTGAACGCGACCGTCAACCACATCGCCCGCGAGGTTGCCAACTGGGTCGACCGCAGCCGGACCGCGAAGACGCAGCCCTCGATCTTCAACCGAGTGGCGTACGTCGCCCCCGAGAACCCGTTCCAGCAGATGCTGATCGCACGAACGGCCGTTGAGAACGACGACATCATCGGCGGCGTCTGTGACGTCACCGAGGGCCTCGCCTTCCAGGGCCTGAAGTGGGAGTCCGAGGACCCCGACACCACAGACATCTTCAACCAGATCAACCGCGACCTGAACCTCGATGAGTTCGTCCGGACCTGGCACCGCGAAGAGTTCACCTACTCTCAGGTCATCTGCGGCTTCTGGTGGGGGCCCAAGGAGTACAAGATCCGGACCAAGACGCCGGCCGGCAAGCAGTCCAAGAAGACCAAGACGGTCTGGGCACCGCTCGCCGCGACGTTCCTCGACCCGACCAAGGTCGTCGCCCTCCGGCCCGGCCCGTTCGGGCAGGATCGCCTCGCCTGGCACGCGACCCAGGAGGAGTTCGCCGCGGCGATGGCGCTCGCCGACGGCACGATGCAGGACCCGGTCCTTCAGCAGTTCACCGCCGGCCCGGTCCTGAACCTCGACCGCTCCGAGGAGATGCTGCTGGCCGGCTGGGGGATCAACACCAAGCGGCTGCTGTACCTGAACCCGAACTACGTCTTCCGCTACTGCCGGACCAAGTCGACGTACGAGCGGATGCCCTCGCTGCGCCTGAAGAGCACCTTCGCCCTCCTCGACCTCAAGCAGCAGCTGATCGAGGCCGACCGCGTGGCCCTCGTCGGTCAGGCGAACTTCATCCTCCTTGTTCGACAGGGCACGGATCAGGTGCCGGCGAAGCAGGAGGAGATCGACAACCTGAAGGAGAACTTCAAGGTCATCGCGAAGTTGCCGGTCATCATTGGCGACCATCGCCTGCAGGTGGACATCATCGTGCCGCCGCAGGAGTTCGTCCTGACGGCCGACAAGTACGACACCCTCGACCGTCGAATCCTGTCGCGGACACTCGGCGCCCTGACGATCCCGAGCTCCGGCCAGCGCAACGAGACGAGCCTGACCGTCGCCCGCGGCGTGGCCCGCCTCCTGGAGAACCGCCGGCACATGATGAAGCGAGTCCTGGAGGAGCGGCTGGCTCGCGCCGTCGTCGAGCACCCACTCAACGACGGAATCTTCAAGCAGGAGCCCAACCTGACCTTCACGCCTCGGAACGTCCAGCTGGACTCCGACGCCGAGGTCACTTCCGCCATCCTAGCCCTGCGCACCCAGAACGAGCTCTCCCGGGAGTCGACCCTCGAATACTTTGGGTTCGACCAGAACGTCGAGGCCCTTCGTCGCGAGATCGAGGAAGAGCAGTTCGACGACATCTTCAAGACGATGGTGCCGTTCTCGGCGGCCGGGCCCGATGGCGGTACCGGCCAGCAGCAGCCCGAGGCACCGCAGGTCTCGGGAGCACGCGGCGGCCGGCCGAAGGGCGGCGGAGACTCGCCTCAGTCCCCCCAGGGGAAGACCGGTCCTCGTAGCGCGTCCGGCCAGAAGAGCCCGAAGTGAACGACATGAGCGAGCGAAGCCTGGGCGATCTGCGGGACCTGTTCCGCCAGCGCTATGCCTCCCCCCTGCCGGCGAAGGTCTACGACCTCAACGACGGCGAGGAGGAGATCGAGGGCGATTTGATCGTCCCCGAGCGTGCGTTCGTCATGACCGCCGCCTCAGGGCGGACCTTCATCACTGCGCCACTCCGCGAGATCTCGGCCGCCAACAGTGGCTTCACCTACCTCCGCGGCCGGATGCTCGGCGCCGACTACCCCAACGCCAACGGCGCCTTCTGGACCGCCGCTGACCTGGAGCTCGGCGAGAAGACCGTCGCCGGCGGGCCCGTCAACTGGCTGCACGACGACACCAAGATCGTCGGCAGCCTTCTCGATGGCCAGTACGTCCCCGAGCGCGAGCAGGCGGCCAGCGGCACGCACCAGGCGCACATCGTCTCCACCGCAGCGATCTGGAAGTTCCTCTTCCCGGCCGAGGCCGCGGTCATCGAAGCAGCAGCAGCCGACGGCCAGCTGATGCAGTCGATGGAGTGCGTCTCCCGGGCGGTCGCCTGCCTCGACGGCCCCAACGGCCTCTCCGGCTGTGGCGAGGAGTTCTCCTACTCGGACTACAACGCCGGCAAGACCTGCGAGCACCTCCGCCAGAGGTCATCCATGCGGCGCTTCGTCGACCCGATCTTCCTGGGCACCGCGATCATCATTCCGCCCGTCCGGCCGGCCGATGCCCATGCCTCGATGGAGGTCATGCGCCAGGCCGCTGAGTCTGTCGAGAGGGCCGAGTTCGCCCCCGACGGCATCACTGCTGACCAAGCCCAAGCCCTCGCCGCGACGATCCTCGAATGGGCGAACGGACGCCGCTAACCGGCGTCTAAACGCCCGTTGCCGTAACGACGCAAGCCGCTGCCGAAGTACCTCGCCGAGCGGTCGGGCCCAACTCCGACCACCGATTCATAGGTGAGGAGGAAGGCATGGCCGGCGAGAACGAGAAGACGTTCACCGAGAACGACATGGCCCTGCTGCTTGCAGACCGCGTCGCCAAGGAGACGGCCGACCTGACTGCTGAGCGCGACTCCCTCAAGGCGGAGCGCGACGACCTGGCTACCAAGCTGGACGTCGAGATCGCCGCGAAGGTCGCCGCGGAGCAGAAGGTCACCGAGATCCAGGGGGAGTTCGACTCCTTCAAGAGCGGCCTGGAGGAACTCCGCGAGGCCGCCGAGCGCAAGGACGAGCGCCTTGCCAAGGTCAAGGAAGCCGCCGCCCACATGGGCGAGGAGTTCCTGAAGGACGAGGCCCGGGTTGCCCGGATCGTCGCCTTCTCCGAGGAGCAGTTCGACGGCTACGTCGCTGACCTCGCCGCGACCGCTCCCGCTGCCGGCGCCTCCGGTGGCGTCCCGCGCGAGTCCGCGATGTCCGGCAGCCAGCCGGCGCAGCCCACCAGCTCGGCCCGGAGCCTGCTCCTCGGCCGCTTCGCCCCGAAGGAGGCGTGACCCATGGCATCCGACTACGGACTGAACTTCGGGTTCCGCCGCTCCGACGAGAACAACGCCACGCGTGAGGGTCGCCTGAAGACCCCCGTCGGCAGCGCTTTCCTCATCGGAACGGCCGTCGAGATCGACCCCGCCAGCGCCGGCTACCTCAAGCAGTCGGCGGCCAACGCCGCCCCCGTCACCGGCAAGTCCGGCCTCCTGGTCCAGGAGGAGAGCCACATGTTCGGGCTCTTCGACGTCCAGGACCACGACTCGATCGACCTGGGCACCGCCAAGGCCGACAAGTACTCGATCGTCTGGTCGGGCCCGGGCACCAAGGTCTGGATGCGCAACACCGCTGCGTACTCCAAGGGCGGGCGCACCAAGGCTGCCGTGAACATCGTCGACACCACCAGCGTCGCCGTGGGCGACCGTCTCGGCTGGAACGGCACCAAGTGGGTCAAGTCCGACGGCTCGACCACTCCCCACTGGCTCACTGTCACCGCTGTCTCGACGGGCTACGTCGAGGCCGTCATCACCTTCTGAAAGGGGGCGTAAACCATGAGCAAGACGATTGATGACCTGCTCGCAGCGAAGAGCGGTCTGAACCGTTTCGGTCGGAACGTGGCCGAGAACCTCGCTGAGTACGAGCGTGCCAAGGCCGCCCTCAACCAGGAGGCCAAGGACAACTGGGACCGTCCGGAGTGGCACCGCGAGCAGGCGGCCATCCTCTCCGAGCGCTGGGACTACGGCTTCCGGTTCGACTCGCTGTTCCCGACCTACATCGAGTTCATGAACGTGGGCGCCCAGGACATCATCTCCTGGCGCGAGCGTCGTGGCCTCCAGGTCTTCTGGACCGCGCGTGGCGGCTACATCGAGGAAAGCCAGCTCAAGACCGAGCGGTTCACCCTCACCCACGACACGCTCGGCTTCCACGTCAGCGAGTTCGAGGACAAGCTGCAGGCGAACTACGCCGAGACGATCGAGGAGCTCGCTGCCCTCGGCATGATGCGGCTCGACGCGGAGATCAACCGCCGGGCGTTCAACATGCTGCAGGCCGCGATCCCGTCGTCCTCGCCGTACTACGTCAACGCCACCACGGGCCTGACCAAGGCTGAGCTGGACCAGGCGATCACCGACGTTCACGACGCCCTGCGTCCGAACAACGCCGGCGCTCTGCCCCCGATCACCATCGCCGGCCGGGCGAAGATGATCGACCAGATCTCCGCCGTGGTGACCGACGCGGCTGCGCTGTTCGACCCCGAGGGCACCGCGGAGATCCGCCAGATGGGTCGCCTGGGTGTGTACCGGGGCGCGAACATCGTCCGCCTCCAGAACTACACCGACGAGAACGACCAGTCGTACATCCCGGACAACGAGCTCTGGGTGTTCGGCGGGACCGTCGGCAAGTTCGCCAAGTTCGGTGGCGTCAAGACCAAGGCGTGGGTCGAGAACACCTCGGACTACTACCACTTCCGCGCCCGCGCGGATGTCGGCGGCGTGATCTCCCACCCGGAGATGGCCAGAAGGATCGTTTCCGGGGTATAGCCCGGCTGGAAGATTCTGGGCCGAAGTACTGGCCATGACAGAGTCTGAGCATCGAGGGGTCTCATCCAACTGGGATGGGGCCCCTCGATTGTGTTCTAAGTGCAAGACGAATCTCTGGCCTGGTGGCACGAACCCGTGGTGCAAGCCGTGTCGGCAGGAGTACGGGAAAGAGTGGCGGGCCAAGAATCGTCAACGCCCCACATTCAGCCAAGCGGTCTGCGCCGACCCAACCTGTCGCGAGATCTTCATCCGCACCTCGGAACGCAAGCAGCGCTACTGCAGCAAGAAGTGTTACTCGCGTTGCTACAAGCGCGCGCGCCGTACGGTCGACGCCGCAACGACACGAGCTTGGCAGTTCAAGAGTCGCGGCTACGGGATCACGCCGGCAGAGTTCGACGCTCTGGTGGAAGCGCAGGAATCACGCTGTGCGATCTGCAGTCGGGAGGCCAAGTTGGTCCCAGACCATTGCCACGACACGAGCACATTCCGGGGCGCGATCTGCCAGGGATGCAACATCGGGATCGGTCAATTCGGCAACGATCCGGCTCGTCTCAGAGCCGCGGCTGAGTACCTCGAAATCGTCAGCGGCGTCTGATCGAAGCGGTCAAGAAGCCCGGTTCCCTCGTGGGGCCGGGCTTCTTGCTTTGTCCGAAGTCGGGAGCATGGCACTGGAACAGACCGACCTGATCACGGTCACCCGGCTCGGCCACACCTTCAAGGCCTCTCGCCGGACTGTCGCGTGGCTCGACTGGATCATCGCCGACTTCGCGCGGGTCTTCCCGCGGTCACGGCTCGTGATGTACCAGCCGTGCTACCACTCGGGCTACGCGCCCTCCGCCGGCACCCACGATTACGACGCGGTGTTCGACTTCGGGTTCGTCGGCACTCTGGGCCGCCCGACCACGCGCTGGCGCTGGCTGCGCTTCCAGTGGTTCTTCCGCAACCACTGCGCCGCGGCCTGGTGGAGGCACACGGGCTCCTGGGCTTCAGTCTCGGAGTACCACGTCCACTGCTTCCCGCTGCCGGCCGACCTGAAGCACTTCACGACCGTCGTGGGTGAGTTCATCGACGGAGGCGCCTCGCAGGGACACCCCGGCGAAGGCTCCTCCCAACTGGTCGACTACCTGAACGAATCCGAGGGCCTCGCCGGCCAGCACCAGTCCGGCATCGACAGGACTCGTCGCCCGAAGGTCATCAAGTCGTTCAACTACGCCCGCTGGGTCGCCAAGCACGGGATCCCGACCAAGTAGCCATGGACCGCAAGCGCTGGTTGATCCTCGCGGGCACCGGGGCAGGAGCCTTCGCCGTGCTCGACGGCGTCTGCATGAGCGACGGGAATGACTGGGAGACGTTCTCAACCGTCGTCCGGAACCTCATCCCGAACAACCTGCCCGCAGAGGCAGCCTTCGTCGGCGGCGCCTTCCTCACAACGGCCGTTTTCTGTGGCCACATCCTCGACAGGAAGAAGAGGGCTGGACGATGACCCTGTTCGCCGTGGTGGCCGCGCCTTCTCGCTCCCGCCCTCAGCTCAAGCTCAGCATGGTCAAGGCCGACGTGCTCTTGCTCCAGCACCGTCTTGGCGGCTTCGGAATGGGCGGGCTGACCGAGATCACGCGCAAGGGACCGAAGGCCGCCGTCCGAGCCCTATTCCCGGGCCGGCAGGGCCTCTCCCGCACTGACTGCCCGGCAGTCTGGACGGGCTTCGAGAAGGTCGAGGGAGGCGTCGACTTCGGATGCATTGGCATTCCGATCGTCGCACCGGCCCGATACACGTCCTGGGCGATCCTCAAGGACGCGGACGGCTTGGAGTACGCGATCGTCTCCACGCACATGTCCCCCGGCGGCTGGGCCCATCGTCCCAGCACTGCCCAGGCCCGGGTGCGCCACGTCATCCAGTTCCGCTGGCGCCGGCACAGCCGTCACATCTCGCGCCGCCTCGCAGAATTGAACGCCCGTTGTGAGGGTCGCGTCGCGATGGTCGGCGACATCAACCGGCCGGGACTCACCACCTGGGCCGGCATGCAGCGTGTGAGCGAGCCGGGGCTGCTCTACATCGGGCTTGGCTACGGCCTAGAGCTCCGGTCCATCGAGTACCGCAAGCAGAACGCCGACCACCCGGCCGGCATCGCCATCGTCACCCTCAAGGAGCACTGATGCTGAAGTCGTTCGTTGCACGCGCGTTTGACGCCGTCGTGTCCGTCTGCGCCCTCGTCGACACCCTGAACGCCAAGCAGCGCAAGCTGATCTACAAGGTCGCTGCCGCGGGCGGCCTCTACATCACGGTGCGGATCGCTCAGGCGCTTGGCTGGGACGTCGCCAGCGTCACCGACGACCTGAAGGTCCTGGGGGCCCTGGCCACGACTGTCCTGGTGCCCGTACTGGCGCACTACAAGGTCTCCGGGGACTGACCCGAAGAAGAAAGTGGAACCACCCAAGTTCCACTTTCCTGAGCCCTACGCCCTTGTGCCCGGGCTCAGGATGGACTGGATTGGAAGGAGTACGAAATGAGCGAAGCCAAGGGTGAGCCCCAGTACGAGGCCTGGGTCTGCCAGATCCCGGGTCGCGTCGCGGTGGGCCTGGAGGACCTTGCCACTGCGAGGGTCCGCACCATCAGCGTCAAGGGCAAGGGTCAGGTCCTGCGCCTGACCGACCAGCAGCGTGAACTCGCCGAGGAGCGGATCGTCTACCCCGAGCACAACCCGTTCCGCAACGGGATGCTCGTACGCCGGGGTGACGGCGAGCGCACGGCCCAGGAACTCGCCGACGACGAACTCGCCGCAGCGTTCGAGCTGGACGATGCCGACTTCGATTCGTTCGTCGGCGGGATGAGCGAGGTCAACGTCCGCCGGTTGCTCAGCCTCGCGGTCGAGCGCGACGCCAGCTACAACCAGGTCGGTCTCCTCAAGGAGAAGATCGAGGAGCGTTGGCCGGCGCCCGTCCCGGGCCCGACCCAGCAGCAGATCAGCGAGATCGGCGTCATGTCCTGACCCCTCGCCGCGGCAAGCGGTCCCGGACCCTGGAACCCCATAAATCCAGGGCCCGGGACCGTTCCACGTGGGGGACTTAGATGACTCCCTCATCCGTGCGCTGCTGTAGCCTTCATCGCTTGGCCGCGTGGTCGCAGTTCAATGGGGCACTGCTCCGGCATGGTTTGTCACCTGGGCGTGACCGTAGCCACACCGTCATGCACCGCGAAGCGATTCGCGGCAACTCGTCCGAATTTCTTTCCGATCTAGTCCTAATGGACCAGTGCGATAGACACCGTCGGGTCAGAGAATCGAATGAGTGTCACCTTCTTATGAAACACATCTAGGTTGGGGCCCATGTTGTCTGGCGCAGAGTTCCGCATCTCACGAGAGTTCATCGGGCTCTCGCGCGAAGCGTTCGCCGATCATCTCGGAGTGAAGCAACAGCTTGTCGCTCAGTGGGATCAGGGGCGCTCTCGCGTTCCTCCCGGCGTTGAGTCCGAACTGGCTCGGCTCCGCAGCCAGTCGGACGTTCTAGCCACCCAACTGGCTGACGACGTACGGACCGGTCGACGCCAGTTGCTGCGGGTGCCAATGGGCGTTTCCGGCGCCTTCCAGCGCGCCGTCGTCGGACGAGTTCTACGCCTCGTTGCCGTCGAGGTCGACTACCTGCCGGGGTAGGGGACGAAGTCACGTTACGTGACCTCCCTGCAGACGCTCATCGAGCCCCTCAAGCGCGAACTCGCCGTCCCGGGGACCTTTGACGACGTCTTTCCGGACTCCGACGACGCGTCGCTTGCGGCCTCTCTGGCCGACGGCTTCGCCGAGGCACAGCTCCGCGGGTTCTTCCCGACGATGACGCTCACCCAGTCCGGTGATGACTATGTGACTAGCGCGGACCTCTCCCTCGCTGGCACCGCGCTGGTTGTCATCTTCACCTCGATGCGGATCATCCGCGCCCAGATTCGAGCCATGAACACGATGGAGCGGTACAAGGCCGGCCCGGCGGAGTTCGAGATCCAGCACGCGGCGTCCCTGCTCAAGAGCGAACTCGACTTTCTTCAGTCCCGGCTCGACGACCTGATCACACAGGCGACCAACGCACGCATACCCCTCGCGGTGGTGATCGACAACTACCGGGCCCGGGTCGCGGACGCTTTCTGGGGTGCCTTCTACAGCTACGAGTTCGAGTACAACGGCATCCCGGCAGGTCTCTGGTGAGCAAGTACGCACCCAGCAGCTTCAACCGCCCCACCGTTCGGGCCGGCCTCCTGAAGGCGATGGGGTTCGGAGAGCCGAACTCCATGGCCGACAAGGTCACCTTCTACTTCCCGACGCGCGCGACGACCACCGAATCGGCAGACCAGGACGGCGTCCCGTTCGACCCCAGCGTCCGCGTCGAGGACCAGTCCCCCACCTCCAAGGCCGTCTCCTGCGCGCTGGAGTTCATCGACTGGCAGGGGCAGGTCGTTGAGCCCGGAAGTGTGAAGCCGACCCGCATCCGACTCACCCTCCTCCAGGAGGAGTGGGCGCAGGTCAAGGACTTCACCTACGTCACCGCCGGCGGCGCCAACGAGCGTTACGCCCGCGACTACGTCCAGCCGACCATCGCACTCGGCAGCATCGACGTGGTCCAGGTGCTCTGTCGCGCCCAGGATGAGAGCTAGATATGGCCTGGCTGCGCCACTCCTCGCGACACGTCCACGCGACCGTCCTCAATCACGTCAAGGACCAGTTGGACACCCTTGGCTGGCTCAGCGCTGGAACAACACCCTTCGGGGCACCCGCGCTGACGTTGATCGACAAGCCACTCGTCGACGGCGACCAGATCCGCCAGGAAGCCCGGCCCGGCTCCGTGTTCGTGACCCTTGGCACCGAGCCCGACCCCGAGGACCAGGAACTCGGCGGTCCGCTGTCGATGCAGCAGATCCCCATCTTCTTCGATGTCTTCATGGACGCCAACGGCCTCGCCGTCGCGGCAGCGTGCGACATCCGAGACATCCTCCGCGGACGCATCGGCGGCAAGCGCGTACTCGACGTGATTGACCAGACCACGGGCGACCCGGCACCCGGCTGGCAGTTGGAGTTCACCGAGGTCGAGCGAGTCGCCCCCGACCAGCGCTTCGCCCTGCACTGGCAGGCGGTCAAGACCACGTGCGAGGTCACGTTCAGCGAGGAGGCCTACTAGCCATGATGTTTGTACGCCGGCTGCTCGGCGAGCAGCGGAAGCGGGCGGTCGCCAGCATCATGTCCGCCATCGACGCCCAGCGACTCCCCGAGGCTCAGCGCAAGGACCTTCGCAGCCAAGTCATGGCCTCGATCAACCAGTACCACGACACCTGCCTCGACATCCTGAAGTCCTCGGTGGACGTCGGCTTTGAAACCAACGAAGCTGCCGTCCAGGCCATTGTCGAGTTCAACCGCGGAATCGCAGAGGCGCGCCAACTAATGCTGGACGGCCGGTCCGATGACTGAAACTCGCGTCTGCAAGATATGCGGAGTCGGTCAGCCCATCACCAACTTCAACTTCGTTTCCAAGGACCGGCGGAAGCGGCGTTGGCAGTGCAAGGGCTGTCAGAACGCACAGAACCGAGCCAGGGCCGCTCGTCGTCGAGATGCCCTGGCTGCAGGAGCCCTCAAGCCGGCGACGAGTAAGACCTGCAGGGCATGCAAGCGCCACCTGCCAGCGAGCGAGTTCAATGTGGAGTTGCTTGGAGCCGCTGGGACCGGGGCGGTGTTGGCCTGAGATGGCTGGCGCCCAGATCGAGATCGGCCTCAAGGGATTCAGGCGAGACGCCGCCCTGCGCGCTGCGCACGCCCTAAACGGCATGTCCGGCGTCAACGTCGAGATGCTCAAGCGCAACGAGAAGTTGGCTAACGCGCTGGCGGCGCGTGCAGCCGAGAAGACTGCCAAGAGCATTGGTACAGAGTCGGGCGCATGGGCGGGAGCTCGCCGGCAGCAGTCGACCGGGCGCCTGGTGAGGGCCACGGCAAAGACTTCTCGGCCGGGCGGAAGCGACGGCAACACCTTTGTCGGTGCGCTCTCGTTCGGCGTCGGCAATCCGACCTGGTTGGACCAGGCGACCGAGAAGGAAGGTCGCTACTGGCGTTCCTTCGAGTTCGGGACCGAGATGTTCGTGGGCACTCAGATCACGATCCTGCCCAAGAACAGCAAGGGGCGACCGACCCGCGGGCGCACCGACGCCCAGGACCCTGGACTGCGGACGGTGCGCGTCAGTTCGTTCCCACGCAAGAACAAGGCGCCTCTGTTCGTGACGCACCCGATTCGTCCACACAGCGTCTACCAGAACCTCATGTCCTCCGGGGAGGCCTTCGAGATGCTCGTTCCACTGGCCAAGGAGTACTACCGGCAGACCATGCGCGGCGTACTGCGGGGGCGCTAGGTCCGGGCGAGCAGCCACTCGCGCGGATCGCCCTCGGCCGGCCGGAGGACCTTCAGGACGTCACGGTCGGCGCAGGTCGCGGCCCACTCGTCCTGCATGTCCTTGAGGTCGTAGAAGTACCGCTCGTTGGCACGACAGGCGACCTCGACCCTCCCGACCTTGGGGCCCTTGCGAGTGCCGTACTCGACCCAAGTCCCGGGAGGGAGTGGGTGCAGCAGTTCGGCCATATGTCCAGCGTGAGGCCGCGCCGGGAACCACGTCAAGCCCGAACCTTCGGCAACGCCCGTTAAGCCGAAGTCCTCCCCGTAAGCGCCCCGATCCGGGCGCCCCCGGAGCAAGGAGGACGCGACATGGCAGGCATCAAGGCCGGCAGCCTGATCCACGTCGGTAACGGTTCGACCGTCATCGACCGTATCCAGACCGGTGGTCCCGGTCAGTTGAACATTCCCGTCGAGAAGATCTACGAGCTTGGCAACTACAAGTCGGTGGCGTCGGTTCGCGACGTCCCGGACCTGACCTTCTCCCTCGACTCGCTCGACGTGTCCACCGAGATCGAGACCCTGCTGACCAAGGCGTACGCCGGCCGGAACGTGACCGATGGCGTCATGTCGGCCACGTCCACTGGCCTGACCTCCGCCACCGCCGCCTTCACGTCTGCTGACGCCGGCCGCATGGTTATCGTCGCGGGTGCTGGCGTTGGTGGCGGCGAGCTCGTCACCACGATCGCCTCGGTCACCAACGCCACGACCGTCGTCCTGGCCAACCCGTCCGTTGCCGCCGTCTCTGCTGCGGCCGTGCGGATCGCCCCGAACGGCATCGACCTGGCAACCTGCGCGCCGGCCGACTTCGCCAGCCAGTTCAAGGCCGGCCTGACGGCGTCGAACCCGTACCTCGTGACCGACTCGGTCGCCGTGCCCTTCGTCTACCTGGAGAGCATGTCCTACCGGTTCGGCCTCCGGGACAACGCCAGCCAGCAGGCCTCGCTCCGTGGCGACTCGATCTTCTACAACCCGGGCGCGACCTACATCGAGGAGACCGCCGGCACCGGCTCGACCAGCCAGGCCGTCGTCACCGCCCACCCGGCCTACCAGCTCGCGGACGGCGACCAGCGTCGTGTCCTGTCGGTCAGTGTCGGCAGCAAGCGCCTCGCCTTCGGCGTGGACTACGCGGAGACCTACGGCACGGTGACCGCCGGCGCGGCGGTCACCACGGTCACCCTGGTCGACGCTGTCGCGACGACCGACAAGGTCCGGATCGTCTACTCCAGCCCGACGTCGCTGACGTACTCGCAGTCGGTCCACGCGGACACCACGGTCAAGCCGGCTGCGGTCAAGGGCATCGACATCGATGTCTACGTCGGCGGCTACAACCCGAACGACATCTCCGGCTCGCAGGCCAACCGGCTCCGCATGGTCCAGGCGGTCCAGGCGGACTGGAAGGTCACCCTCGACAAGGACGAGGAGTTCGGCAACCACTTCGCGGTCGGCCAGGACTTCGATGTTCCGGATGTCTCCGGCTCTGTCACCCTCAAGCCGCGTGACGCTGCTGAGCTCCTGTCGGTGGTTCGCAAGATCTCGGGCGTGACGGACGCGACGAAGGTCGTGGGCGCCCAGACCGCGGTCCCGCTGGCGCTGGACATCGTGATCAAGCACCCCGACACCGGTGCCCACCTGAAGCGCATCCACGTGGACGACGCTCGCTTCACCGCTCCGGGCTTCCAGGGCCAGGTGCAGCAGAAGCTCTCCGTCGAGCTCCAGTGGACCTCCGACGAGGGCGGGCTGCTCGTCTTCGAGCGCTGAGTTACCTCGTCACCGAGCCCCGGTCCTGCATTGCGGGACCGGGGCTCGGTGCTTTTCCGAAGTACGTCGCGAATCGGCCTGGCAACGGGCGTTCCCGCGGACACGCGGGCGGAATCGGAATCGGACTTCAGGAGCACCTATGGGTGGCATTGACCGGCTGCGGCGCATCACAGACCTGTTCGTCGAGGGCACCGAACTTCACCTCGGCGACGACGCACAGGGGCCCATCGTCATCTGGGTCAACAAGCTCAACCCGTTCCAGGTGCAGGAGGCCATGAAGGACGCCTCTGCTCGGCGGTTCATGGCCATCGCCGACCTGAAGCAGTCCGGCGAGTACGACGGCATGGTCGCCGAGACCCAGATGCTCTCCCGTGTCGAGGTCGCCTCGCGATACGTCGAGCTGATGGCCAACGAGATCTACCTTGAAGCCCTCGACGACATCGACATCGACGCCGAACTCCGCAAGCAGCGTGAGGCCCTGGAGCGTGCCGAGGAGCTCATGAACGACGCCGGCATGACGGAGGACTCCCCCGACCGTGACGTGCTGGCCGCAACCCAGTCGACCTGGATGGCCGCACTGCAGGAGGCCCAGGAGTCCCGGACCCAGGCGAAGCTCCGCGAGGCCGAGACGATGGACGAGGCCGAACTCCGAGAGAAGTTCCTGGAGCGCTGGCGGGACCTGGCGACCCGGGCTGTCTTCGAGCGTGAGCACCAGGTCACCCAGATCTTCTATGCAACGCGTCTCTGCAAGGCGACCGGCGGCCCGGGCGCCTGGGACCACACCATGTGCGACCACTCGAAGCGCTACCTCGGCGAACGGTCCGAGGTGGTCGGCCTGCCAACGGCCGTTCTGAACATGATCGTCCAGACGCTCGATGGCCTCCAGGTCTCCGCGAGGGCCGCGGGAAACTCGGACGCTCCAGCGAGTTCCTCCGAATCGTTGGAGCCCTCAAGCGCACCGGAGGAAGTCTCGAATCCCTCTTCCCCGGCCGAGACGCCGAGCGCTGCCCCTTCGATCTGAGCGTCGCGATCAACGCGGCACTCCAGGTCCTCGGCTTCCTGGAGCTCCCGAAGGACGAAGTCCCCGACGAGAGCATCTGGCACCACTCCCAGCGACTTGAGGAGTGGTTCGACGCCGTGGAGCAGCGGCGGAAGAACCCCGAACTAAAGCCCATCGCCGAAGAGGCTGTTCCGGCCGGCTGGGCGCAGAACGAGCTCACCAAGGGGCTCCGCGACTGAGGAAGTGGCATGGCGACGAACCAGGAGCTCTTTGAGCTCGTAATGCGGCTCAACCCGGGCAGCACTGCGTCGGACATCCAGAGCATCTTCAAGCTCATCGCGGACGGCACGACCGCGCTGTCGCGCCAGAAGTTGGAGTTCGGCCAGGTCGACACCACCCAGGTCGAGCGGTCGCTGGCCCGCATCCGGCAGCTCTTCAAGGAGTCGGTCGAATCCCACCCGGGCTTCAGCAACCTCGGCAAGGACCTCCAGGAACAACTCCTCAGAACCATCCCCGATGTCGGCGTCAACAAGATCGCCGAACTGCAGAGCCGGCTGTCGCGCGCCACCACAGCGCTCGCCGAGGCAAACGCCAAGGAGCGTGCCTCCCGCAACACCAGCGGGATCGGGTACGTCAAGGAGCGGGACCTCAACCCGTACTCTCCGTCGAACCGCAACATCTACCGCGTCGAGGCGGACACCTCGGCGGAAGGGCAGCGCAAGGCCAAGGATGCGGCGCTGGCTGCCGCCGAGCGCTACAGCAAGGACACTCGCGCCCTGCTGGATGCGATCAACGCCGAGACGCAGGCACACATCAAGGCTGCCGCGGCAGAGCAGAAGGCCGCGGAGGACGTTGCCAAGGCCTCCTTCGCCGAGGGCCAACGCCTGCAGAAGGCTGGTCTCCGAAGCGACGCCGCCGACCGCCAGGCAGCCCAGGAGCGTCTCGCAGCCGCCAAGCTGTCATTCGCTGAGAGCCAGCGCCTGTACCGCAGTGGCCTCGACCAGGGCGCCGGCACCTCCCTGGCGAAGCAGGAGACCCTCCGCAAGTTCCAGGAAGAGACTGCGGTCCCCTACTACAACCCGAACACGGCAACCGCTCTTGGTCGGGCACAGGAGCAGGCGAACCAGGCTGTCCTCGCCCAGGCTGCTGCCTCGCGGGCCCTGGCCGCGGAGCAGGAGAAGGCCAACCCCAACCTGCGCTCCCTCATCTCCGCGTGGAACCAGGAGCGTCGGGCTGCCGAGCAGCTGGCCGCCGCCAACGTCCGGATCCGTGCACTCAGCGAGGCTCCGCCCACCGGCCTGGCGGCACAGTTCGGCCTGGGCTTCCGCGGCAAGTCCGGCGATCCCTACGCGGTCCAGCTGGGTCAGGCCGCGAAGTTCTCCCTGCTCTACGGAACCGCCTACAAGGCGCTCTTCGCGTTCACCCAGACCCTCCAGCAGACCCTGCAGGAGGGCATCCAGTTCGAGCAGGCCGTGAGCGAGCTCAAGCTCGCCACCAACCAGTCGGCCGACGCCGCCAAGTCCCTCGCCAACCAGCTCGGGGAGCAGGCCGCCAACGCCGGCTTCTCGCCGTCGGAGGGGGCGCTGGCCGGCGCTCGTGCGATCGGTCTGTACGGCGCCGCGGACTCCACTGCCGCGACCCAGAACAACATCGCCCGCATCTCAACGGACGTTGCTACGAAGCTGGCCTTCAACTCCGGCATGCAGATCCAGGACGTCCAGACGAGCCTCGCTGCCATCACCAACGCCTTTCAGCTCGGCTACGCCGGCCAGGGCCGCATCGCCGACCTCGACGCCTACTTCAGCCACAAGTTCGGCGTCGCGCCGGGCCAGACGGTCCAGTCCGTCGCCGAGTCGGGCTCCGTGGCCCAGCAGGCCGGCTTCACGCTCGACCAGACCACGGCCATCGCTGCGCTGCTCCAGGGCCGCACTGGTCAGTCCGCCGACGCCGTGGCGGGGTGGATGGCGCAGATCTTCTCCCGGGCGGGCGAGGGCTCGCTGGGCAAGGTCGCCTCCAAGTACGGGATCGACTCCAGCGAGACCCTGGCCAAGCAGCTGGCCCAGCTGGCGCAGATCTACAAGACGGCCTCCCCGAACGAGCAGAACCAGATCGCTGCCGCCTTCGGTCGTGGCAAGGTCCAGAACGCCGTCTCCGTGTTGCTCGGGTCGTTCAGCGAGGTATCCCGGGCCGCAGACGACGCCTCGAAGGGTCTGGCGAACGGCGCAGCCGACAAGGCGTTCTCCGAGCGCATGAACAACCTCGGTGGCCAGCTGCAACTCCTGCTCTCCTCTTTCAAGGAGTTCGCGAACCTACTGGGCCAGTCCGGCGTCCTGGGCGGCCTGGGCCTCCTGGCCGAGGGGCTTCGGCGACTCCTCGACTCGGCGAACGGCCTCCTCCGGGCGTGGGATGAGATCCCGGGCACCGTGCGGACCGTGGTGGCCAGCCTCGCGCTCCTCGCCCTCGCAAGCAGGTCCACGGCAGGGCAGTCTGCGATTTCGAGCATCCTCGGCGCGGGTGGCCTGGCGCGTGCATCCACGCTGGGTGGCCGGGCAGCGCTCGCCACTGAAGCCGGTGCCGTCGTGCCCATCGCTTCGCGTGCCGGTGCGGGGGCGCTTGCCGGCGCCGCGGGAGGCGCCCTGCTGGCCGCCGGCCCGTGGATTGCGGCCATCGGTGGTCTGGTCGCCCTTGGTGAACTCGCCAACGCGGCCTCGTCCCTCGGGGACCAGATGAAGGCTGGCACCGACGCCCTGAAGGCGACGACCGAGGACCTGAAGACCAGTGACCAGTGGGCGGCGAGCGCTGACGCCCTCAAGAAGCAGGCGACGGCGTCTGGAGCCCACGGGTTCTGGCAGAACGTCTACGCCAAGATCTCTGGCAACGACGTTGGCGACGATGCCATCGTCTCCGCGCTGCAGACCGAGGCCGAGCGACGGAAGGCTCTCGCGGACCGACTCGCCAAGATCGAGGACGCCACCGCAGGCAAGGGCCGGGCGCCGCTCATCACCGCGTTCGATGCCGATTCGCTGAACACCTCGCTGCAGCAGATGGCCGACTCGGGGGCCTCGGCACAGCAGCAGTTCCAGGCACTCCGCACCGCCCTCCTCGGGGCCGGAGCGGCGGCCGACGCTGCCACGCACGGCTTCGATCGCCGCACGTTCGCCGGCAAGGCGGCGGACTCGATCGCCAACGCGGTCACCGGCACGAACGCGGGTCCGGACGCTTTCACTGCCGCGGCCCTGGCTCGGAAGGGCCTCCTGGGCAACGGGGGCGAGCAGATCTCCGGCAAGGACGCACAGGACCTCCTGCTCAGCGCCCTCCGCGATCAGAACATCAAGACCGAGAACCTGAACCCGACCCAGCTGCGCCGGCTGGCCGCGCAGATCGTCGACACTGGCCCGCTCGCCGGCATCATGCGCGGTTCGACCGACGTGAACGCTGCTGCGCAGTTCGGTGCGGAGCAGACGGGCCTCACCCCCGAGCAGATCAAGGCCTACCGTCAGTCGCTGCTGGACCAGATCTTCCAGGCCCTCTCCATCCAGACCCAGGACGTCCGGGATGTGGTGAGTGGCCTGAAGCCGATGTCCAACGCCGACCTGAACGCCTCCGTCGCTGCACTCGTCAGCAAGGCCCAGGCCGCGCTGTCTGACATGAACAAGACGGACTACAACGGTCCGATCAAGCAGTGGCGTCAGACCGTGGAGGCGATCCACGCCGCCATCAACAAGCAGGTGAAGGCCGGCGGCGGCGTGCCCGCCCAGGTCACCCAGGCGCTACACGACGCCGAGAAGCAGCTCGTCACGGCGCAGATCGCCCGCCTGGAGCAGCTGCGCAAGGTAGCCCAGCAGAACGCCATCGACAACAAGTCTGGGCGTGGTGTTGTCGCGTCGATCGGCAAGGGCTACTGGAAGCGCGAGATCGACATCGCTCTCAAGCACGGCCAGGTCGGCCAGGACGCCCTGGTGGGGATCGTCGAGGCCGGCGGCAAGGCTGCCAAGAACGCTGTCATCGCGATGATCAAGCAGGACATCGCGACCATCAAGGCGATGGACGCGATCCAGCAGAAGATTCTGGCTGCCGCGGTCGCTGCCGTGAACCCACTGCTGGGCCTTCTGGGGGCCAGTGTCACGCCGAAGGATCCGCAGGTAGTAACCAGCCTGCAGCAGTTGCTCGGCGCACTCCAGGACACCACTCACGGCGCCTCCGACACCTACCTGACTGGCTCCGACGTCCCCGGCTATAAGCCTCCGACCAAGGATCCCAAGCAGTCGCGGGCTGACCGCATCCAGAAGATGCTCGCCATCCGCGCCAGCCTGCGCCAGCTCTCGATCGACATGACCGACCCGCTGGCTGAGGCTCGCGTGGCAGTCGCTGACGCCCTCGACCGGGTCAAGCACGCCCTCAACCGAGAGGACCGCCTCGCGGCCCAGGTGGATCTGAAGACGGCCCGCAACAACCTGGAGGCGACCAAGTTCAGCCAGCGCCTGCAGGACATGCAGACCGCCGACGAACTCGGTCGGATCAGCCACCTCAAGTACATGAGCTACCTCGACCACGAGCACGACCGACTCAACGCCATCAAGCACCGCACGAGGCAGCAGCAGGACGAGCTCGACCAGATCGACCAGCTGATCAAGTCGGCCAACACGGACCTGCAGGGCCAGTGGAACTTCGGGGACATCACCCTCCCCACCCCGTACCAGGTCAAGCGCCGCGTGGAGGAGCTGTACGGCAACATCGTCAACCCCTCCGGCAGCACTACCGGGGGGAACACGCCCTTTCCTGTTCGTGACCCCGGTACCCGGGGCAACCAGCCCCGGGTCGAGGTCCACATCAACGGCGCAGACACCGCCAAGGTCAAGGAGATCCTGCGGGAGCTCACGAGGGGTCAGTTGACGACCCGCACCACGACTTCGCGGCACCGCTGAGAGACGAAGTCGACAGCATGGCGACCTACCAGAAGTGGCTCGAAGACGTGATGACCGCCGAGCTCGGGTCGGCGGTCATCAAGGTGATGCTGGTGACATCCTCCTACGTCCAGTCGAGCACGGATCACTACCGCGCCGATATCGCCGACGAGATCTCCGGCTCCGGCTACACCGCCGGCGGGCTCACGGCAACGGGCGTTACCCTCACCCCTGGCACGGGGACGGTCACCCTGTCCTGCGATCAGATCGACTTCGGGGCGCTCGGTGCTACCGACATCGCAGGCGCGATCTTCTACATCAGCACCGGCTCCTCGGCTACTGACCGTCTGCTCGCGGCCGACCTCTTCGGCCCCGTCGACACGTCCGCCATCAGCAGCTACACCTACGTCCCCGACCCCACCGGATTGATGATCGCCTACGCGGCCTAGTCCGAAGTCCAGATCATGGCCGATCTGACGTTCAACTACGCCAAGGGCAAGGTGGCGTACTACGCCTCCCTCCCCGGATCGAGCGACGCCCTGATCGCCGTGGTCCTGGAGGCGTCCGGACTCGTCAGTGACGCGACCATGCGGGACTACGACAACCTGTACCAGGTCCTCGCCGGCGGTTCTGATGAGCAGACGACGATGGGACGCAAGACGCTCGGCGGCGTCTCCGTCACCATCAACGACACCAACGACCGCGTCGAGGTCGACGCGGCTGACGTCACCTGGCCCGCCGCCTCCGGCAACCCCACTGGCGCGCTGCTGATCTGCTACGACCCTGACACGACGTCCGGCAACGACACCAACATCATTCCCCTGGTCAAGCTCGACTTCGCTCGAACGCCGTCCGGCACCGACATCACGGCCGTGTTCGCGACCGGCGGCTTCTACTGGGCTAGCTGATGACCGCCGCTACCGGTACCGGCGCGCTCACCCTGACCGGTTCGGGGGGCGCCGCGTCCTCCGCGCCGAGCGCCTCGGGATCACTCTCCCTGGCGGCATCGGGCACGGCCCTGCGGCGCGTCGCGATGCAAGGCACAGCCCAGGTCTGCCGGTTCGACGACGGGCACGGCGGCATCATCGGTCCCTCCACCGTCTCGCTCGCCATCCTCGACGACACCCTCGACAGCGCCCCGGGCCCCCTGTCCGTGAACGTCTCTGGAGCCAACGCCGGCGCCACGCTTACCTTCACGGTCGGAGTCGACACGGTCTGGACCGATGTTGCCGACGCCTATGGGAACCTGCAGGCCGCCACGATCGAACTTCCCCTGGACCTGACGGCTGGCACCTACTCACTCGTCGTAACGACCGTTGACAACGGCACCGATTCAGCCAGCTTCGCCTTGAGCAACGACTCGGAGCCGCTGCCCGGAACACTCCCCGGCGACACAACGCCCGTTCCGACCTCCTCCGCGGGCCAGTGGGTCTTCCAGGACCTGATGCCCAGCGGACTGGGAACCTGGACGCTGCCGGTCAACCCATCCTCCATGACAAACCCGCACTTCGAGCGGAATGTCACGACCAGGCACGCAACGTCGCCTTCGCAGGGCCAGTTCGCCGTCGCCGAGGCCGCGTTTGTTACGCGACCGTGGCGCATTACGGGCTACTACCCGGACCAGGACTTCTACAACAAGCTCCTCGGGTTCTGCGGCATCCGTCGCCGGTTCTACGTCCAGGACCATCGCGAGCGGATCTGGCTCGTCGGCGTCCAGTCCTTCACCACGACCCCACGCAAGCGCCAAAGCGACGCCGTGTCGGTCGACAACGACTGGGCCGGCAGTTACGACCTGACCTTCACCCTCTACTCCCAGATGCCGGTGACCCCATGACGCTCCGATGGACGTTCTACGACCCGATCGCCGACGAGACGTACGTCGTTTCTCGGAACCCGAACGCGATGAACGACATCCCGCTGGTCTCGCGCACGTTTCGGCACGGCACGGCCTGGGGAGCTGACGGCCGGATCCCCAGCTTCGAGACGGCGCCCACTGGCCTGACCCTCAACTTCGCGGGCCGTGTGGCGGACGAGGCGCACTACAACGCGCTACTTGACTGGTCGCAGCGCCCGAACGAGGTCCAGATCACCGATCACCTCGGTAGAAGCTTCATCGTCTTCATCACCGCCTTCCGCCCGGAGGAGCTGACGCCGACCCCGCGCAACAACTGGCGCGTCAACTATGCGGTCGAGGCACAGATCCTGGTACTCGGCGGATCCCTTGTCGGAAGGGCGACGGAGGGCGATACGGCCCGCCCGCTCTCCTGAGCGGGTCGAAGTCGGAGGCATGAAGGCGACCTCGGACCACACGCAGAAGGCCTGGACCGCGCGGGTCAAGGCCGGCCCTTACCGCCCGGTGGTGCGAGCCACCGTCGAGCGCAGCGTGCTGCGCCAGTACGCCTACAACACCGACGACGCACCCGGCGGCAACTACGACAACGACCGTTCTCGTCGGGGCACCTTCGCCAGCGTCGTACTGGGCGGCAGCACCGACATCGCCGAGATCCCTCACATCAGGTCGATGACCTGGTCGCGCTCGGTCGATCAGGACGTCGCCGAGTGCACGATCGTCGTCCAGAACTCCTCGATCACTCCCCTCGGGGCCACTAGCCAAGGCCCCGACTTCGACAGTCCGGGAGCCCTCTCTGAGCGCGAGAACGGCGCCGAGACGCTCTGGCCTCACATCGACGAGTCCTGGAGGGGCCGGATCCAGCCAGATCGGCTCATTCGCACGTACGAGGGCTACGGCGTCGACTGGTCGGTGTGGCCCGGTGAAGACCCCAACCTCTACATGTCCGGGACGTGGCTGATCGATGAGGTGACCGTCTCCCCCACCTCTGGCGACCTCACCATCAAGTGTCGGGACGTGGGCCGCGTCCTTCTCGACCAGATCGCCTTCCCCCCAGTAATCCCCGTCGGCGAATACCCGCTGGAGTGGTCGACGATCCGCACCGACCACGTCCCTGGCCGCGCCCCCACTGGTGGCTCGTGGCAGGTGCCGGCTGGCGGCGGGGCGTCGAGCTCCAACACCTACTACGTGGGCGCCGGCATCGTCGACAAGCCGCCCTACGTCGGCGCCAACGGCGCGGTCCAGGGGCACACGGCCCAGCAGGCGATGCTCAATCTCGGAGAGGGCGGCTACTACTGGCTCAGCACGGGCCAACAGGCCGCCACCGACATGGTCTGGTGGGAGACTACCTTCAAGAACCCTAGGGACGTCGCCGCGATCCGCGTCCGCACTTTGGGCGGTCCGTTCCAGATCTACGTCTCGCTCTACCAGGAGTCGACTGGACGCTGGCTCGGGAAGAAGACCATCCCCTACCAGGTGACAACGGCAGGCGTGGACATCGAGGCGGACATCAAGTTCGTCGGCTCGTTCCGGCCCAGCCGCCACGCGAACTACGACTACGTCCTGCCCCGCAAGTACAAGAACATCTCGAAGATCCGCCTGACCTTCACCGACCTGCGGGCCGACCGCGGGCCGAGCATGGTCGGCTACCCCTTCCGTGCTGCGCTGGACATGTTCGGCGTGTACGCGGGCAACTACGCTGACCTAGGGTTCAGCAGCGGGACCGTCGAGCGACCCGTCGGTAACATCACCGACTACTCGAACATTGTCACCTGGATCCTCGCCTGGGGTGGGTTCTACTGGCCTCCTTCCAGCAACGGCAACTACATCCGAACGAGCCCCTACGCCTCGCCCACCCACTTCACGTACAGCCAGGATGCGTACGCGCTGCCAACAGGCCGCGTCTGGGGGACGATCCAGGACTCGGGCACGTCGCCGATCGCGGACATCACTGCCGATGGACTCGACAAGCAGCCGCTATGGGAGTCCATCTCCCAGGCCCGGGATGTTCTCGGCTTCGTGGCTTATGTCGACGAGGCCGGCGCGTTCATCTGGCGCATGCCCAACATCTACAAGTTCGGGAACTACGGACCGCAGAGCCCGCCGCACCGCAGCGGGTTGACGCGGACGAACAAGGTCCTGACCATCGACGAGCGGTCGACCCTCCTGGACTACGAGGTCCGCACGTCCAGTGCCAACCTGCGCGAGCGCGTGGGAGTCACTGACACCCAGGGCAAGTACGGCGCGGTCATCGCCGGCTATCGGCCGCCGAACCAGCCCACGAACCTGCGCCGTGTCGCGCTGTGGAGCGACGAGCACTTCGACTCCAACCGCGAGGCGCTGGTGGCCGCGGAGCTGATCGCTGCCCGGCAGATGATGGACTACCGCCGCGGCAAGATGACCATCTGGGGCAACCCGGCCATCCAGGTCGACGACCAGATCCGCATCGTTGAACGCGTCACCGGCGAGCGGTTCTACCACTACGTCACCGGCATCGACTGCACGATTGACATGGAGTCGGGCGTCTTTGAGTACGACATCGAGACCTGCTGGCTCGGCCAGTCGCCCGATAACGGGGAGTGGGTCATCGACGTCACGAAGCTCAACGCGGCGACCCAGCAGTACCTGAGCCTGTTGGGAACGGACCAGTGACCTTCAAGTCGGATGACCCGCGCCTCCAGGTCGACATGGAGCGCGCCCGGAACGCGGAGAACCGCGGTCGGCGTGCTGGCGTGTACGCCAAGTACTCGACCACCGGCCAGGGTGTCGTCGAGTTCGCGGACCGACTCTCGTTCGACCTGACCTACATCGAGGAGCCGTTCATGTCCTACGGCTGCAAGGTCGACCTCGACACGGTCCGCGACGCCCTGAATCTCGATGACGACGCGCTGCCGACCGCGCTCCCCCAATGCACGGGCTTCGTCACCGAGTGGGACCAAGACGGCCGGGGCAACTACATCGGCTGCTGGGTGGCCGTGGCCGTCTACTTCCCTGCCGCCATCTCCCCGTCCGCACAGCTGGACATCGAGCACTACTTCACGTTCGAGGCGGTCGCGATCAAGAACGCTCCGCTGAACGTCAGCTGACCGAAGTCCTCTTTACCAACAGAGGGGACAAGTCAATGGAGCCGGTGCATGGCGACAAGGCTGCGGTCATCATCGCGTTCCTGGCGTTCCTGGGCGTGTGTGTTCAGAGCCTCCAGGCCTGGCGTGGTCGGCGTGAGACGAAGGAGACCCACCGCGAGGTAGCGGTCAACGGCGGCAAGAACAACCCGCCCACCCTCAAGGACAAGGTCGGCTATGTCGTCGAGGAGCAGGCTGCCATCCGCACCCTCCTCACCTCGTTGGCGAGTGACATCGGAAAGATCGCCGACGGCCAGGCCGAGGTCGTGGAGGGCCAGCGCCAGGCGACCCAGCGACAGGACCTGGCCAACGAGCGGATGGACGCTCACCTAGCCCAGTCCGCTCAGATGGACGCTCGGCTGATCTCCCTGGAGACCGAGTTCATGGGCTTCCGCCAGAGCCGGCAATGACCCCGCTGCTCAGCCGCCAAATGCCCTGCGGGCACTGCGGTCATGAGCACCACGCCCTCCCCTGCGAGAACTGCAGGTGCGAGGGATCTCCCCTTCCGGGCTGGGATAACGCCCGTCTAGACAACGAGTTTCCGGACTACGTCCGTTAAGTAAAATCTCGTCCTCCAACGGCCTTGCCGACCGAGCGCCCGCGCCGTCACTCTTGTGACGTGAGGTGACTATGGGAGTCCCTCAAGGGGTCAGAATCGGAGGGGCTCTGCATTGGCGGAGAACGAAGCGATGAAGAAGCTCGCTGCGCTCCTGGGGGGGATGCGCAAGCACAGCCAGTTCGCACTTCATCAGGGTCTGCAGGCGCACGAGACGCCGGGCATCGGGGCGACCCTCATCATCCAGATCAACAGCGACCCGGCCAAGCCGGCCGAGGTCTTCTACACGACTGTCATCGGCAGTCCCAGCATCGCCGTAGGAGGAAATTAGTCAGCAACGCCCGTTGAGACGAAACTCGTCCGCCAACGCCCTTGCGGGGCGCGGATTCCCGAGTAGCGTTCTATCTCGCCAGCCCCACGGGGCGGCACCAAACTTCAAAGGCTCGTAGATGCCAGAGGCCCGCTAAGGCGGGTGCTCGTCGCACCGGACAAAGTTCGGCTAGGCGGCTCGACAGATTCCAGTACAGCTGGGGTCCGTCGGGCCGCCTTTGTCGTTTTCCAGCAAAGGATCGCCGTGAATCTCTTCCCGACGCCTCGCGTCAACACGCTGTCCCCCGAGGACATCGCCATCGCGGAGCGGCCCAGCACTCGGATGCTGCTGGCCATCGCGGACACCGGCAAGCACCTCTACCAGGGCACCGTGCCCGCCCACGTCAAGGCCAAGCGCCGTGCGCGCAACAAGGTCGCCCGTCTCTCCAGGAAGGCCAACCGCCGTGCCCAGGGGTAGGCGAAGCGAGCCGCTCTGCCCGCCATGCAACAAGGCGCTTGGACTGCTTGAGGACGACGCGGCACGGCTCCGCACCGCTGCCGCCTACCTGGAACGAGTGGACGCATGATCGACCTCGACCTGGTTCCCACGCCGGTGGCCTGGACGACCTGCCTGGAGATCCAGGAGACCAACGCGGGCGACATCTTCCCGGCGATCTGCTGCGAGAGCCGGGGCCACACGACCCCGCACCGCTCGAAGTGGTGGCAGAGCTACGAGCAGGTCTCCTGGCCGAACGAGGGGGCGGCGTGAAGGGCTGCCGTGAGTGCAACAAGCGCCGATCGCAGCTGTCCCAGGCCAAGGGCGACCTGGCTCGCGTGGCCCACCTGCTGGCCCGGCGCGAGTCGCCCCGGCTCATGGAGCGACTGGCTCGCGTGAAGGCCGACCTGGCCGACGTCCAGCGGCACTTCGACGAGCCCCACGAATGCGACCAACTGCTCATCACCGACCACTGGACCAGGAGGGCTACGCGTTGATCGAACCCGTCCTGGCCCGAGGCAACTACTTGAGGCCGAACCAGCACGGCGGCTACATCATCCGCCAATCGGACCTCAGCTCCTGGTCCCGCTGCCAACTCCAGAAGCTCTACTACGACCGTGCGGCGGCGGACCCAGGCGAGGCACAGCCGGAGGCCCTGAGCGCCACGGAGTACGGCAGCGTCTACCACTGGGTTTCCATGAACATGGAGCTCCAGATGCACGAGGGCAACCCGAACGCTCTTGCGGAGGCGCTCCGCCTCTGGGAGCACTACTGGGACCTGGACAACATGACGGCCATCCCGGGTGTCCGCCGGCCGACCCAGTGGATCGCCAAGCAGTCCTACCTCGGACTCAAGGAGCGCGGTCGCCAGGCGCTGCGGGTCCACTACGCGATGCTGGAGGGCGACAAGTCCTGGAAGCTCGCGCTGGAATACCAGTTCGCGGTCCCGATCGACGTCAACGGGCGTTTGCACACGCTCACCGGCACGATCGACCGCCTTGCCGTCCGGATGCATTCCAACCGACGCCCTGTGCTCGGGATCGACGACAACAAGACTGGGCGACGCCCGACGTACCTCCGGTACAACATGCAGGGCACGGCCTACGGCTACGCCACCACCATGCCCGAGTTCTGGACCGGATGGGCCGAGTCCGGCATGGGCCAGCTGGAGACCTTCGGGGCCGAGGACCTGGAGCGCGTCGACCACCTCTTCAGCAGCCACGGCTACGCCCTCCACCGGGGCACCGACGCCTACGCCGAGGGCAAACGGCTCGCGGCACGCCGGTTCCGCTGGATCGACCTGAACGACATGAAGTTCTGCGACGGAGGATGGCGCATCGAGCAGGACTTCGCTCGCCTCAAGCACGCCATCGACTCCTACGTCCGGGCCTGCGAGGCCGGCATCTACTCGGTGAATCTCGACGCGAGCGTCTGTCAGTTTTGCGCATTCAAGGACATCTGCGCAGGAGTCGGTCTCCCCCACCCCACGGAGGGGGCTCCCTAGACCGACGGGCGTCGGCATGGTGCGCGGGGAGAGCCCGTGACCGGTCCGGTGAGTGCCGCACGAAACACCGACGCCCGTCTCAATAAGTGCCCCTATCGGAGGGGCGAACTCAATCCCTATAGGAGGGAGCAAGCAGTGCCCGTAGTCATCAAGAAAGCTGGCTTCGACGAGCTACTCACGTCCGGTGAGTACTACCTGAAGGCGCTCATCATTGGAGAGAACGGCTCCGGCAAGACCCCGTTCGCGGCGCAGTGGCCCAAGCCTCTGTTCGCGCTCTGCGAGAACGGCCACATGAGCCTCGCGCTCAGCCACACGCCGTACGCTGACGTTAAGTCCTCGGCCGACATGCAGGCCCTGATCGACCAGGCCCGCATCGAGAGCCGCAAGCCGCCGGCCAGCCGTCAGTACGAGACCTTCGTCGTCGACACCATCGACTCCTACCAGAAGGTCCTGATCCAGGAGCGCTTGCGGGAAACGCGGCAGCAGGGCCTGTCCGGCTGGGCCGACTGGGGCTGGCTCGACGCCAAGATGCAGTCGCTCATCGAGCAGCTCAAGGCGCTCCCGATGAACGTCGTGGTCCTCATGCACACCCGGGACGTGCACGAGAAGGACGACGACAACGAGGACTCGGACACCACGCGCGTCGTCCAGCGGGCCCGCATGAAGGGCGACTCGAAGGACTCGATCTTCGACAACTACCCGCTCGTCGGGCTGATGGAGAACCGCTACGCCGCCGAGGGCGGGCAGCGGGTCATCAAGCGCCAGGTCCGGTGGCACCCCGATCCGAAGCACCCGAACCTTCGGGACCAGTCGACGCGGCTCCCGAAGACCACCGCGGTCAACTTCGATGCCGGCGACTACCAGCAGCTGTTCGACGCCATCGCCGGCGACAGCCTCGACGCCTACGCCAAGACCGAGGTGATCCAGGAGATCGAGACCCCGGAGGTAGAGGCCGTGCCAGCCGCGGTCGACGAGGTGGGCGCCCTGGAGAAGCCCGCGCTCCCGAAGGCGGCTGCGAAGAAGGCAGCGGCCAAGAAGACCGCTGCGAAGAAGGCGGCTGCCCCTGTGGCAACGCCCGTTGAGAACTCCTCTCCGGCGCCGGCAGGCGCTCCGTCCGTGGCCGAGCCTGCATCCGCAACGGTGCCGGGTCAGGCGAGCGGTGCCGGAGAGGACCCCTGGCAGCCCCCGCTGCCGTCCGAGGCCGACGCCACTCCCGTCGAGGAGAAGGCAGCCGAGGAGACGAAGCCCGAGCCGCCGAAGGTTGCTCCGGGCGAGAAGGTCTGTGGCACCCAGCCTCCGGCCTTCGCTGGCAAGTACCCGGCTGTCGAGGGGTGCGGCAAGCCCATCGAGGACAGCGACACCAAGTCCAAGATCTCGGTCGTCAAGTACCGCACGTTCGTGTGCGGCTCGTGTTGCGACCGACTGGCCTCCAAGTAACAGGAAGAAGGAATCAGATGCCCCGCGCAACTCTCGCCGAAGAGGCCGAGTTCAAGCTCCCGAAGGACGAGCCACTGCCCGCCGAGCTGAGCTCCGTCGAGGTCAAGCACCTCGAAGGCACCAGCACCCGGACCGGCAAGGACTACTCGTTCGACAAGTGGATCTGGGAGTTCAAGATCATCGACGGTCCGTACGCCGGCCTCCGCGCCTGGGCCGAGACCGAGGACCGGCTTACCACTCACCCCGACAACAAGGTCCGGCAGTACGCCGAGGCCCTGCTGGGTGCCGAGTTCGAGATCGGCCAGGACCTGGACACCGACGACCTGCTCGGCATGCCGTGCGAGATCGTCCTCGACCACGTTGTCGAGGAGGGCAAGGACCGGAACTACTACAAGTGTCCGGTCGCCCAGGTCTGGCCCATCGGTACCTCTCTGGCGCAGCAGGACGCCACTCCTCCGTTCTGAGATGGACGACGAGATCGCATTCGCGCCGTGGCCCAAGATCGCCCGGCTGAACCGTGACATCACGGTGACCGAGAAACTGGACGGCACCAACGCAGCAGTGATCATCACCGAGAGCGGAGTGGTCGCGGCTCAGTCCCGCACTCGGATCATCACTTCCGACGCCGACAACTACGGGTTCGCCCGCTGGGTCGAGGATCACTCGGGAGCACTCGTCGAGCTGCTTGGTCCGGGCAGGCACTTCGGCGAGTGGTGGGGCCAAGGGATCCAGCGCAAGTACGGGCTGACCGAGAAGCGGTTCTCGCTGTTCAACACGGCGAGGTACGGCGACACGGACTTCTCGGCCCTTCCGCAAGTGGGAACCGTTCCGGTGCTCTACCAGGGCCCGTGGGATGACATGGCCATTGGCTATGTACTCATGGGGCTGGAGAAGTCCGGCTCCGTGGCGGCCCCCGGATTCATGGACCCCGAGGGTGTCGTGATCTTCCACTCCGCGGCCCAGCAGATGTTCAAGGTGACGCTGAAGGGCGATGAGGCCCCGAAGTCGCTGGCGGCATGAACCTCCCGTGAGGCCCGGGTGCAGTTCGCACGGAGACGGGTCGCACCGGTAGTCGTCGAACTCGCCTCACGGGCCCCGCCATGAGCCTCAAGCTCACCAGGCGGGTGCAGCGCAGTAGCTCAAGCGGTAGAGCAAGTCAGCAGGTCGACCACACGCCTATAGGAGGCGGGTTGGTCGGGGAAGAGCCGGCTGGCTGGATCGGGGATTCGAGAGCCCCGCTGCGCACCACATCTCAACGTCCGTTCTTATAGGAAGGAGGACAAGCTAAGTGCCTCGGAAGAATGCTCGGAAGCAGTGCCGGCTGGATGGCTGCGAGTCCCTTGCTGTCGCCTATGGATACTGTCGTAGGCATCACGGCTATGGCCGCTGGGGCGAGCGTCTCTGCAGGAACTGCGGATCAGGCTTCTGCCCGCACTCTGCGAAACAGAAGTATTGCTCGCAGGCTTGCAATGGCGAGTCTCGTCGAGTTCCGGCGGATGTCCAGCGGGAACGGGTACTCGCAGCACAGTGCGTCGTGGAGGGCTGTGGGGCGCGTGCAATGGATCGGGGCTCACAGCAGCGTTGTCGCGAGCACCGCGAATGGAAGATGCCGCCTTGCGGCGTTAGCGGCTGTCGATATCGAGCGCACAACGTTAGCGCGACTCGTCAGTTTTGCCGGATGCACCTAACTGAACTGCTTCCCGAGATCATGGCCGCCGAGGCTGAGGCCAAGCGCAACGCGAAGTTCGCTACGTCGGCTGGGTACATCAAGTTGCGGCGGCCCGATCACGGGAATGCTGACCATAGCGGTTATGTCTTCGAGCACACCCTAGTGATGTCAGAGGTCCTGGGACGTGCGCTTAGGGATGGCGAGAACGTCCATCACAAGAACGGCATCCGCGACGACAATCGGCCCGAGAACTTGGAGCTCTGGTCGCGCTCGCAGCCTCCGGGTCAGCGCGTTGAGGACCGAACGGCCTGGGCCATGGAGTGGCTCCGGCAGTACGCACCGGAGGTCCTGCGATGACCGCCACGATTCGTGAGTACCTGCAGGAAAAGGGTGTTCAGACGTGGCAGGCCGCCGGGCAGGAGATCACGGTTAACTGTCTCTTCTGCGGCGAGCAGAAGCGCAAGGGCCGCATGTACCTAAACGTGGCCAGCGAACTTTGGGACTGTAAAATCTGCGGGGCACACGGGAACGGCCGTCAGCTGCGCGAGCACTTCGGGGACGAGGACACCGCCCCGAGCATGGGCGCTGCCGACCCGATGCTGCGCCGGAAGATTCTGGAGCAGGCCACGCAGATGGCCTCAGAGATGCTCATGGTCAACGACCGTCAGATCGAGTACCTGACGCAGAAGCGAGGCATCTCCCCGGAACTGATTGTCAAGCACCGCATCGGCTACGTGCCCCGCGACTTCGGGTTGTCGGACTCGCTACCCATTCGGACTGAGCTCACCAACTTCCAGGCACTGGTGGCCTCCGGTCTCGTGACCACTTCCGGACGCGAGTGGGCCAACGCCAGCATCCTGATCCCGTACACCTCGCACGGCTCGGTCGTGCAGCTCCGGTGCCGCACCCAGGACGGCAAGTACCTGACCGCGGCCGGCGATGACGCCCGCCTCTTCAACGCCGACGCTCTGTTCGGTGCCGACGAGGTTCTGATCTGCGAGGGCGAGTTCGACTGCCTGCGGCTCGTCAGCGCTCTGGAAGAATCCAACGACCGTTCGCTCGACGGGCTCGCCGTGGTGGCGCTGCCTGGTGCTCACGCGTGGCCCGACGGCCTGATTGAGATGCTGTCGGGGGCCCGCAAGGTCTTCATTGGCATGGACGCCGACGACACTGGTCGCAAGGCTGCGATCAAGCTCCGCGACGAGATCGGCGCTCGGGCCCGGGTCGTCACCATCCCCACCGACGGGATGGACTGGACCGACTGGCTGAACTCGGGCAAGACCTGGCGAGACCTGCAGGAACTCCTCATCGAAGCCGACCTCGCCGGCAAGCAGATGTTCAATGCTCGCGACCTGGCGATGAAGTGGACTCGCCGTCAGTCCGAGGCCCCTGGTCTCAAGCTCGGCTGGCCCAGCGTGGACGCCATCCTTCGGCCCGGCCTGAAGCCGGGCCAGGTCATGATCCCGCTCGCGCAAACAGGGACTGGCAAAACCTGCTTCCTCAGCAACATCGCCCACAACCTGCGGGGGAAGCACGTCCTGTTCATCTCCCTGGAGATGACGGGCGCCGAGGTCTTCGAACACCTGCGCCGCATCCACCGCTTCCACAATCCGTCGGCCGACCGGGACCAGATGCTGTTCGACTACGAGCGGCTCATGGTCACCGAGCGGAACCGGATCGGCCGCGGCGACCTGCAGGAACTCGCTCGGGAGTACAACGAGGAGATCGGCGCCAAGCCGGACCTGATCATCATCGACTACCTGCAGTACTACGCCCGGGGATTCCAGGGCGGCTCGATGTACGACCGGGTCGGCGACGCGATCATGGAGGTCAAGGCGAGCGCCAAGGACATCGAGACGTCCGTCATCGTGCCCTCTCAGGTCAACCGCAAGGCCGAGCGTGGCAAGCCGTTGAGCCTGGACGAGGCCCGTGACGCCGGCACGATCGAGGAGACGGCCGACTTCGTCCTGAGCCTGTACCGGCCGGACCAGGTCGAGCAGGCCGACGGGTCAATCCTCCCCCAGGACGGCAACCTCAATGCGCAGCTGCTGAAGTCCCGCCACGGCGGCATGGGGAAGACCTTCAACCTGGCCTTCAGTCCGATGTCACTGGCGATTGTCGACCGCACCTTCGATGCCACCGGCACGGCCAGGGTGCGCTCTGAGGTCAGCCTCGTCTCGCAGGGCCTCCACTACGAGGACTACCGCAAGCAGCTGGACGCCGCAGTCGCTCAACGGGCGTTCGAGGAGGTCGCATGAGGATCGGAATCGACCTGGACGGCGTCTGCTACGACTTCTCGGCGTCGCTGCGGACCTACCTGGAGATGTCGGGCGGACTGCCTGACGGTTGCGTCTACGCCGACGTACTGCGCTGGGAGTTCTACGAGGACTGGGGATTCTCCCTCGACGAGTTCAAGCAGCTCTGCCACGACGGGGTGAACGCCGGCGTCATCTTCACCCACGGGGATCCGTTTCCGGGTGTGCACGAGGCCTTCTCCAGGATCAGGGTCGCCGGCCACACCATCCACATCGTCACGGACCGCTCGTTCGGACGTCCCGGCGCTGCTGCGGCAGCCACCATCGACTGGCTCGCGCGGCACGACCTCTCGTTCGACTCCATCACCTTCACCGCCGACAAGACGGTCGCCGGTGTGGACGCGATGGTCGATGACAAGCCCGAGAACTACGCGGCGCTCCGAGATGCCGGGGTTGACGCCCATCTCCTGACGCGGCCGTGGAACCAGCACATCCCAGGAGCACAGCGCGTGCTCGACCTTCTGCACTTCTCCGAGGTGATCGCATGACCGAGATCCGCACCACCAGTTCGACCGGTGGCCAGAAGGGTGTGAAGCCCCAGCGGTACGACCTGCTGCCCAAAGCGGCGCTAGACGCCATCGCCGAGGTCTTCGCGTTCGGCGCCGAGAAGTACGACTCGCACAACTGGCGACGGGGCTACGAGTGGGGGAAGTCCTACGCCGCGGCGATGCGCCATATGACGGCGCACTGGGACGGCGAGACCTACGACCTGGAGTCCGGTCTCCCGCACCTGGCTCACGCGGGCTGCCACGTGCTGTTCATGCTGACCTGGCTGGCGGAGCAGGGCGAGGCTGGGCAGTTCGACGACCGCTTCCGGAGCGAGTCATGAGCCTCACGCACCTCCCGGACGAGGCGTACTACATCGCCCGCTGCTTGTGCCACGAGTGGGTCCTGGTCAAGGTCCTCGACGCCCACCCCTGTGGGGCGTGCGGCGAGCGCCCGGAGTTCATCGGTGACTACGACGGAAGAACGGATTGGGGGCGAGCGGTATGAGTGATATGACCAACCGTGCGTCTGGGTTCTGCGAGGCAGGCAACTGTCGCCAGTGCCGTGGCCACTTCCATCCCTATGGCCTGACCCCAGCATGGGACTGCGTGTGCGCATGCCACCGTCTCGACGGGCTGCTGCAGCGCATGGGGGTCAAGAAGGCCGTCGTGCTCCTGGAGGAGTGTGAGCGATGCCCGTGACCCCGAAGTCGGCCACCGAGCTCTTCGACTACCTGCAGGAGCGGTTCGGCATCGGCACGTGGGACGAGACCAGCGACGTCCCCTTCTTCAAGTACCGCTCGCTTGAGGCCGGGAAGATCAACAGCATCTGCAAGCGTCGGCGAACGTCCGTTGAAGAACTGTTCATGGCCGCCCAATACGCCGCGGACCAGCGCATGGTGATCCGCCAGCCCTTCGACCTGCTGAAGCTCATCGCACCGGCCCGCCGGGCGCAGAAGCCGAAGCGCGGCGAGGACATGGTCCAGGCGCTCCTGATGGCGACCAAGGAGGCCGTGGCCCTCGGGATGCAGGACTGGGCCTCCCGGCTTTACAGCACATCGCCGTCGGGCGCTCCTGGCGTCCTGGCCGAGTTCGAGAAGGCGAAGGCGGAGCGCGATGGGTGACGTTGTTCCGTTCCGCCGCAAGCGCCTGGAGTCCATGACCCAGGACGAGACCGACGAGGCCGTGGCCGACATGAGCCGGGCTACCTGCGCGTCCTGTGCCCACTTCGCACTCTCCCTCAGGGGCGTCTCGTTCTGCCTGAAGTGGGCCGAGGGTACTGACTTCGATGACACCTGCGGCCACTGGGAGATGCCATGAGGCGCAAGGTCGTCGTGAAGTCTCTCCCGACCCAGAAGGTCGTCAAGCGGGACGTCTCGAAGCTGACGCCGGGCTACCACTGGCACATCTGCAGCGATCAGGACTGCCGGAAGGTCTTCCTCGACGAGTGCACCACTCCAGAGGTCAACGGGCGTTGTGACGTCTGCAAGAGGGGCCACGACACCCCGTACATGGAGTGGCGCTACCCGAAGAACTGCTGCCGCGGGAATACCGAGCTCCTCGACATGAAGAGCGACTGGGCCCGGTACGGCCGGCTGGCCGGCAACGCTCCGTGGTTCAAGTGTCGGACCTGTCATCGCTGCCACGGCAAGCCAATCACCTGACCTGTTCCACCCCGACGCATAGGGCGCCGGGTCCACCACTACGTCGCATAGGGCGACAGATTGGAGGCCCACGATGGGCCAGCAGGCGATCCCCAACTACGAGGGACACCCGGTCAACGGGACTGCGATCAAGATGTCGGGCTCGATCCCGATGGATGACCTGGAGGGCGCGATCATCGGGATCGACGACGTCGTCCAGCTGGTGGCGCAGTTCCGCTGTGTCGCCGTCTCCCACCAGGCCGACAAGGACGGCAACCTGGTCCGCGTCCAGGTCCTCCGGCCGATGGTGATGGTCCCCCACGCCTTCGACGAGGAGCAGCCGGACGAGTTCATCATGCGTGCGCTCCCCCGGCCCGTGCAGGGCTCGGTGATCCACTCGATCGAGCAGGGTGGTGACGAGTGATGGAGATCGGCGGCAAGATCTTGATTCCCATCGACGAGACCACCTCCGTCGACCCCAACTTGATCGCCGCGATCACGTGCGAGGCCTTCCCGGGCGGCGGTCACGTCACGCGCATCTATCTGAAGGCGAGCAACGAGCCCATCCGTGTCTCGTTGACGCTCCAGGAGGTGCTGGACAAGATCAACGAGGGCTTTGCGGGGGCCCGGCGGTACTCGTCGTCCACGATCGCTGCTTCTCCGGGCACCTCGTTCACGATCAACGCGTCCGGCCACGGTGGTGGCGGTGGCGGGACCGGCGGGTCCGCCGGAACGAACTCTGCCGCTACCAGTTCCTCCGCGGCAGCCCGGGCCCTCCTCGCCGACCGCTTCAAGGAACGGAAGTCCAAGCCGTGACGGACTACCGCATCCACACGATCACGTTCGACGGCGACACCGTGACCATCGGCTACATGGCCTCAACGGACGTTCGCGTCGAGGGCATGGTCGGCATCGCCCACCAGATCCAGCTGTCGTTAGAGCACGAGGACTACCGCGAGGACTGCCTGCTGCTGGAGCGCCAGGCCGTCCGCACGCTGCGTAACGCCCTGGAAGATTTCGATTCATCCGAGCCGTACGACCCGTCCGTCGAACTGCTCGATGAGGACGACGACGAGGCCGAGATGGGCAGCAAGCCCCGCCCGCTCCGTGTCGACAAGCCCGAGTTCGACGGGCCCTTCTAGTAACACCCATGTCCCGCCTATAGGAGGCAGACACAATGAAGTTCCGATACATCGAAGGCGTACCAAACGTCGAGGAAGCCATCGAGCAGGCGGTCAGGGTGGTTAACCCGAGCCTGCTCCGCGCGGCCCACGAAGAGGTCTGCGACGGCCTCCTGGCGGAGGTCCGGTCCATCCTGGCCGGCGAACTGCGCACTCTGATCGACGACCAGGATGTCGCCAAGGAGTGGAACTCCGCTCTGGAGGTCGCGATCGAGGTCGTGCGGGGTGAGTTGGCGTGAGGGGCTATATGACGCCCCGACTCTGGGCCTCACTAGCCGCACTGATTGTTGGGTTCGTGCTGGTACTCACCGGCCTCGTTCAGATGTCGATGGCGCTGCTCTGGCCCGGCATCGGTTGCCTCTGGATCTCCATGATCCTCTCCAGTCTCGAAGAGCGTCGGGCCAAGCGCATGATCGCCGAGGCCGAGGCTGAGTGTCGGAAGCTCATCGCGTCCCTGTGGGGTGACCGCCGATGAGTTGGCAGTTCGCACCCGAGATCAACTGGGCCCGGGACGCTGCTTGTCGTACGACCGGCATCTCCCCGCGGCTGCAACGGGCGTTGGCAGATCGCTTCTTCGCGGACCACCGCCCTACGGTCGACATCCAGCGTTGCTGCAAGGCCTGCCCCGTCCGAGAGCAGTGCCTGCAGTTCGCGCTGGAGAACGACGAAGAGGGCTACTGGGGTGGGATGTCGGAGACGGCTCGCCGCCGGCTGAAGGGGGCGTCGTGAGGTACCGCGTGACTCGGGACGTGACTCCCGACGAATGCTCCTGGCTGTGGGAGTCGATCCCGGCCGGCACGGTGGTCCACGAGTACACGGGCCACACCTACGGCTGCATCAGCCCCGCCGGCATCGCCGTGTCCGATGTGCTGGACAAGGAGCCGTTCTTCGAGATCCCCCTGGACGCGATCGAGGCGGTGGAGGACTGATGGCCGAGAAGTTCATGAACAACGACCTGAACGCGCTGTCGGACGCCATCCCCGCGGTCAAGCGGGTCAGCGAGAAGGACCGGCACAAGGCCGCCCGCTACGTGGCCAGTGTGGCAACGGACGTTGAGGACGCCCGTCTGCTGCTGGCGATGCTCGGGCTGGCGTCATGACCCGGCTGCGGAACTGGTGCAACCCGGCGCACATCCAGCAGGGAGAGGGCTACTCCTACCCGGCTGCTGCGATGCCGACGTGGTGGGGCCAAGCGAACTGTGGGTCTACAGATCCGGCTGCGTTCTTCCCTGAGAAGGGCGACGTCCGCACAGCGACCCTGCAGGCGCTGAAGGTCTGCAAGGAGTGCCCGGTCAGCACCCAGTGCCTGCAGTGGGCACTGGACAACAACGAGCTTCATGGGATTTTCGGCGGGACGACTCCGAACGACCGTCGTGTGCTGCTGGGCAAGAACCCGAAGGGGCGTGCGCCTCGGGAGTTCCTGTGACCGGCCACGATGGCGAGCTTTTCGAGATCGACCACCTACGCCGAGAGCTTGCGGTCGGCGATTCTGTCAACGTCCGTTGTATCTGGGGTGATGAGCGTGGCGCGCTCTCAAAGATCTACAGGGATCACGGTGAGGCTATGTGCATTGTTGATCTCCCTGGCGGCGGATTCGTCGTTGTTCGTGCTGGAGCAGTTACTCGTGCGGCTTGAGGAGAGCGCGAACGCGAGGATGGAGCGCGGCGTGAACCGCATGCTCGGCGGAATCAACCGCGGCAGGCGCTTCGACCTCCATGAGATGGAGGTCCTGCTGAAGTGCACCACGGGGCTGATGCAGGAGGAACTGCTGAAGACGCTGGTCTCGATGCAGCTGCGGGGCCACGTCCACATGATCGTGGAGCCCGGCACGGGGATGATCCAGGTGTGGCAGCCGGTGGACTCGGCCCAACCGGCTGACGTCGTGAAGTTCCTGGGCGGTGCGTGATGGGCAGTCTTCCGGGAAGCCCGGAGTGGTTCGAGGAGTTGATGATCTCTCTCGGCAAGGAGGGCGTCCTCCCGAGCTACGAGGCCCGCGTGGCCCTGGGCATCCTGCCCGACCCAACGGACGTTGACGCGGTTGTCTCGTTCCTCTCGCGAGGCGAGTGATGGCGATGTTCCAGCCCGGCGATGTCGTGTTAGTGAGTGACCCGATGGTCCAGCTGGTGTTCGGGCACCACAGGATCGGGAGGATCACCGATTACTTTGGCCTGGACGGTCTGCTCGATGATCGCACCTGGAGCGTCCAGATGCTCGATGACTCGCGCCAGCCCAGGGAGAAGTGGAACATCCTGGAGAGGTACTTGAAGATCCTTCCGCCGGCCGATCTGTCTCCCTCAACGGTTGTTGCGTTCCTCACCAGCGGGGGTTAGCCCGCCTCTCCCAGCAAGTACGCCAAGACGGCCCCCGGATCCAGTCCGGGGGCCGTCTTCATTACCCGGACAGTGATTAACGGGTCGTCGTGGCGGAACCTGAAGAGTCCGCCCGACTTATCCAGGTACTCCGCACTGACCTCGAAGAATGTTGCGCCAGTCTCCGACATGAAGTGCTCCACCTTTATCACCCGCCCGACCCAGCCGAGGACCTCGACGACGTCCCCGACGTTGTAGTCCTGCATCGGGATCAGCATGCTTCCCCCAGCCACCGGAGGACCACCTCGGAGTCTGTGGATGGGCAATAGCCCACGCTGTCGATGCCGTAGATGTGCTCGATTGCGTCGAACTGCGGACTCTCCAGGAGCTCGACTGATGGGTCGAGGCAGAAGTTGAACTCCCCGACACCCGCCAACTCTTCGTCGAGGTAGCAGAGCCATCCGTGACGCTCGATCCCCGGTTCCACTCGATCCCATGCCAGCGGGACATCTTCTCCAGGGAGCCCCTCAGCCATACGGGGGCAGAGTCCATGAAGGCATTCATCGTGGTCATGCTGCGATCTCCGGGGTCTCGTCGAGGTCGATGTCATCCCAATCCGCTGGGCCGACGTAGCCGCGTGCCAATGCCATCAGGCGCCCACGATGCGACGGTCCCCTGCGGTGACTCAGCTCCCGGTAGAGGTGGGCCACCCGATCGTGCGTGTCCCGGAACACCCAGAGCCCATGGTTGGCGAGCAGCATGGAGGTGGCCCGGTCAGACTTGTAGCCCAGACGCTGCGAGAGCTCCTGGTGGGTCCAGCCCATGACAAGGAGCGCCTGGATGCGCCGGACGGTGCCGATGCGCGGCACCCAGTCGTTGGCCTCTCGCACCTTCCCGATGTGCTGTGGCTGCACGGCGAGGACGCGTGCCGCCACGCCGGCGCCCGCACGGCCCTTGCGGAACTCGAACAGCGTGCTACGGGCAACGCCGGCGGCGTCCGCGATTGCGTTGTAGGTCCAGCCGGCGCCGCTAAGGCTGTGGATGTGCAAACGGGCGTTGTCTTCGAGTTCACTCATCGGTCTCACCGGGCCGTATGCGCGAGGGCTGCGGTCGGATGCCCAGGCAGTAGTCGCAGGTGTAGCCGCCATGAGGACCGCCTCGGCACTCGCAGACGAGTCGTGCCTTCTCTGTCGAATGGTCGTTGTTCATCGGCTCTCCTATAGAGCTCGGGGTGGTCACTGGACGGGTTCGACGCGGGAGGCGCGCTCGTGGGCCTCGATGTCGGAGAGTGCGTAGCGGACCGCTCGACCCATGTGATGGAAGGGCAGGCCGAGGCCCAGGCTTCGCTGGTTGGCGAGGGTCTTCGTGCTGACGCCCCAGCGCTCAGATAGCTGCTGGGGGCTGATCCAGGTTTCGTTCATGCCCTCACGATGAGGACGGGCACAAGGTCGTAGCGGGAATTACCGGGAAGGTGGCGTGACCATGATGCTCGCGGCCCGGGTGGGCTGAAGCGTGCGGCCGAGGTAGCCGGCCGTGACGTTCACGTTGGCGTGGCCCAGCTGGTTGGCGATCTCCGCGAGCCCGACACCTCGCTCGTCCATCCAGGTCGCCACGGTCCGGCGGAAGGTGTGGGTGCCGGCCCAGTCGATCCCGGTCCTCTTGGTAACGGCCGTTACTGCTCGGATGACGTTGGTGCGGTCCCGCGGCTGGCCGACCTTGGTCGGGAACCGGGTGATCCCGAAGGCGAGCCCCGGCGGGTTGCCGCCCAGCCGCTTGCGTCGCTCCTCCAGTCGCTCCGCCAACTCATCGCTGATCTCCAGCGTTCGATCCGCCCGAACGGACTTGGTTCCGCGGACGTGGACCGAACGGCCGTTGATGTCGAGGTCCTCCCAGCGGACTCGGTTCAGGGCCTCGCCGATGCGAGCCCCGGTCCCGAACAGGAAGTGGACGAGGTCGGCGATGTCCTGGGCCCCGACGCCATACCGCTCCTCCTCCAGCAGCTTCGCGACAGTCAGCCACTCGTCGACCGTGAACGCCCGCCCTACGCCGCTGTGGCGCTTCCCGCAGTCCATGTCGCAGTCGTCGTCCCGGCACATGCGCTCGGCCCCGACAGAGCCCGCCGTGGCGCCCGGAGTGCGAACCCGGGTCACCTTGCTCATCTCGATGGCCCCGTGCTCCTCGGCGAGGTTCAGCGTCCCTGAGAGCACACGACGGGCGTTCTTGGCGGCGCCCTCTCCGCGGTTGTCCGCGAGGCCAGCGAGCCAGGAGTTGATGCGAGCGATGTCGTTGGCCTGCACCACGGTCAGGTGCTCGATCTCGGTTCCCTTGACGTACCGCTCCGACCAGTCCTCGTACTGCCGGATGGTCTCGGGCGACAAGGGCTTCCCGTTCTTCCGCTTCCGCTTGCAGTGATCCACCCAGACGCCGACTGCCTTCGCGACGGTCGTGTCCTGGTTGAGCGCCGGCGTGCCGCCCTGGTGGGTCTCCGAGAGCTTCTTGACCTTGCGCTTGAGCTCCCGCTCGGCCTTGGCCTTCGAGGGGGCACTGGCGGAGATGCTTCGGAGTACGTTGTTCCTGTCCCGGTACCTAGCCCGGGCGGTGACAAGAGCGGGGTTCGTGAGGCATGGAGAGGTGTCGATCTTCCCGAGTTCGTACGGGTCCAGGCGGTCTCGCATGCCCTAATCCTACGCTCCCCAACTTGCCACAAACTCGCCACTTTGGGCCGGGAACTGCCGGGATTCACCGGGAATGCGGCATTGCTTCATCTGTTCGAAATGAAGGCGTTTCCCTCGCCGTGAGGGTACTTCTGGGATGTGCCGGGAACCCCCTCTCTAGTTATCAGCGGGTTCGCGGTTCGAGTCCGTGATGGCGTACAGATCCTGAGGCCCGGTCGAGAGACCGGGCCTCAGGGCGTTTACGGAGTGGCCGCTGGCACGCGCTGCGGCCCGGCGAGCACGTGGCCGGTCCCCGAGCCGAACAGCTCGATGCGACACCAGGATCAGCGATCGACCGTCTCGCGTGCCAGCCGCACCACGTCGTCGGCCCGGAGCCCGGGCCAGCCGTGCAGCAGGTCCCGCCACTCCACCGGGACCGCGCCCGCACCCCACCGAGCGCCGAGCAGCGCGCCGGCGATAGCGGCCACGGTGTCGGTGTCGTCGCCGATGAGGATCGCGGTCGTCAGGGAGTCCTCGAACCCCGATCCGGGGGTCTGGTGGATGGCCGACCAGGCCGCCTGCAGGGCGGTCACGACGTACCCGTTGGGCCGGAAGGTCTTCGGCGGGTCGGTCTGGGCACCGAGCAGGCGTAGGGCCCAGAAGTCGCGCGAGGCCTCGGGCAGGGCGTCGAGCCCCGCCCACAGGTCGAGGGCGCCCTCCAGGACCGCGTGCCGGATCGCCAGGCACCACAGCACGCAGGCCTCCCCCGCCTGCGGGTCGTGGTGGGTGAGCGCGCTCACGGCCATCGCCGCGTCGACCAACCCGACCGGGTCGTCGAGGTACGCGAGCGCGACGGGCGCGGTGCGCATCAAGGAGCCGTTGCCGCCGCTCTGGCGGTACTTCTCGTGGATCGCCGTCGCCGCAGCCGCGAGCCCGGCCCCCGACGGCGCCGGACCGGCCGCGTGCAGCACCTGCCGGGTCTGGATGCCGATGTCGGCCGGGCCGCCGTCGTACCACCGGCGGAAGCCGGCGGCGATCGCGTCGAGCCCCTCGGGTGTGCGCAGGTCGGCGCCGGTCGCGGCGACCTCGGCGATCACGACCGCCATCGAGGTGTCGTCGGTCCACTCCCCCGGCGCGAAGCCGCCGAGCCCACCACCGATCATCCGCGGCCCTTCGGGACCGGGCGTCGCGACCCCGAACTCGTAGCCCGCGCCGAGCGCGTCACCGCACGCGGATCCCAGCAGCACCCCGACCGCACGATCGGCCTGTTCCGAGCTCAGCCCCATGTCGCCATCCCACCACGCACCCCCGACACCACCCCGCGGAGGGCCGCGCTGTCGGAGCGACCCGGCAGACTGGCGCCATGACCTCGGACCCCGACAAGACCGCGGTGTACGCCGCCGAGGACCAGCTCGCGTCCTGGCTGGACCGGGTCACGCCCGAGCGGCCCACGGTCACTGTCGACGGCGAGGTCCACGAGCCCGAGGTCGAGCCGAGGTTCACCGATCCCCAGGCCGTGCAGCGGTACGTCGACCAGGTGCTCACCCACCTGCGCGACCGGGGCGCCGACTACGCCGGCCGCGAGCAGGCCGCCGTGGTGGTCCGGGCGCGCGCCGGTCACCGGATGGCCGTCTACCTGGCCGACACCGCCACCATCGCGGTGCCGACCTTCGAGGTCGGCGGCCGCTGGGCGCTGCGCGGGCTCGTGGTGCTGCACGAGCTGGCCCACCACCTGGCCGAGGAGCTCGACCACGGCGCCGGCTTCCGATCGACGTACCTGCGGCTGCTGGAGAACATCGGCAGCCCGGTCATCGCCCACCTCCTCCAGGTCGCGTACGCCGCCGAGGGGCTCGAGCAGGTCACCCACACCCTCGACGACGGGATGCTGGCGCGGATCGCCAAGCTGCTGCGCCAGGCCGAGGGCACCCGCAACGACCACGAGCGCGACGCGTTCCTCGGCAAGGCCCAGGCCCTCGCGACCCGGCACTCGATCGCTCTGGCCGTGGCCCGCGCCCACACCGCCCGCCAGGAGCAGCGCGAGCAGCCCGGGTCGGAGCACTACCGGATCGGCGAGCCCGGCCGGCGCGGACTCGCGCGCTACGTGCGGCTGCTGCTCAACATCGCCCACGCAAACGACCTGCGCTGCACGATCAACAGCGACTCCACGGGCGTGACGATGTACGGGTTCCCGTCCGACATCGCCGTCACCAAGGCGCTCTACGAGTCACTGCTGGTGCAGATGGTCGCCGACTGCGAGCGCTACCTGAAGGCCGGCGACCGCGACGTCGCGACGGTGTGGAACGCCCGGAAGCGCCGCTACGAGGCCAAGCAGGTCGCCACCATCACCGCACGCCTGGCCTTCTACGAGGCGTACGCCGCCCGCATCGGCCGCCGGCTGCAGGAGTCGCGCGAGGCCACCCTGGCCGAGGCCGTCGCCGACGAGCCGAGCAGCAGCGAGACCGCGCTCGCGCTGCGCCAGAAGGAGCTCGACGTGCACGACCACTTCGCCGAGGCGCTGCGCCGCAACAAGATCCGCGGCACCTGGTCGGCCGACCGGCGGTCCTCGGCCAACAGCGCGCCCTCGGCCGCCCACGAGGGCGACCGGGCCGCGCGCCGGGCGCGGCTCAGCGACGAGAAGTCGCTGGACGCCGCGGGCTAGGGCCTAGGTGACGGCCGAACGGGACGAGCTGACCCGCTCGTAGAGCTTCTCCTCGACGATCCGGCGGATCGAGTCGATCCCGTCCCACACGTCCACGAAACGCGTGGTGAGCGGCGAGAAGCCCAGCCGCAGCCCGTCCGGCTCGCGGAAGTCCGGCACGGTGTCCTCGAGCTCGATGAGCGCCTTGCAGATCCGGTAGGCCTCCGGGTGGGAGACCGACACGTGACCACCGCGGGTGGCGGGGTCGCGCGGCGAGACGAGGGTGAAGCCGAGGTCGGCCAGGTGCTCGTCGTGCAGGGCGACGGCGAGCGAGGTGAGGTCGACGCTCTTGGCGCGGATCCGGTCGATGCCGGCCTCGGCAAAGAGCTCGATGCCGGCCTCGACCGCGGAGCCGGCGAGGATGCTCGGCGTACCGCTGAGGAACCGGCGGATCCCCGCGACCGGCGTGAAGGACGGCCCCATCGCGAACTGGTCGGCCTGCCCGAACCAGCCCCAGATCGGAGGCGTGAGCTCGTCCTGGAGGCGAGAGGCGACGTACAGGAAGGCAGGCGCGCCGGGACCTCCGTTCAGGTACTTGTACGTGCACCCGACGGCGAGGTCGACGCCCGCCGCGTCAAGGTCGATCGGCACGGCGCCCGCGCTGTGGCAGAGGTCCCAGAGCACGAGAGCCCCGGCGGCGTGGGCGATCCGGGTGATCTCGTGCAGGTCGGCGAGCGCGCCGGAGCGGTAGTCGACCTGGGACAGCGTCACCACGGCGGTGTCGGGACCGACCGCCGCCTCGACGTCCGCCGGCGTCACACCGAGGACCAGATCGGCGGCGAGCGGCCGCACGGTCAGCTCCCGGGCCCGGGCGACGCCCTCGATGACATACCGGTCGGTGGGGAAGTTGAGTGGGTCGGACACGATGACCGACCGACCGGGTCGCGCGTCGAGCGCGGCCCCGAGCAGCTTGTAGAAGTTGACGGTGGTCGAGTCCGCGAGGGCGACCTGGCCGGGCCCCGCGCCCAGCACGTAGCGGCCGATCAGGTCGCCGACCCGCACCGGCAGCTCGTGCCAGCCCTCGTTCCACGAGCGGATCAGCCGCTCGCCCCACTCGCGCCGCACCACCTGGGCGAGCCACTCCGACGTCGCGCGCGGAAGCGCGCCGAGCGAGTTGCCGTCGAGGTAGTTGAGGTCGTCGGGCAGCGCGAAGCGGTCGCGGTACGACGCCAGCGGGTCGGCCGCGTCGAGCGCGATCGCGTCGTCGCGGGTGGTCATGACGGATTCACCGAGTGGTGCATGAACAGCTCCTCTGCCAGGACGGCTCCCGCGGTGTCGAGCTCCGGCGGGTCGACGACGAAGGCGTCCGGCCCTGCGGCCAGCATCAGCATGCCGACCCGCTGCTCCAGCGGCGGCAGCAGCTCCACGTCGACCACGACCGACTCCTCGTCGTCGTGGACGAAGGTCACCTGCTCGGCGTACATGTCGGCGGCCCAGCGGCCCGACTGCGGCAGGCACAGGCGCACCTTCGTGGTCTCCCGCTGCGTGGCCAGCAGCGCCAGTGCCTCGGGCGTCGGCGTGAACGGCTCGTCGAGCAGCTCCGCCTCGCGGATGTTGGACAACAGGTAGGTGCGCAGCGCCCCGTTCGCGCGGATCGGCCCCGCGTCGACCTCCCACCCGCGCCGGGTCTGCACCAGGCGGAGGGGCTCGATGACGAGCTCACCCACACCGTGCTCCCAGGACCGGGAGTAGACGATGCGCACCCGGCGGCGCTCCTCCTGGGCCTGCTGCAGGGTCTGGAGCGGCCGGTTCCAGCGTGCCGCCGCCGGAGGAGGTACGGCGACGTCCTCGCCGAACAGCGTCTCGGTCAGCACGTCGATCGCACCGAGCAGGTGCTCGTCGTCCGGATCGATGTCGGCCTGCGCGCGTGCCGCGCTGTAGACGAGGGCGAGCTCGGCGGCGTCGACGTACTCGACCCCGAGCTCGTCGGCCGGCTGGACGATCCGCACGACCTGGGCGTCCTCGGGCAGTGCGTCGTCGCCGTCGGGGCCGAGGAACTCCAGCACGTCGGGGCGGTAGAGCCCGAGCATGATGTCGAGGTCGGCGGCGAAGAAGGCCGCGAGGTCCTCGCGCAGCTCGGCCACCGCGATGCCGAGGTCGTCGGCGAGCACGTTGAGCGGCAGGCCGTCCGGGTGCTCGGCGAGCCTGGCGAACACCTCGGGGAGGCGCGCGATGCGGGCGACGTACTTCGGGACGCTCATCGGCCCTCCCGGAGGCCCGCGAAGCCCGCGAGCTCCTCGACCAGGTCGGCCCGGACGCTCTCCGGGCCGACCAGGCGCACCCGGGTGCCGAGCTCGAAGAGCCGGGCATGCAGGGCGGCGCGGTTCGTCACGCGGTAGGTCATCGTCACGCGACCGTCCGGCTCGACCCGCGACGAGGACGGGCTGCCCAGCCAACGGCGTACGTCGGGCTCGTAGTCGGTCGTCGTGCTCAGCGTGACGTCGATCGGCTCGTCGATCTCCCAGGTCATCGGGTGCAGGCCGGCGTGGCGGGCCGCGGTCACGGGTTGCGCGCTCCCCGGCGGGTCGATCTCGACGTCGTGCATCCGAGCGACCACGAAGGTCTTGACCAGACCCGACTCCAGGTCGGCGTCCTCGACGCCCCGGAGGTACCACCGGGCGTTCTGGATCCGCACCGACTCAGGGTGCACCACGCGCGACGTGCCCTTGTAGCCGAAGTGCATCCGGCAGCGGCCGCGAACGGCCCGCACCGACGCCGACAGCGCCGCGGAGCCCTCGCCCTCCGCGGCGTCGGTCGCCATGGCCGCGGGCACGGTGACCGGCTGCGCACCCTCCGGCAGGCCCAGCTTCTCGGCCAGGTCGCCCCGATCGGCGAGCAGCACCGCCCGACGCAGCGCCGTCTGCTGCTCGGGCGTGAGACGCAGCCGGAGCCGGTTGTCGATCGCCGTCATCCGCCAGACGGCCGGCGCACCGGGCGGGGAGATGTTCTCGATCTGCCACCCCTGCTTGTTGAGGTTGCGGATCTCGCGAGTCAGCTGGCTCCCCGGGTCGCCCTGCCCGGTGAAGCCGGCGACCGCGATCAGCTTCTCGGCCGGCACGCCCTGCTGGGGATGTGCCCGGAGGACCGCGGCGATGCGGACCAACCTCTCCATCGGCTCTCGTTGGTCACGTCCCGGCCCCGCCATGGCCCCTCCCGAAACTTCGTGTGGATCGCTCCCGCGACGGTAGCCGCTGGGCGGGCGGACTCGCCGTCTTTCCCCAGGTTTGCGCCGACCTCGTCCGGTGCGGCGTCTACAGGTAGAGGCCGGCGGCCTCGTCGGCCAGCCGGTCGGCGGCGACCGCGTGGATGTCCCGTTCACGCATGACGACGTAGACCTCGCCGTGGACCTCGACCTCGGCCTTGTCCTCGGGGTCGTAGAGGACCCGGTCGCCCTTCTCGACGGCTCGCGCGTGCGGGCCGACCGCGACCACCCGCGACCAGGCCAGCCGCTTGGCGCCCATCGCGGCGGTCGCCGGGATCACGATGCCGCCCGCGGACCTGCGCTCGCCCGCCTCGTCGTCGACCTCGCACAGGATGCGGTCGTGCAGCATCTTGATCGGCGTCTTGTCGGTTCCTGCCGGGGTGGCGTCGGCCACCTCGTAGGAGCTCACTTGACGAGCTTGCGGATCACCACGAACGCGGCGATCACGCCGACCACTCCGCCGACGGTCTTCAGGATGTTGTCGGTGCGCGGCTGCCCGTCGGCGGCGACGTAGTACGCCTTGACGGCCGCGACCTCACGCCCGACGACGGTCTTGGGGCTCGATCGGTACACCAGCTGGTCGATGGTGTTGGCGAGGCGGTCGCGGGCCTCTTCGATCTCACGCTCGATGTCCGATGGGTTGGTCACGTAGGCAGGCTACCAATGGGATGCTGTGTCCATGAGCGCACGCCTCGGCCCCGGCGACACGGCCCCCGACTTCACCCTGACCGACGACACCGGCGCGGAGGTCTCCCTCGCGTCGGCCCGCGCAGACGGACAAGTGATCGTCTACTTCTACCCGGCGGCGATGACACCGGGCTGCACCAAGCAGGCCTGCGACTTCACCGACTCCCTGGACCCGCTCAAGGCGGCCGGCTACACGGTGCTCGGCATCTCCAAGGACAGCCCCGCGAAGCTCGCCAAGTTCCGCGAGCGCGACGGCCTGACGATCACGCTGCTGTCCGACCCTGACCTCGCGGTGCACAAGGCGTATGCGGCGTACGGCGAGAAGAAGCTGTACGGCAAGACCGTCGAGGGCGTCATCCGCTCCACCTTCGTGGTCGGCGAGGACGGCAAGATCGAGCTCGCGCAGTACAACGTCAAGGCCACCGGCCACGTCGCCAAGCTCCGCCGCGACCTCGGGATCTGATCCGATGCAGCTCGCCGCCGCCCTCGCGGACCTGGCCCGCGACCGTGGGACCGCGCTGTTCCGCGACCCCGCGACCTTCCGCGCGGCCCTGGACGACTACCTGGACGAGGGTACGGCGAGCTCGGGCACCATCAACCTGCTCACCGACGCCGTGCGGCTCGGTGCGGTGGACGGCATGCTCGGCATGCTCGACAGCGGTGCCCAGGTGCAGGCCGCCGTCGAGTCCTCGGGCCAGCGGCTGGCGCGCGACCGCGGCAGCAGCGACACCCGCGGCTGCCAGTGGGCGTGCGGGGTCCTGGGCTTCGCGCTCGGCCGGGTGCCGGCGCAGCTCGTGCAGAGCCTCGACCCGGGCACGGGGCCGTCCGCCCCTCCCCTGCCGCCGGCACCGCAGGCCCCGCCCGTGATGAGTCCCCCGCCCCCGCCGCTGACGAGCCCGCCGGTGGCGAGCCCGCCGGTGACGAGCCCGCCGGCGTCGTACGGGCAGCCCACCTGGCAGGCCGCTCCGACGTACGGCTCCTGGCAGACGCCGCCCCCGCCCCGAAGGAGCAACACCGGCCTGGTGATCGGGCTCGTCGTCGGCGCGGTGGTGCTGCTGGGCGGCGGCATCGGCGCGGCCCTGCTGATCGCCAACAGCGGCGGGGACACGGCGGGTCCGTCGCACCCGACGACCTCCACCACCTCGACGACCGACACCTCCACACCGGCCTCCGCCGGAGCGACGCTGTCGGGCGACGGGTACACGGTCGCGATGCCGCAGGGCTGGACGGACCAGACCGCTAACGATCCGTCCGTCTCGGCCAAGCTCGACAAGATCGCCGTGAACGCCGGCTCCATCCCCGCCTCGACCGCGAACGTCGCCATCGCGATCTCGAAGTCGTTCGGCGTCAGCGACCCGGAGGACGTGCGCTCGGGCTGGGAGCACGGACTGCGCAACTCCGACGCGACTGCCAACCTCACCGAGATCGCCGACCGGCAGATCGACGGGGAGAAGGCGATCGGCGCCTCGGTCACCCGCTCCAGCAGCAACGGCACGCTGCAGCAGACGGCGTACCTGGTCGTCCACGACGGCACCGGCTACACGATCGTGTTCACCTACCTCGACGGCGACACCGGCGAGAGCGCTGTCTTCGACTCGTTCCTCGCGGGCTGGTCCTGGAGCTGACCCGGGGTCTCCTAGACTCGAGGCGCTTCAAGCCGAAGTGGCGAAATTGGCATACGCGCCAGACTTAGGATCTGGTGCCTCCGGGCGTGGGGGTTCGAGTCCCCCCTTCGGCACTCAGCCCTCTTCCCGCAACCGCGGCTCGGTCCGGTTCTCGGGCTTGAAGCCGTGCTTGTCGGCGTAGAAGGCCCGCACCAGGTCCATGTCGGCGGCCACGTCGCCGGACGGGGTGAAGGTCGGACCCATCCCCATCGTGCGGGTGGGACCGTCGACGAAGCCGAGGGAGACCGGGAGGCCGGTCTGCTGGGAGATCCGCAGAAACCCCGACTTCCAGTACTCCCCCTTCGACCGGGTGCCCTCGGCCGCGAGGCAGAGCAGGAAGGAGTCGTCGGCGCCGTCGAGCATGGCGCGGATGGTCGGCCCCGGGTCGGAGCGGTCGAGCGGGATGCCGCCCAGCGCCCGCAGCAGCGGCCCGAGCGGCCCCTTGAAGAACGACTCCTTGATCAGGACCTGCGGCTGCACGCCGCTGCTCCAGGCGATCGCCAGCATCGCGATGAAGTCCCAGTTGGAGGTGTGCGGGGCCCCGACCAGGATGCCGCGGCGGGGCACCACGCCGACCAGCTTCCAGCGGGTCAGCTTCAGCACGGTCCGGGCGATGAGCGGGCGGATGCGCATGGCGCTCACGCCCCGCCCAGCAGTGCGGCGACCTGTGGCGCGATCTCGCGCAGCGCCCGGCCCCGGTGCGAGATGGCGTCCTTGTCGTCCTTCGACAGCTCGGCCGTCGTGACACCCGGGTGGTCGTCGGCCTCGAAGAGCACGTCGTAGCCGAAGCCACCGGTCCCCCGGACCTCGCGGATCACGCGGCCGTCCATCCGGCCCTCGACCACGAGCTCCCGGCCGTCGGGGAGCACCAAGGCGACGGCGCAGGTGAAGTGCGCCGTACGCCGCTCGTCCGGTACGTCGAGGAGCTGGTCCAGCAGCAGCTCGTTGTTGCGCTGGTCCGACTTCGGACGCCCGCTCCACCGCGCCGAGAGCACGCCCGGCATGCCGTTGAGGGCGTCGACGCACAGCCCGCTGTCGTCGGCGATCGTGGCGAGGCCGGTCGCCGCGACCCCGGCCCGCGCCTTGAGCAGCGCGTTACCGGCGAAGGTGGGCTCGTCCTCGACGGGCTCGTCGTACGCCGCCACGTCACCGAGACCCAGCACCTCGACGTCGTCGAGGTGGGCCGCGAGGATCCGCTGCATCTCCTCGACCTTCTTCGCGTTGCCCGAGGCGACGAGGATCTCGACAGGCTCGATCACCGGACTACTCCGCCAGCGCCTGGTGCTGCAACCGGGTCAGGTCTGCGCAGCCCTTCTCGCCGAGCGCGAGCAGGGCGTCCAGCTCGGAGCGGTCGAACGCCGCGCCCTCGGCCGTGCCCTGCACCTCGACGAACTTGCCGTCGCCGGTCATCACGATGTTCATGTCGGTCTCGGCGCGCACGTCCTCGACGTACGGGAGGTCCAGCCGCGGGACACCGTCGATGATCCCGACCGAGACGGCGGCCACGGAACCGGTGAGCGCACCGGGCACACCGAGCTTCGCGCACGCGTCGGCCAGGGCGACGTACGCACCGGTGATGGCGGCGGTGCGCGTGCCGCCGTCGGCCTGCAGCACGTCGCAGTCGATCTGGATGGTGTTCTCGCCCAGCGCCTTGTCGTCGATGATCGCGCGCAGCGAGCGACCGATCAGCCGGGAGATCTCATGGGTGCGGCCACCGATCCGGCCCTTGACCGACTCGCGGTCCGAGCGGGTGTTGGTCGAGGCCGGGAGCATGGAGTACTCCGCCGTGACCCAGCCGAGCCCGGAGCCCTTGCGCCACCGCGGAACACCCTCCGACGCCGACGCGCAGCACAGCACGCGGGTGCGGCCGAACTCCACCAGCACCGATCCGGCGGGGTGGTCGAGCCAGTTGCGGGTGATCTTGATCGGGCGCAGCTCGTCGTCGGCGCGGCCGTCCTCGCGGGTCGTCATGCCGCCGACACTAGCGAGCGGCCGCGACCGCTCTCCGGACGGCCCACGGCCCGAGGTCGCGGGCCCGCCGCCCGACCCACGGAGCACCCTCCGCGAGCATCCACGCGGCGTCGCCGCGCCAGGTCCGCGGTACGCCGCCGCACGGTTCCGCCCCTGGAGGTACGACGTCGAACCCGCCCGCCCGCAGCACCTCGGCCATCGCGATGGCCAGCGCCCGGTGCCCGATCTCGGAGGGGTGGAAGCGGTCGACGGACCAGCACTCGCGACGCGCCAGCTCGGCCCGCCCGGCGAGGTCGAGCCGCAGCCCGCCGTACACCTCGTGCAGCTCGTCGTAGACCGCGTTGACCCGGTCGATGCGCGCCTTCAGGGGCCGCCGCAGGAAGCCCGGGAGGCCGAGCACCTCGCCGTGGTCGTGGAAGCGGATCGTCAGCAGCGTCGCCCCCTCGGTCGCGAGCCGACCGCCGATCGCGAAGAGGTCGTCACGCACCCGGACCGGGTCCCAGGTGGAGCGCAGCGTGTCGTTCATGCCGACCACGACCGACGCGAGCTGGGGCCGGTGCGTCACGGCGGCCGCGAGCTGCTGCTCGCGCACCACCGTGGTCGTCGCGCCGGAGACGGCGAGGTTGCAGAAGGACACGTCGTACGACGCCCCGAGCGACTCCGCGAGCAGGCGGGCCCATCCTCGCCACGCCCCGCCGTGCACGCGGTCGCCGATGCCGACCGTCGTCGAGTCACCCAGTGCCGCGAACCGCAGGTAGCTGCTCGTCACAGCCGAAAGAGTGGCGGTCCCGGGTAGCGGACGGTCACGCTCAGGTGACGTGTCCGGCAATGATCGGTGACTACTTCACCTCGGCGCGCAGGATCCGTGCGATGCCGAACGCCAGCGGCACGCCGATCCAGATCAGCCCGGAGAGCAGGATCTTGCCCCACTCCTCCCCGGTCGAGATCGTTCCGTCGAGGAACGGCTGCACGGCCGACTGGAAGTTGATCCAGTCCATCGCCCTCGACAGGCCGTCCGAGATGGAGCCGACGGCCCCGAGCACGACGGGCAGCAGGTACCAGTAGAGGAAGAACAGGACGAGCGCGGCCGGGGTGTTCAGCAGCAACGAGGCGAAGGCGAAGCCGATCGTCATCGTCACGACCTGCATGACCATGAACTCCGCGATGTGCGGCGTGCCCTGCGAGTAGCCCGTCCAGAACGTGTAGTCCGGCTGCGCAGCCGCGCTGATGCCCGTGGTGACGAGGGCGATCAGGAACATCGCGACCAGCGTCACGAGCACCCAGATCACGGCGACGAGCCACTTGGCCAGGACGATCCTGGCCCGGCGCGGCTCCAGCGCGAAGCTGACCATGGCGCTGCGCTGGCTCCACTCGCTCGTCACGAGCAGGATCCCGAGGACGGGCAGCAGCAGGGACGTGATGCCGCCGGCGATCATCGAGAAGTCCGTGAAGTAGACGACGCCGGGGTGGACGAGCTGCATGATCAGCACGCCCGACTCGACGAGGGCGACGATGATGCCGATGGTGATGAGCAGCCACATGCCGGCCCGCGTGTCGTAGGACTTGCGGAACTCGACGCGGACCAGCCTCCAGAACGGGACGGCCGCGGACTGGGACAGGTCGAGGGTGAGCGCGGGTGCGCCGGACGTGCTGGTCATGCCGTGGCTCCGATCGCGTCGCGCTGGGTCGCTGAGGTGAGCTCCAGGAACAGGTCCTCCAGGCTGGCGCCACCGTCGCGGAGGTCGGTCAGGACGACCTGCGCCGCGAGCGCGACCCGCCCCACCTGCTCGGTCGTGCCGCCGACCTGCAGGCCGGCCCCGCGCGGCTGGACCGTCATGCCGGCGGCGGCGAGGGCGGTGGCCAGCCCGTGGTTGTCGAGCGAGGTGACCAGTGACGTGGCGGCGCCCGTCCGGTGCGCGAGCAGGCTCTGCTTGTCGCCCTGGGCGACGATGCGCCCGTGGCCGATGAGGATCATCTCGTCGGCGATCAGCTCGACCTCGTTGAGCAGGTGGCTGGAGAGCAGGACGGTGCCGCCGCGATCGGCGTACTCCTTGAGCAGGCCCCGCATCCACCGGATGCCGGCCGGGTCGAGGCCGTTCGCCGGCTCGTCGAGGATCAGCACCTGCGGGTCGCCGAGCAGCGCGTGCGCGATGCCGAGGCGCTGCTTCATGCCCAGCGAGTAGTTGCGCAGCCGACGCCTGGCCTCCGCGGGCGACAGCCCGACGACCTCCAGGAGCTGGTCGACGCGCGTGCGCGGCAGGCCCATGGTCATCGCCGCGAGCGAGAGCACCTCACGGCCGGTGCGCCCGCCGTGCTGGGCCGACGCGTCCAGCAGGACGCCGACGTGACGGCCCGGGTTTGGGATGTCGGCGTACGCGACACCACCGATGGTCACGTGGCCGCGGGTGGCGGGGGTCAGGCCGACCATCACGCGCATCGTCGTGGACTTGCCGGCGCCGTTGGGGCCGAGGAAGCCGGTCACCCGCCCGGGCCGGCACTGGAAGCTGACGTCGTCCACGGCGGTGAACGCGCCGTAGGTCTTGGTCAGGTGGTCGACCGTGATCATGCGCCCAGCCTGCCCCATGACCGGTCATGGGTAACGCAGGACGGGAGAAGATTCAGGCGACGGCCGAGCGGTAGCCCGGGATCAGCTCCGCCACCAGTGCGTCGGTCTCCCCGGAGGCGCCGTACGACCCCTCCTCGGCGAGCGTCCGGTAGAGCGCGTCCGCGACCTCGCGGAGGTCGTCCGCATCGCCGTACGTCGCCTCCAGGCGCAGCCGCGCCCGCCACAGGTCCTCGTTCGCGGGCATCGTCTCCAACCCGTGACCCAGCACCGACCGGGCGGCGTCGGCGTCGCCGCGCGCCACCGCGCGCTCCGACGCGGCGAGCGTGACCAGGCCGACGGCCAGCGAGGTGTCCGCCTCCAGGGTCGTCGTCTCCAGCCACGCGTAGCGCCCGTCGGGCGTGCCGGAGAAGGGACGACCGCGGACCAGGCCGAGGGCCCGGCCGAGCAGCCGTTCCGCGTCGGTCGGCCGCTCCCCGGCGGCGTTCACGAGTCCGCGGAACTCGTTCCAGTCCAGGCTGACGGCGCCCGGTCGCAGCGACCAGACCCCGTCGTCCTCGACGAGGACGGGGGCATCGGGCGCGGACCCGAGCCACGCGTCGAGCTGACGCAGGGTCGCGTTCCGGGTCGCGGTCTCCACCCCGCGGGGCCACATCGCCGCGCTGAGCCGGTTGACGTGCACCCCGGCCGGGTGCAGCGCCAGGTAGACGGCGAGCTCGGTGAGGAAGGCGACCCGGTCCTGGTCGACCTCGCCGGGCGCGCGCACCTCGACCGGTCCGAGCACACCGACGCGGACGGCGGCGTCGGTCGCCGTCGCGTACGCCGGCGGGTCGGCGAGCGACGACGCCCACTCCTCGAGCGTCACCGGGGCCGCCTCGGGCGACGCGAACTCGTCGGCGAGGGCGGCGACGGCGTCGGCTCCGACCTGCTGGGCCTCGACGTCGATGGCGTGCAGCGGCGAGGTGAGCCGTCCGTCGGCACGCGCCGCGAGACGGAGGTCGGCGGACGCGAGGTTGCCGATCACGACGACGCCGAGCGGGACCTGGGCATCGCTGGCGAGAGCGTGCAGCCGGGACAGCTCGGTGAGCGAGGGCAGCCCGGAGCAGACCACCAGGTGGTAGGTCCAGTCGGCGGTCCCCGGCGAACCGACCCGTGCCTCGCGGGCGCTGTGCGCGCCCACCTGGCGGCACGCGCCGCGGTAATAGCGGGCCTGGTTCTCCAGCTCCTCGAGCACCCGCCCGATGTCGTCGGCACGGTGCACCGTCTCGGCGTCGATGCCGGTGAGGTCCCCGGCGAACCCGACCATGGTGACCGTACGCCGGTCCGCCCACGGATGGGTCGCGGTGTCGATCGCCAGGCTCATCGCCAGGCTGCGCGCGACGTCCTCGTCGCCCTCGAGCGACACGACACCGGGCACGGCCTCGGGGTCGACGAGCAGCAGGCTCCCGTCGGGACGCTTCCCGATCGCCACCAGGCCGGGACACGGGGCCGGTCCCCCGCCGGGCAGTGCGGTGTCGGTGCCCACGACCCACACGCGCTCGTTGATCCGGGTCCAGCCGGCCGGGGGCTCGGCCGTGGTCGGCCCGGCGAACAGCATGGCCAGCCCGGTCGGCCCCACCGACACCTGCGTCGGGGCGGGCACACCGAGGCCGATCCCCGAGGACCGCAGCGCACGGTCGAGCCAGGACGCGAGGCCCGGCTGTGCCTCGTCCCGCAGTCGCGACGCCGGGCCGCCGGAACCGCTCGGCCCACCATCGGAACCGTCGGGACCGTCGGGGCCGTCAGGCGGCGGGTCGGTCGGGACACCGGTGAGCCGCGCTCCCCACAGCTCCCCCAACGGACGCGCGGCCCGACGGCGCCGCAGCGCGAGCGCGGCACCGCCCATCGCCAGGCCGCCGGCGACGCCGAACAGCGGCGACCAGGCCGCGTCGAGGTGGACGCCGCGGACCGCATCGACCCCGTGCGCGGCGGTGGCCGCCGTCGGATCGGCGGCGAGCCGCTGCAGCTCGGCTGCTCCACCGATGCCGCCGGCCTCCCCACCGCTGAGCGAGGGAACGACCTGCGGCAGGGCACCGGCGTGGTCGACGACGCGCAGGCCGGGACCGACCGCGTCGGCCGGCATCCGCAGGATCCAGCCCGGGTAGATCAGGTCGGGGTTGGTGAGCTCGGTGCCATCGGCCTGGTGCAGGCCGCGGTTCAGCTCGACGAGCTCCTTGTAGCGCAGCCCGTTGCCGAGGTACCGGTCGGCGATGTCCCAGAGCGTGTCGTAGTGGCGGCCCTGCGGCGGCTTCACCTGGTAGTACGTGGTGAGGCCGGCACGCTCGTCGGCCGAGGTGGCGCGCTCGGTCTGGCCGGCGGCGGGCAGCTGTCCGTCTCGTGCGGTGGCGCTGATCGTCGGCGTCGCTGCCACGGCGTGCGTGGTCTGGTTCTGCCCGGACGGGTGCGGTGCCTCGGCGGCGCCCGCCGGCCCGACGGCGGTCGCGGTGAAGCCGACGAGCACCAGCACGGCCAGGACCAGGTTGCGGGCCAGCGCCTGGGTGCCGATCGACCCGCACGGGACCGCGGGGGCGATCCCCCGGCGGCGTACGGCAGTGACGGCCTCGACGACCAGGCAGATCACGAAGTGCAGCCACGCCAGCCACACGACGAAGGCGAGGATCGCGATGACCGTCTCGCCGGTCGTGGGCGACGTCAGCCACGCGAGCGTCGGCCACTCGCTGGGCCACGGCGGACCGAACGCGGCGAGCAGCCCGACGGGGACGCCGATCACGATGAGCAGCGTCCCCACCAGTGCGCCGACCCCCATCAGCACCTGGCCGGGCCCTCGTCGGGGCGGCTCCTGGAACGGGAGCCGGGTCTGTCGATGGGACACCGTGGCCGTCATCGGACGATCACCCTTCTGGGACTAGTGGATGGAGACCTGCGGGGGCTGCTGGTTGGGCGCCTGGACCTCCCAGACCGGGAGCTCCTGGTGGACGACCATGTCGAAGCCGTCACCGAGCGTGTTCGTCGCCGCCCCGCGGCCGTACTTCACGTCCCAGTGGACGGTGATCGCCAGGTAGTACGACTCGTCGTCGCGCACGTCGCCCGGCATCGGGTCGTCGGGGTTCTGCATCCTCGAGGCCGACGCCGAGGACCGCGAGAACGCGATCGAGCACGCGCCGTCGGGCTGGGTCGAGGCGCTCGGGTCGTACGGCGCGTCCGCGGAGCAGTGCACCGGCTTCATGTCCACCTGGTTCGGGTCCACGGTGATGCCGGTGCCCTGCGCGGTCATCACGATGCCGTTGCCGAGCTCGACCCGCTGGTACGGACCGCCCGCGCCGTTGCCGGCGTACGGACCCTTGGCCACCACGTCACGCGTCGCGGGATTCACCCACCGCATCGTGAAGTACGTCGGCTCGCCGACCACCGGGGTGGCGGGGTGCGTGACCAGCATCGGCACCGGCAGCTGGGCATCGCCGGACACCAGGCCCCAGATGAAGTCGTTCGCGGCGTTGTGCACGTCGCTCACGTCCTGGGTGTTCGGCACCCACACCACGTTGATATCGATCTGCCGGTTCGGGCCACCCGTCACGGTGTCCCAGTCGATGCCGTCGAGGCAGACCTGGACCATGTAGCGGCCGTGCTCGGGGTCGGGGTTCGGGCGGACCAACCAGGTCGAGGGCACCTCGCGGTAGCGGCAGCGCTGGTACGGCAGACCACCGAACCGCTCGCGCAGCGTCTGCGCGAAGCTGCCTCCGGCCAACGACGCGCAGTACGACCCCATCCCGGTGCCGTTGGCGTAGACCGTGCAGTGCACCGCCGGCTGGCCGTCACCCGTCGCCGGGGAGTCATAGCTCGTCGTGTACGTCGACGAGGAGGTGTGCGACTGCGACGAACTCGTCCCGGTCGGGTCCCAGTTGGCGTGCGCAGGCGCGGCGACGAAGGCCGCCAACCCAGCCGCGGCCGCTGCCGCGAAGATCTTCCTGATCACCACTTCACCTCACGTACGACGACCTTCTTGCAACTGCCCGGCGTCGAGGCGACCGAGTCGAAGCGCCAGCGCCCGCCGACGCGACGCATGCCGATCCGGTAGGAACCGACGATCCGTTTCCCGACCCGGTGGTGGGTGGCGGGGTCGACCGACCAACCCGAGGTCTGGAAGCACCCGACCACGGAGGCGACGTCTCCCTGCACCGTGACCTCGGTCGGGGTGAACGGCTGCGGGCCGGGCCAGCGATAACCGGAGGTCAGGTCGGTGTGGAGCAGCGCGAGCGACGCGGCGTGCCCAGCGGGCGTCGTGAAGGTCCGGAGCGAGCGGAGGGCGGTGTCGTGCTTGTCGACAGCACGACCGGCAGCCGTGCCCCACGCCCGCAGGCCCTGGACCGGGGCGCGGTCCTCGAAGGCCGACAACGGCGTGGCCGTCTCCGTCGGCTTCGGGCTGGCCGAGGTCGTGGCGACGCCCGGCGTCGGGGTCGACGTGGGTGCGGGGGTGCTGCCACATGCGGACAGCGCCGAACCCGCGACCACGACGGTCGCGACCAGCGCAAGACGATGCCGAGTCACCCGAGACCCCATGATCTGCGTCCTCCCCGAGACGGTACGACGGCAAACCCGAATCTAGTCGCTCAACCCGAGGTTCCGGCACCGGGCCCGGCGAGGATCTTGTACGACGTGACGCTCCACCCGTCGGCGTACTTCTGCACGACGACCTGATAGGTGCCCTTGTCGGAGTGGTTCTTCCCGGCGCAGTGAAGGGTCCTGCCCCAGGCGATCGTGAAACGCGTCCGTCCGGCGTCCAGCTTCACCGCGCTGCTGTGCGGCGCACCCGACGCGAACAGCGGACCCGGCTCACAGTGGTCGCGGAACTCGGCAGCGCTGAGGACCGCCCGGCACGAGTAGGCGTCGAGCCAGCGCTGAGGCAGTCGACCCTCGAGGATGAAGTGGGGTTCGCTGCAGTCGGTGGCATCCGCCTGGAACCAGCCGCTGAAGCCCATGGCGGCTTGCTGCGCGGTGTCGTAGGGCCGCTCCACCGGGCCCCCGCCCGCCGAGGTGGAGTCGGAGCCTTCCGGTCCACCCGGCCCGCCGGACCCACACGCCGTGAATACGCAGCCGATCAGCAGGGCAAGGACGAGCCCGGGACCCGTCGTACGGCGCTTCCGACCAGCGAGCGCCTTTCCGGCCTCGTCACCCATGGGTCGGGCAGCTCATGGTCGTCGACGGCTTCGGAGGCTTCGGGCCCTTGGTGTGCTGGGTGTTCTTGGGGCCGGGCTGCTTCGGGGTGAGGGTGATGGTCGGGCAGCCGATCGTGAAGGTGCCGCCGCCCGCGGTCGGCGGGGTCGCGCCCCCGGTCGGAACGTCGAGGGTGGGCGGCGCCGCCGTCGGCACGATGTCGCCGTTGGGGCCGGTGATGCCGGGCATCGGGCTGGCGAGGGCGGTGCCCGAGGCGGACAGGGACGGGAAGCCCATCATGTTCAGCAGGATCGTTGGCACCGTGACGGTCGTGTGGACCTCGACCGCCTTGTGGGTCGACGTCTTGTCGGCGACCTCGATGACCGTGGCGTCGCAGGCGACGAGCCGGGCGTCCTTGGCCTTCGCCTCGGCGCAGTAGGTGTTCGCGAGCTTCTCGGCCAGGTTGAAGTCGAGGTCGAGGCGGGGGTCCTGGAGGTCCAGCCCCTGCGCGCCCGCCCGCGCCGCCTCCTGCGCGTACGCGATCGCCCGGCCGTGCGCGTTCATCTGGGCGCCACCGTCGACGACGAGCCCGGCGAGCAGCAGCACGGCGAACGCGATGATCACGACGAACGGGGTGATCGACCCGCGTTGCGCCCTCACTGCTGGTACCCCCGGTACTTGTCCATCGGGCTGGTGAAGGTGAAGGTGATCGGCTTCTTCCCGAGCGGCAGGATCACCAGGTCGCCGAGGTCGACCTCGCAGGTCACCGTGACGCTGATCGACTGCAGCTGGTTCGGGTCGACGCGGGTGGTGCCCTCCGGCACCGGGTCGAACGCGTGCTGCGGGATGTCCGGTACGACGCCGGCGCTGTCCCGGCACGAGGACGGCGCGCCCCTGAGGGCGTCGGCGACCGCCGTGTCGATCGCGGTGTGGGCACCGTGGAAGGAGTTCTGCGCGGTAGCCGCACGGGCGGCGTCGCGGGCCGCCTGGTCGACGAGGCCCTTCGCCTGCGTGAACCGGGCGAAGGCCACGATGAGCATGAGCAGGGCCAGCAGGAAGGGCGCCAGGATCACGAGCTCGAGGCTGGCGCCGCCGCGGGCGTCGTACCGCCTCACGACGGGTTCCGCAGGTCGGGGAGCCACTGCTCCAGGGTCGCCGAGGAGGTCTGCGAGATGTGCATCGTGCCGCCGACGGGGAGCACCACGTCGCCCTCCACCCGCACGCTCACCCGACCGGAGTGCTGGTCGATGGTGGCCACCGACGTCACGTGGGTGAGGTCGCCGATCTGGGTCGCGAACTGGGTCGCGATCTGCTCGGCGTACGCGCGATAGGAGCCGGGGTCGGCGTTCGTGCCGGCCAGGCGCAGCGCGGACACGCCCTCGCGTGCGGAGGTCTGCGCGGTGTCGCGGGCGTGGAAGTACAGCCCCGCCTCGATGATCGTGAACACCAGGAGCAGGAAGACCGGCGCGACGATGACGAACTCGACGGCACTCGTGCCCCGCTGGCGCACCGCCATCCCCCGAGAGAGTGGGCGGGTCAGCCGTTGGTGCCCTGGTCGATCTGGGCGGAGCGCGTCGTGACGACGTGCCTGATGACCCCGGCGACGACGAGCGCGAGGCCGACCACGATCGCGGAGATGATCGCCCACTCCACGGCGGTGGCGCCGCGCTGGCTGGCACCCGCGCGACGCGCCTGCTCGGCGCGGCCGCGCACCAGGACGATGAGGGCCTGCGCGCTGATGAGCAATGGGTTCACGGAGTGCTCGTTCCCTTCCCGAGAGCCGGCAAACCAGTCAGTGGAGCTGGCTGACTGCCGGGTAGGCCAAGAATATCAAGAAGGCGACGCACATCAGCAGCTGCGCGATGAGCATCGACTGGCTGCTCTCGCCCGCGTCACCCTCGACCTCCACCAGCTCCTTGCGACGCATGCTCTCGGCCCGCGCGTTGAGCGAGCTGCGGATGCGCGCACCCTCGTCGCCGGCCAGGGCGAGCGAGGACGCCAGGTCGCGCAGCTCGTCGATGCCGAGCTCCTCACCGAGCCGACCGATCCCCTCCCACGGCGTGATGCCCAGGATGCGCGAGTTGGAGATGGACTGCCGCAACCGCACCATCGCCCAGTGGTCGCCGAAGGAGGAGGCGGCCATCAGCGCCTCGGGCAGGCCGCGGCCGCCGGCGAGGTTCATCGCCACGAGGTCGAGGAAGGCGCCCGTGACGTGCCGGAAGTCGCGGCGCCGGGCCTCCGCCTCGCGGTGCAGGGAGAGGTCGGGGAAGAAGAACGCCACCACGGCCGCGGCGAGCGCCACCCCGATGGGTACGCCGCCGGATCCGAACCCGCTGACCCACACCACGAACGGGAACCACACCATCGCGCCCAGCGCGAGCAGGACCTTCGTGCCGAGGTGCTGCTGCAGCGTCCGGTTCATCACGGCGAGGTCGGAACGGGTGCGGATCAGCTGCCAGCCGCGTCCGGCCGCTGCGGACTCCAGCCACCCCCCGATGCCGTCACGTACGACGTTCAACCGGCCCGCGGCGCCGTCGACCGTGACCCTGGGCGTCGCACGGCGGGACCCGGCGCGCTCCAGGCGGGCCAGGGTCGCCGCGACACCGGGCACCGGGCGGCTGAGGGCGATCACGACGAGCAGCACCCCGAGGCCGACGACGGCGCCGGCGAGCAACGACCAGGTCATCCGGCGCTCCTCTCGGGTCGGGTCGGCTGGGGCGACCGGGCGGCCACGAGGAACCGCTCGGCCTCCTCGACGCCGGAGAGGCGTCGCAGCCAGAGGACGCCGAGACCGAACAGGCCGATCACGACCGCGAGGACCAGCTGGCCCATCGCGGACTGGTAGGGAGCGACGTACGAGCGGTTGAGGAGGACCAGCAAGCCCGCGACGACCACGATCACGCCGATCACGATCTGCACGCTGCGGCGGGTGCTGCGCCGACTCCCCTCGACCCGTCGGCGTACGTCGAGCTCGTCGCGGGCCGACTCGGCCAGCGCGGTGAGGACGTCGCGCAGACCGGGGCCGCGCAGCCGGGCGTTGAGGATCAGCGCGGCGACGACCAGGTCGGCGGACGGGTCGTCGAGGTCGTCGGCGAAATCAGCCAGCGCGTCGGGCATCGGCTCGCGGACGCGCAGCCGGTCGACAAGCAGGTTGAGTGCCGGCCGGACCGACGCCGCGGCGTTCGCTGCGGTGGCCGGGATGGCCTGCTCGAGACCGACGGCGCCGGCGATCGTGTCACGCAGCGACTCGATCCAGGCCGCGAGGCCCTCGGCCCGCGCGATGGCACGGCGCTCCTCGGCGGCACCACCGAGGATCCGGTCCCAGAACGCGATCACGACGGCGGCGACCACCGCCAGCACGATCCACCGGGTCAGCACCAGGATGACCAGGCCCACCACAACACCGACAGCGAGCCGCCGCATCCGCCCCGGGCTCACCGTGAAGGAGCGACGGCCCGGGGTGGCGGCGGCCGGCGGGCGGCGGTGCATGCCGAGCAGCAGCATCGCCGCGCCGACGCCCACCGCCGCACCGGCGGTGACCGCGAGCGGGATGCGCCAGGCCTCGATCACGCCCAGCCCCCGTGTGCGAAGGACGCGTAGCCGTGCTCGGCCAGCTCGGCGATACAGGCGATCGGGGCGTGGGCGACCGCACGCCCGTCCGGGCCGGGCGCGAACACCTCGCTCGACATCACCTGGCCGTCGTGGCCGACGATCTCGCGGATGCTCTCGACCACGCGCACCTGGCCGCCGCCCTCCGGGCCGTCGTTGCGCTTGCGGACGAACACGACGAAGTCGAGCGCTCCGGCGATGAGCAGCGAGGAGGCCTCGAGCGGGAGCCGCTCGCGGGCCTGGATCGCGTAGGTGCCGATCCGGGAGAACACCTCGAGCGAGGAGTTCGCGTGGATGGTCGACAGCGAGCCGTCGTTGCCCTGGGTCATCGCGTTGAGCATCGTCACGATCTCGTCGCCCAGGACCTCACCGACGATGACGCGCGAGGGGTTCATGCGCAGCGAGCGGCGGACCAGGTCGGCCATCGACACCCCACCGACGCCCTCGGCGTTCGGCAGCCGCTCCTCCAGCGGTACGACGTTCGGGTGGAGGTCGGCGTACTCCCCCAGACCGAGCTCGAGGGCGCGCTCGACGGTGATGAGCCGCTCGTGGGGCGGGATCTCGTTGGCGAGCGCCCGCAGCATCGTGGTCTTCCCGGCGTTCGTGGCGCCGGCGATCATGATGTTCTTGCGCGCCCGAACCGCCGCCTTGAGGAAGCTGCAGATCTCCTCGTCCATCGTCCCGTTCTCGACGAGCTGGTCGAGGAACACCCGGCCCAGCCGCGCCTTGCGGACCGAGATCGAGGGACGCGCGCAGACCTGCATCACCGCGGAGAGCCGCGAGCCGTCCGGGAGCCGGAGGTCGAGCTCGGGGTTGGCGGCGTCGAAGGGCCGGCTGGACAGGCCGGAGTGCGCGGCGAGCACCTGGATGAGCTCCACGAGCTCCTCGTCGCTCTCGGCCACCGGCGGGTGCCGCTCCTCGCGGCCGTCGCCGTACTGCACGAAGACCTGGTCGAAGCCGTTGATGTCGACGTTCTCGACGTTGGGGTCCTCCAGCAGCGGCTGCAGCCGGCCGACGCCGAACAGCGCCGAGTGGATGGCCGAGGCGATGTCCCGCTCGTCGGCGGGGGTCGGCGGCCGGCGGCCGTCGGACACCTCGAAGCGGGCGTGGTCCTCCAGGACCTGCACGATGAGCGATCGGGCGAACTCACGCTCGTCCTCGGCGCTCATCGGCGAGACCCCGGACGCCGCGTCGCGGCGCCGCTGCTCGTTGAGGCGTTCGGCCACCTGGCTGCGCAGGGTCCGGACCAGGTCGTGGTCGATCACGGCGTCACCTCCGGAGCCGGTACGCCGACGGGCTCGGTGGCCACGAAGGCGTTCGCGGTCCGCGCGGCCAGCCGGTCGACGATCGAGCCCGCCGAGCGGACGAGGGCGGTCCGATCCGGTCGGCCCTGGACCTGGCCGAGGAAGAAGTTGGCGCCGACCGGGTCGTGCGCGAGGTGGTGCACGTCCTCGAAGGGCACCCGCGAGCGCTCCAACGACTCGCGCACCTCCTTCACGGCGCGCGCCCGCTTGGTGCCGGCGACCACCACGACGTGGATCGGGGCGGCCATCGCGCCGCCCAGGTTCTGGTGCACGCGCGCCGCCCGCTCCCGCAGGTGGATGACGTTGCTCGGCACGGCGTCGGTCACGAGCACGACCAGGCTGCTCGTCGCGAGCATCGCGTTCTGCGGGGTCGATCCCCCGATCCGGCCGAGGTCGGCGAGGACGTCGGTGCCCGGCGCGCTGCCGAACAGCTGCGCCAGGTCCGGCCACGCCAGCCCGCCGGCCTGCTCGGGGAGGCTCACGCCGGTGAGGACTCCCAGGCCACCCACGATGTGTTGGGTGTGCTGCTCGATCAGACCGGCGTGCATCGCCTTGCGCCCCGCGGCGGACAGCGCCACCAGCCCGGCGTCCGGGGTCAGCGGCTGGCCCTGCTCCGACGGCATCCGCAGCGCGATGTCACCACCCGCGGCGTCGCACTCGGCGACGACGCAAGGACGGGGCCAGAGCGCCCCGAGCAGCAGGGTCGCGGTGGTGACACCCGGCGACCCCTTGGCCGAGGCGACGGAGATCAGCGACATGGCGTCACTGCCCTCCGCAGCCCAGGTCGCCCGATCCGCCGGTCTGCGAGACGGCGAACTTGTTGCCGATGATCCCCTGCGACACGGCCGTCAGGCACTGCCTGCTGATGAGCACCTTGATGGGGACCTCGGAGCTGGACGTGCCGGTGATGCCGCCGTCCTGGCTCTTCCCGATCGCGAGCAGCTCGCCGTCCACCGTGTGCGTGCCGCCGTCGTCGTCCTCGACGTAGATGAGCACGCGGTCGCCCGGGTGCATGCCCTGCGCGGTCATCGGGTCGACGTTCAGCGCCACCTGCGCCTGGTCGGCCGCGATGCCGCCCGTCTTCGAGACCATCGCCGGGGTCAGGACCGTGCCGGCGAGCAGGCGGACCGTCGTCGACTGACCCACGAGGGAGTCCTCCTGGTCGGCAGGGATGCCGCCGTCGTACCCCTGCGGGAGGCTGACGGTCTGCAGGTCCGCCTTGGTGATCTTCTGGCCCTGCGCGATCTCGGTGCGCACCTGGACGAACTCCGCCCGGTGCCCCGCGATGACGGCGAGGTACGCCGACGCGAGCGCGCCGCCGACGATCAGCACCAGCGCGAGGCCGATCAGCGCGGGGCGCGACTCGCGGGTGGACGGGAGCCGCGGGGGCCGCGTCTGCATCGATCCTGCTGTGGCCAATTCCTGCACCTTTCGACATGGGATGTGTCGCAGCGGTGCCGAGATCGGGCACCCGAGACCCACGTCCTGCGTCCTCCCCGAGGGGAGATGCGGACAAACCCAATCTACGGTGCGCCGCGCGCGAGCCTCCGACCCGTCCGGACCGGGCCTGGGTTTTGCCGTCGTGTCCGGGGGTAGGCCTTCGAAGGCCGGCCGGCTCCTCGCCGCGGCACTCACCACCGTCGACCACCCCTCGGGACTTGTCATGGGCACTCCGTTCGAAGACTTCGAAGACCTCCACGGCAGCACGCCGGCGAAGATCGTCGCGGCGGCGAACCAGCCGGGCGTGAGCGCCACGGTGCTGTCCGACCTGGGCACCGACCTGCTCCAGGACGCGGCCAGGAGCGACGCCGCCACGGTCGGCGACCTGAAGACGATCAGCCAGCTGCCGAGGACCGCGGCGGGACACGCGCAGACGCTGGCCGCGGCCGGCAACCTGGCTGCCGGCTGCCTGCGCCAGTTCGGCGCCCAGGCGACGACCTTCGACACCGAGGTCGGCCGGCTCAACCTGCAGGTCCTCAACGCCGGCACCGGGCTGATGCACACCCCCGAGTACAAGATGGGTGAGCTGAAGATCGACTTCGCCCAGATGCGGCGGGAGGAGACGGCCCGGCTGCGCCCGGAGTACAACCGGCTGGTCCACCAGCTCGACCACGACGCGTCCGAGACCGCTCGGATCCTCAAGGCCGGCCCCGGCGACCTGGCGAACATCAAGGCACTGATCCGCGCCGGGTTCATCCCGCTGGCGGCAGCCTCCGACTGGCCGACGCTCGTGCTCACCGACGCCGACCGCGCGGCGTACTACGCGGCCGTCACGAAGGACATGACCGCGGCCGAGCGGGCGACGTACCTGCTGCAGCACAAGGAGATCTCCGCACCGGTGCTCGACATCCTGCTGCGCCAGGACAAGGCGACCGCGAACGAGATCATCACCCACGCGAACGACCTGGTCACCCAGGTCAACCAGGGCAGGTACACCGACCTCAAGCCGACCCTCACCGACCTGAACGCCTACCTGTCCCGGTTCGGCGACGTCACCGCCATCGCCGCGCCGCTGATGAACAAGATCGGCCCCGAGGGATTGCTGCGCCTCAACCAGATCGTCGCCCAGTCCGACGGCGACACGAAGCCCGACCCGTACGCCAACAAGGACGGCGGCCCGCGCGACAACGCGCTGGGAGCACTGATCGGGGACCTCCAGAAGAACCTGGGCACCACCCTTGCGACGGCCAGCGGTGGACCGAACGGCTACGCCCCAGGTACGCCGGCGGAGTACCGGCTCGCGAGCGACTACGTCGACCGGCTCAACGAGCTGGGCCAGAAGAAGACCGACATCACATGGCCGGGCCAGGGCGACTACCACTACGGCACCCAGCTCTACGGCTACCAGGTCCTGGCGCCGCTGCTCCGCACCGGACACTTCAACCCGGACTTCCTCGACCCGATCGCCGAGGGCATGTACAGCTTCGACCGCTACCACGGCGACGGCAACGGCAGCGTGTGGGGCACGACCACCATGGACCTGCGGTCCGACCACGGCATCCGGCTCGACTGGACCCAGGGCACCGGATCCACCCACTCGGCGGGTTTCGACCCGCTGCAGGGCCTGATGGACGCGCTCGGCAACAACCCGCAGTCGGCGCACGACTTCTTCACCGGGGAGCGCAGCTACACCTTCGACGGCTCGCACGGCTGGGACGAGTCGCACGGCTACAACGACAAGCTGCGCTACCTCCTCAACGAGCGGCAGTGGCACCTGCCCTACGACCAGCCCTCCATGGGTGACGGCGCCAACAGCGACGGCTACTACGACAAGCACCTGTGGGAGGAGCAGAACAACACCCACGGCATGGACCCGCTCGGGCGCGCGCTGTCGGCGGCCACCAGCGGCAACGACCAGGAGTCGGCGACGCTGTTCGGCGACGTCGTCCACGAGGTGGCCAACGGCGACAGCGCGCGGTACGCCGACCTCCGCGACGACTTCGCGACGATGGCGACCCAGCACCTCGGAGCGATCAACCACCAGTTCATCGGCGACGGCGCCCCCTCAGCGAACGGGGACATCGACCCGTTCACGCCCGGGGTGCAGCACGATCCGGGGTTCAACGCCGACAACAACGTCGACCTCGAGAAGTACCTGGCCGAGGTCGGACGGGACCCGGATGCCAAGAACAGCCTCACCGCGGCCGAGGCGCTGTACATGCAGGCCGGCTACCACCAGGCCATGAGCGACCCTCACGCCGATCTGGACACCCGGATGCTCTACATCGACACCCGGATCAACAACCCGCTCGGGCACGTGCTCGGAGCACTCGACTACGGCGACAGCGATCAGAAGTGGGGAGACCACGTCACCTCGGACAAGGAGCACAACGGCGAGGTCGACCAGAAGTACGCCCTGATCGGCTTCCTCACCGACAAGCTGCCGTTCGACAAGCTCCCGGTGGGCGGCGACCTGGTGAAGTCGGGGGTGGGCAGCTGGCTCGACGCCCTCAAGGACTCCGAGCACGTCGACACCTCGGCCATCACGAACAGGCTGATCGGTGGCCTGCACTCGGGGACCGGCAACCACATCCAGTCGACAGCCGAAGCGACCGTGCTGGCCAACCTCACCGAGAAGGACCGCGCGGACCTCGGCCTGCACTGGCCCACGGACGCCCACGGCGCTCCGAAGCCGCTGGACCAGTGGACCAAGGAGGATCACGACAGTGTCGAGCGGCAGTTCGAGACCAACATGAACCTGGCGAGGATCACGAAGTTCGGCTACGAGTCACGGGCCAGCTACGCGCAGGCCTTCGACGACGCGAAGACCGACCTCCAGTCCCACGGCGGGTGAGGGTGCCCGAGGGCACCCACTCTCACCCGCCGCCCAGCAGCGGGTTCGGCGGTTTCCCGAACGCGGAGCAGCGGTCCGTGAACCTGCGTTCCGGACCGGCGGTGGCCCACTCTGCGTTGTTGTCGTAGCGGGTCACCCGCCAGACGCCGTCACGGGCGGCGAGCTCGATCCACGTGGGCACGCCGTCGCCGCCCACGGGCTGGCTGATCGACGGAACCCCCCGGAGCTGGGTGCACGTGAAGACGGTGGCCTTCGCGCCGTCGACCATCGGCTTCGTCACCAGCATCCGCATCAGCCCGACGGCGGGACGCTTGTGCGGGTCGGTCCATTCGGAGATCTCCCGCGGCGTGACCACGTCGGCGGTGGTGAGGGCGGCCGACGCCTTCGTCATCCGCGCCCGGTCGGTCCACGACGGCGACTGGTAGCCCAGGTCCATGAGGACGATCGTGCGGCGGGCGACGTCGATGACGGGGTCGTGCGGATCCACGCCCGCGTCGAGCTTCCAGACGAACCGCAGGTCCCCGTCCCCGCCCAGAGGTACGACGCTGCCCGCCGGATCCGCCGACGCCGAGGCCGCCGGAGCGGGCGAGGAGGTCGTCGGGGTCGGTGCGGGCTTCGGTGACGACCCGCAGGCGGCCAGGGCGAGCGTCGTACCGAGGATGCCGGCGGTGGCGAGCGAACGGGGGACGGTCATCGCGTTGGTGCTCCGTGCGGTGTCGTGGACGCCGACGGGCTGACAGGGGCCGTCGGCACCGGGGTCGTGGGGTTGTTGCGCAGGCTCACCTTGAGCGCCTGGGCGACGGACAGGCCGGCGAGGATGACCGCCACCACGATCAGGCCCGCCACGATCGCCGGCCACGCGCGGCGGTTCTCGCGCCAGTTGCGCCCCGACCCGTGCAGCAGCGCCGAGCGCAGCTGGCGCCGTCGCATCGCGTCGGCCTCGAGGACGTAGCGCTCCGCGTTCGGCGTCGCCCGCAGCGCCATGCCGTTCTGCGCGTCCGGCGGCGGAGGCGGCGTCCACGGCTCAGACACGGCCGCCTCCGTCGACCACCGCCGCGGCGATCCGCAGCATCGCCTCGCGGGTCTCGGCCCGGACGGCGCTCGGCTCGAAGGGCGACCCGGCAGCCAGCCAGGGGTCCGGGGGTACGACGATGACCTGAGGCCGGCCGCGCAGGTCCCTCACCGCCTGCTTGTACGCCGGTTCGCTGGTCGCCACGACCACCGCGACCGCGCTCGACGCGACCACCTGGTTGACCCGGCGCAGCCGGTCGAACGCCGCCTGCATCGCGGCCTCCCCGACGACCCCGGCCGTCGAGACGAGCACGACCCGGTCCGCCCGGGCCAACGCGGTGTGGCTGCCCTCGCCCGCGTCGTTGCCCACGTCGAGCAGGTTGAAGGTGTGGTCACGACCGAGTCGGTCGAGCACGTCGGACACGTCGATGCGGCGCAGCGCGAGGTCCCAGCCCGACCCGTCGACCACGGAGAGCCCGGTCCGGCCGCGCGGCGGATCGACCGCGTCGTCCTGCGCGAGCAGCTGGATGCAGGAGCGCGGTCGCTCCGCCCCCAGCAGCGCGCCGAGCGACGGTCCGCCCTGCTGCACGTCCACGACCGCCGACCGGTCGTCGCGCAGCGCGGTGAGGACCGCTCCGACACCGACCGCGACCGACGTACATCCCACGCCGCCCTTGGCGGACGCGAACGCGACGACCCGCCGGTTGGTCTGGCGCTGACGGATCCGGTCGACCAGGGCGCGCTCCCCCTGCATGCCCGCCGCGGACTCGGGCACGACCACACCGGTCGCGGCCCGCTGCAGCAGCCGGGGCACGTCGCGCGGTGCGGGCGGCGGAGGGGGCGCGAGCGGCGGCGCCGGTGCGGCGGGGGCCGCAGCCGCGGGCGGCGGAGGTGGCGGGGTCTGCTCGACCGGCCGTACCCGGATCATCGTCGGGTCGTCGGGCAGCGGGTCGCGGCGTCGGAACTGGACGACCTCGCCGCCCGACTGGTCGGCGTCCGGCGCCGGAGGCGCGACCGGCGCCGCCGGGGTGGGTCCGAGACCCAGGCTGCGGGGGTCGATGCCCATCCGGGCGAGGTCGCCGGCCGCCCCGTCGGCCTCCCGGCGCCGGGCGAGAGCGGGGTCCGGCGCGTTGTCGTCGTCGGTCATCCGAAGATCCCCTTGAAGTCGGCGTAGACGGTCAGCGCACCGAAGAGCAGCACGAGCATCACGACCAGGGTCAGGAACTCCAGCGCATTGAGGGTCCGCTTGACCCGAGCGCGTGGGATCTCGGAGAGGTCCAACGCGGTCAGCGCGAGGGCGGCGACGAGCGCGCCGCCCAGCAGCGCGCCGAGCCAGGGGCGCAGGGCGGCCTGGTCGAGCACGAGCCTGCTGAGGGACAGCACCGCGAGCCAGACCCCGGCGAGCCGGAGGGCGAGCATGTGCGGCGTACGGGAGAAGGCGCGGGAGCGCAGCGCGACCGCGAGGGCGAGGCAGGCGGCGAGGCTGCGGTCCCAGGTGTCGCCGGCAAGGGCGAGGGCGGTGCCGTACCAGGCGACGACGAGCGCGATGCCGGCCAGCGCGCCGACCAGGATCGCGTTGCTCGTGCGATAGCGCCGCTGCAGCGTGTCGAGGTCGAGCACCCCGACGTTGCGGACCCGGTAGTCGGCGCTCGCGAGGCCGCCGACCGAGAGCGAGACCCGCGGGACGGCTCCGACCGCGATGACGGCGAGCACCGGGAGCAGCCGCAGCGTCACCCGCGCCGCGGACCCGTCGACCTGCGCGGTGGTGCCGAGGGCCGCCGCGACGAGCACGACGCCCGCAAACGCCAGGTGTGCGGTCGTCACCGGGGTGAACGCCCGGGTCACGGCCGCGACGACGGCTGCGAGCGCCGCGCAGGCGGCGACGGTGACCGGTGCGGGTACGTCGCCCTGCCGGCACAGGGCCAGGCCGAGGGCGGCACCCCACGTCATCGCGGCCACCGCCGCGATCGCCGTGTCGAGGGGCCGGGCGCGCACCGACGCCCACCAGGTCGCCCCGACGAGCACGACCGCGAGGACCGCCGACGTCTGCGTCCCCGCCAGGTCGCGGTCCCAGGTCGCGCCGCCAGCGGCGCCGACCACGCCGAGCAGCGCGAGGAGCAGGAGCGTGATGCTGCCGGTCAGGACCGAGAACGAGACCGTGGTCCGGGGCGTCCAGGTCCCACCCGCGCTGTCGACGCTGTCCTCGACCGCGTCGCGCACGTCGTCGACCAGGATCGGGCGGACCGTCTGCCCCTCCGGCCCGAGCTCGAGGACGTCGCCGTCGAGCACCGCGGCCTCCGCCAGGGTCTGTCCCATCGGGATGGCCGCGCCGCCGAGCCGCGAGAGGACCCAGGTGGTCGGGTTGTCGACGGACCCCGCGGGAGCGACGTACCGCAGCAGCTGCGGGAGGACGTCGGCGACCGGGAGCGCCGCGGGGAGGGCGAGATCGACGGACCGCTCGGCCGTCACCACGGTGATCCGGCTGTAGGCGGTGTGCATCAGCATTTCCTCACGACGACGCGGGCTCCCGAGCAGACGCTCCGGCGTACGAACGCGGAGCATATCCCCGGTCGTATGGTTGCCCTTCCCACACCATGCCCGCTCCAACCCTCGGGGGTTCGCATGACCACCACCCTGGTCCGTCGTCCGGCACGCACCGCTCCGCCGGCGACGCAGCCGGAGCCGATCGTGATCGCCGCACCCCCGGGACGCGGTCAGTCGGCGCCCGCCGCGGCCGGGGCGAGCATGCTGATGATGCCGATCATGGGCGGCGCGGGGTCGGTCACCGTAGCGATCACGCAGCGCAACAACCCGATCGTGGCGGTCGCGTCCTTCCTCGCGCTGCTGGGCGCGGTGTCGATCGGCATCGTGATGATGATCAGCCAGCGCAGCGGCCAGAAGAACCAGGAGCGCGAGAGCCGGGAGCGCTACCTGGACTACATCGAGAGCCTGCGCCACCGGGTGCGCGAGCAGATCGCGCAGCAGCGCGCGCACCAGGCCTGGTGCCACCCGCGGGCCGACCAGCTGCTCGACATCGCCCGCACCGACGCCCGGCGCTGGGAGCGGCGGCCGACGCAGCGCGACTTCCTGGCGATCCGGGTCGGGACCGGCGACGTACCGCTGGACGCGGGCCTGACGCTCGACGCCGACACCGGACCGCTCAACAGCTTCGACCCGGTCTGCCTGCAGTCGGCGCAGGAGCTGCAGCACCGGTACGCCGTGCTGCACGACCAGCCGGTGGTGCTGCCGCTGGCCCGGATCGGGCAGCTGAGCGTCCTCGGTCCCGCAGAGGTACGCCGGGACCTGGCGACCCACCTGCTGCAGCAGGTCGCCGCCCTGCACAGCCCCCACGACGTCTCGGTCGCGATCATCCGGTCCGACCGCGCGGCAGCCGCATGGGACTGGGCCAAGTGGCTGCCGCACGTGCTCGACGAGACCGCGACCGACGGGGACCTGACCGCCCGCCGGATCGGCACCGACCTCGCCTCGATCGAGCACCTGCTGGCCCCCGAGCTCGAGGCACGGCTCGACCGCCACCAGCGGGCCCGCGGGTCGGCGTACGTGCCCCCGAACCGGCTCGTCGTGATCATCGACGGCGACGGACTCGCCCCCGGCCAGCAGCTGCGCTCCCCTGCCCCGGAGGTGAGCCTGGCCGAGCTCGGCGTCCACGTCGTCTCGCTCCTCGACGGAGCCGCCGACGAGCCGGAGCGGGTCGACGCGCGGATCGAGGTCGGTCCCACGGGCACGGCCGTGGCGAGCGGACGGCCACTCCCCTTCACCGTCGACGTCCCCGAGCCGGGGTCGGCGACGGCGTTGGCGCGGTCGTTGGCGCCGCTGCGCCTCACCGCCACCACCTCCGACGACGGCGAGCTCGCCGAGACGGTGGGCCTGCCCGAGATCCTCGGGGTCGAGGACCCGGCCCGGCTCGACCTCGCGCAGAGCTGGCGGCCGCGGCCGCTGCGCGAGCTGCTGCGGGTGCCCATCGGGGTCGGGACCGGAGGCCGGCCGGTCATCCTCGACCTCAAGGAGGCCGCCCACAGCGGCATGGGGCCGCACGGCCTGGTCGTCGGCGCCACCGGCTCCGGCAAGTCCGAGATGCTCCGCACGCTGGTCAGCTCGCTGGTCATCGGGCACGGTCCGGACCGGCTCGCGCTGATGCTCGTCGACTTCAAGGGTGGGGCGACGTTCGCCGCGATGGAGGACATCCCGCACATCGCCGGCATGATCACGAACCTCCAGGACGACCTGACCCTCGTCGACCGGATGCGCGACGCGCTCTACGGCGAGATGCAGCGCCGCCAGGAGGTGCTCAAGGCCGCCGGCAACCTGCCCAACGTCACCGTCTACCAGGACCGGATCGACGCCGGCGAGGACCTGCCGCCGCTCCCCCACCTGCTCGTGATCGTCGACGAGTTCTCCGAGCTGCTCACCGCGAAGCCCGACTTCGCCGAGCTCTTCGTCGCCATCGGCCGGATCGGCCGATCGATCGGCGTGCACCTGCTGCTGGCCTCGCAGAAGCTGGAGGTCGGCAAGATCCGCGGGCTCGAGTCGCACCTGTCCTACCGGATCGGCCTGCGCACGTTCTCCGAGGGCGAGAGCCGCGACGCCATCGGCGTACCCGACGCCTACCACCTGCCGCCCGAGCCGGGCTCAGGCTTCCTCAAGGTCGACACCACGGTCTTCGAGCGGTTCAAGGCGGCGCTGGTGTCCTCGCCGTACGTGCCACCGTCGGGGCAGGTGAAGACCACCGTCCCGGTCGTCCCGTACGTCGCCGTGAACGGCCTGGGCGCGTGGATGTCCCACCAGGCCGCGGACCTGGCCGTCACCGACGGAGCCGTCCCGGACGGCACGGACACCGTGCTGGACGTGCTGTGCCGGCAGATGGCCACCTCCGGCTGGGCGCGGGTGCGACCGGTCTGGCTGCCACCGCTGCCGCGTGAGCTGTCCCTGGGCAGCCTGGTCGACCTCGGCGGGCGTGCCGAGGCCGGCACCTGCGCCGCCGTGGTGGGCCTCGTCGACGACCCGACCCACCAGGACCAGCGGCCGTTCACGTTCGACTTCGCGGGCGGCGACGCGAACCTCGTCATCACCGGGTCGCCGCAGACCGGCAAGTCGACGCTGCTGCGCAGCACGATCCTGTCGCTGGCGTCGCAGCACGCACCGGGAGACGTCGCGTTCTACTGCATCGACTACGGCGGCGGGTCCCTGTCGTCGCTCGCCGGGCTGCCGCACGTCGCGACGGTCGCGAGCCGCGTCGACCCGGAGCGGATCACCCGCACCGTCAACGACGTGCGCAGCCTGCTCAACCAGCGCGAGGTCCTGTTCCGGGAGCGCGGGCTGGAGTCGGCGGCGGCGTTCCGCCGCGCCCGGGCGGCCGGCGAGCTCCCGGCCGACACGCTCGGCGACGTCTTCCTGGTCGTCGACGGTTGGGGCACCTTCCGCGAGGAGTGGGACGACCTCGACTACGCGATCGCCGACATCGCCGCACGCGGCACCAGCTTCGGCGTGCATGTGGTGGTGACGGTGACGCAGGCGATGCAGGTGCGGATGCGGATGCAGGCGTCGATGACCGGCCGCGTCGAGCTGCGCCTCAGCGACCCCTTCGACTCCGACTTCGGCCGCCAGGCGATGGAGCAGATCCCGAAGGATGCGCCCGGTCGCGGCCTCACCGGCTCGCGGCAGAGCGCGCTGGTGTTCCAGGCCGCGCTTCCGACGTACGACGACGGCGGCTCCCCCGAGGAGGCGCAGAAGCGGCTGCTCGACGCGATCCTCGCGAAGTGGGGCCAGCAGCGGGTGGCGCGCGTGGAGGTGCTGCCGCAGCTCGTCACGGTGGCCGACCTGCCGCCCACCGAGCGCGGCGACACCGGCCTGCTGGTCGGGCTGTCCGAGCTCAACCTCGGCCCCGCGGAGATCAACCTCAGCGGCGCCGACCCTCACCTGCAGGTGTACGGCGACGGCGAGACCGGCAAGTCCAACCTGCTCAAGCTGCTCATCGCCGACCTCGTCGCCAGCCGGCCGCCGGAGGAGATCGGGATCGCGGTCGTCGACTACCGGCGCTCCCTGCTCGACGTCGTGCCGCCGGACTACCTGCTCACCTACTCGACCGGTGCCGAGCAGGCCGCCCAAGCCGCCCAGGAGATCGCTGGCGCCATCCGGGCGCGGGTGCCGGGGCCGGACGTGACGTCGGAGCAGCTGCGCAACCGGTCGTGGTGGAAGGGCCTGGACGTCTACGTGATCATCGACGACCACGACCTCGTCGCGACCTCGCAGGGCGACCCGCTCGCTCCCCTGATCGACCTGCTGCCCCAGGGCCGCGACCTGGGGCTGCACGTGATCCTGGCCCGTCGGACGGGCGGCATGTCGCGGGCGGTCTACGAGCCGATGATCCAGCGCCTGATCGACCTGAGCACGCCGGGCTTCATGTTCAGCGGCGACCGCCTCGAGGGCCGCCTCATCGGTGGCCACCCCTCGCGGCGGTTGCCCCGTGGACGGGCGATGTACGTCAACCGCGACGGCTCGGCCTCGCTCGTGCAGACGGCTCGCGTCGATGACTGATCGCGGAGTTTTCGGCGCGCCGAGGTTTTGGGCCGCCGCAGACCGGATAGGTGCTGGGGGCACGCACCACACCAACTACTCGGGAGTCCAGCATGGCTGCTGACCGCGTTTCTCTCACCGAGGGCTACCAGGGTGCCCTCCACACCAACCGCAACATCGGGGACCAGGCCGACCAGGTCCAGGGCCTGGCCAAGAAGCAGCACGGCCACACCGCCGACCTGCTGGCGCAGAACAAGGGCGCGCTGGCCAACCAGGCCGGCAACGGCTCGACCGCGACCGCGAACGGCCTGTCGGCCGCCGGCACGATGCACGCCGCCAACGCCGCGGGCGGCGCCGAGTACGTCCGTCGTACCGCCCAGCACGAGGACTCCGCGGCCGACGCCCAGGGCGGCGAGGCCCGCCTGATGGAGACCTCCGCCACCGACCTCGCCCACAAGATCAACCCGCCGGCCTGACCGCGGCGTACCCACGACCCAGGAGACCCAGATGAGTGACCAGCTCCGCGTCGACCGCGGCTCGATCCAGAACCACGTCGACGACACGCGCAACAACATGACCGGCTTCCGTGGCGCCCACGACGAGGCCAGCCGTCAGCAGGCCGGCTTCGGCCGGCAGACCGAGGGCGGTGTCGGGTCCGAGGACATCGACCGCACCCGCGCGGCGGCCGACCGGCACAGCACCGAGATCGACAGCAACGTCGGCAAGCTGATGAACCGCACCAGCGAGAACACCGACGAGTTCATCTCCAACGTCCGCAACGCCGCGACCCGGTCCCTCAACACGACCGACTGAGCGGTTCTCCACGACCAGGAGGCGCAGCCATGGGTTCGGACAGCGGCGACGTCGTCGGGATCGACGTCGACCACCTCGATCGCGCGGGGCGCACGACCAGTGGTCGCGGCGACCACGCCGCGACCACTGCGGCCAGGTTGCACGGCGACCTCGAGGCGGCGCACTCCCTGCTCGGTCACCCCGAGGTGGGTCCGGCGATGGCCGCGTTCGTCAGCGACAACATCGCGATCGACGCCCACCACCTCGGCAAGAACATCACGGCAGGTGGTCACGGCGTCTCACGGGTCGCCGCGACCGGGCGCTCGAGCGACAACGAGGGCGCCCGTGACCTGAGCGCCCAGGTGCAGGGCACCGAGAACGGGTCCAGCACCTTGCTGAAGAGCATCAACTAGGACCGACGGGGTCGTGCCGCGCACGGCCCCGTCGTCCTGCGCCGTACCACCAACTCTCGGGAGCACCTCCATGGTCCAGCGAACCCCCGGCCCGTTCCAGTACTACGACGAGCGCTACGCCAAGGGCTCGACCGTCACCGGAGACACGATCCGCGCCCTGGTCGACGACCCGGCCACCGACGCGGCGACGATCGCCAACCTGGCCGACGACCTCCATCACGACGTCGGCACCACGACCGCCGCGGTCGAGGGCAGCATCCGCGCCGACGTGTCCGCACCCCCGCGCAAGCTGGCCGACACGGCGAGGACGCTCAGCACCAACGCGACCTTCGCGATCGGCGTGGTGCAGCAGTTCGCGGGCCACGTCGACCAGTTCGACACCACCGTCGACGGCCTCAACCAGGACGTCGCGACCGCGGTCTCGCAGCAGCGCCAGAGCTACATCAACACCCAGCTCAGCGACCACGGGCTGGATCCGAAGGACGGCCTGTCGCAGCTCATGGTCGGCCCGCTCTACGCATCGCAATTCGACGAGAAGACCGCCACCGGCAACGCCGCGGCCGGGCTGCAGGGCAGGTACGACAAGGCGGTGAGCACGCTGGACAGCCAGGCCGCCGACACCGGGCAGAAGTTCCGGCAGGGCGCCACGGCGAAGAACGTGCTCGAGCTCCTCGACGCCGGCTACCTCGCACCGGCCAGCGCCCTGCGTTTCCCGGGGGTCCAGGTCGCGCCCGAGGACGTCTACCACTACTACCGCTCCCGGATGGACCGCGGCGAGATCCCCGACTTCTCCTCGATGACCGAGTCGCAACGGGTGCAGTTCGTGCACGACAACCCCGACGTGGTCACCTACCTGATGTCGGTCAAGAATCCCGGCCAGCAGGTGATCAGCGACGTGGTCGCCCTCGTCCTCCCGCACGTCGACGCCACCACGGCGAAGGAGGACGCCGGCTGGATCGTCAACCACGACAACGCCGACGGCGTGCTCGACGGCTTCCGCAACTCCGACGCGATCAACGCGGCGTTGGCCTCCCTGGCCCCCTGGATGGCGAAGAACGGCATCACCTCGATCGGCTCGACGGTGACCGCTCAGGGCGCGAACGCCTACCTCAAGCAGCTCGCGGCCGACACCTGGCCGCACCACGACGACATCGAGAAGTACATCAACGGCGACCACGGCTTCTCCGACTCCGAGAAGCAGCACCTGCTGACGAGCTTCGCCGACTCCTACCTGAACCTCTCCAACGAGAAGTACGGCGGCGGGTACGCCGACCTCCCCGACGACCTGCGCAAGGCCGCGGACCAGCTGCCCCCCACCAAGGAGTCCATCGCCACGAGCGGCTACGGCGCCAGCGTGACGACGCTGATGGGCTCCAACGACGACTTCAAGGACCTGGCCCGGCTGCTCGCCCACGGCGACGTGGAGGCCGGCACCGACCTGTCCAAGCACCTCGGGTCCACGGTGGTCACGTCGAACTCGATGTGGGACCACTACAACCAGCAGTACGGCAACGGCAAGCTCGGCTCGTGGGACGACGGGCTCAGCGGCGACGTGCTGGACCTCGTCAGCCGCAACCACCAGGCGACGGCCGACCTGCTCTCCGGCAAGGACGTGCCGCCGACCTACTACGGCAACGTGGACCCCACCACCGGCAAGCTGGCACCAGGCGACGACGTCCTGGCGGGCTACTACGGCTCCGACTTCGGCGCCGAGCTGTTCGGCCACAACTGGGACGCGGGGTCCGAGGCGAAGGTCGCCCACATGGTCGACTGGATCCACGGCTCCTACCAGCAGGGCGGCACCGAGCAGCAGCTCGCGAACCAGGCGTTCAACGGTCTGGCGGCCGACCTGACCAACACCAAGGACGACACCTACAAGAACCTGATGGGCAGCGACGGGGAGTCCGCGGCCCACAACAACCACCTCCTCGCGCTGGGTCTCACCGACGCCCTGTCGGACCACCTCGGCCAGCTCGGCGCCCAGCCGGGCACCAGCCAGGCGGCCGGGCTCTCCCTGTCCCAGGCCGACCAGGTGCGGCTGATGACGCTTCTCGCGAGCGACCACGACACCGGCGACCACCAGAGCGCGTCCAACCGGCTGGCGGCGTACGTCGCGGCGTACGAGCACGACCGGATCGCGAGCTGGGTGCACGACCCCGGCTCGGTCGGCCCACGCGAGCTGGCCGCCGCCAACGGACAGCTGTCCGGGATGCTCGACTCGGCCCTGATGAACGAGGCGTCCGAGCGCGGCCTCAACGCCAACGACGCGGCGGCCGCCCGGCTGCAGGAGCTGAAGATCGCCTCCGGCATCGTGTCGACGCTCGCGGGGAAGATCCCGGTGGTCGGCAACATCGCCGGCCCCGCGGCCGGCATCGGCAACACCCTGCTCGCCAACCTCGTCACCGCGCCGCACCTGCCCTCCCCGCCCGCGGGCGTCGACCCGGCGTGGAACGCCGACGGGTCACACGTCACGACGCTCAACTCCCAGTACCTGGTCGACGCGTTGGTGCAGCAGGGCAAGATCGACCGTGCCGACCTGCCGCCGGCGTTGCAGAACCCGAGCGAGCAGTCGAACGCGGCGGTCCAGGACGCCGCCGACCAGACTCTGACCAGCTACTTCACGGAGCACCCCATCAAGGACCAACACGGCAACGTGATCGCGGACAAGTCGTTCTACGACGACTACGCCGGCTACATGACCGGGGTCTACACCAACATCAACAACTGGTACGGCCTCGACCACAAGGACAGCAACCAAGTGAAGGAATTCCTGACCAGCTCGACCTGGGGTCGCCCGTGAGGACCGCTGCGCTCGCGCTGGCCGCGGCCCTCGTGATGGGCACCTCGGCGTGCGGCGGCTCCACGCCGCCGGCCGCCCGGTCCTCCGGTCCGTCGGGCTGCGACGCCGCGAACCGGTCCCAGTGCTACCCGCTGCCGACGATCACGCCGGCGTACTGCTACGTGCTGCAGGTGCGCCAGATGCTGCGCGACGGTCAGCTCCACGCGTCCAGCCTCCCCCGCTGGGCGTCGCCCGCGGATCGCGACGGCGCCCCCGCGGTGATCGACTTCCGCCGCCCCCAGCACGTCGACCTCGCCCGCCGTCAGGACCAGCTCGACCGGATCCTGACCGCCCGCCACCTCACCATCGACGAGGCTGCCGTCCAGCACTGCATCGCCTCGACCACCGACAGCGACCTGGTCACCACCGAGGGCGGCGGCTTCCGGCCCTGACCGGGCTCAGAGCGTGTAGACGGCGCCGGTCTCGGCCCGCAGCGCCTCGGGGTACGCCGCGACCGACTCGGCGAAGATCGCGTCGCCGTCGTGCCACGGCGGGATGTGGGTGACCACCAGCCGCTTCGCGCCCGCCTCGGCGGCGTACGTGCCTGCCTCGGTGCCGGTGAGGTGCAGGCTCGGCGGGTTGTCGTCGCCCTCGCGGAACGACGCCTCGCACAGGAAGAGGTCGGCGTCGGCGGCGATCTCCAGCAGCGCCGGGATCGGGCCTGTGTCGCCGCTGTAGGCCAGGACCTTGCCGTGCGCCGTGACCCGCATGCCGTACGCCGGGACGGGGTGGTCGACCTCGTACGGCTCGATGGCGAACGGGCCGACCGAGAACGGCTGGTCGTAGACGCGGAAGATGAACTCCTCGCGCATGCCGGGCTTGCGCGGCAGGTCGTACGCCTTCGCGAGCCGCTTCGCGGTCCCCTTCGGGCCGTAGACCGGGATCCGCGGCTGGGTGCCGGTCGGGTGGTACTTGCGCAGCACGTAGTAGCTGGTCATGTCGACGCAGTGGTCGGCGTGCAGGTGGCTGATCAGGACCGCGTCGACCTTCAGCGGGTCGACGTACCGCTGCAGCAGGCCGAGCGCGCCGTTGCCCATGTCGAGCACGACGCTCCACACGCGGTCGGGTTCTTCGGAGGTGCGGGTCTGCACGAGGTAGCAGCTGGCGGGCGAGTCCGGGCCCGGGTAGGAGCCCGCGCAGCCGACGACCGTGAGCCGGACGCCGTCGATGGGGATGTCGTCGATCGGTGTCATGCCAGCCCTCCCGCGAACTGTCCGGCCGCGGCCAGCTCGGCGCCGAGGAACCGGCGTCCGATGGTCGCGAACTCGTCGGGCGATCCCGTGGTCGAGAAGGTGTACGTCGCCTCGCCCTCAGCCCGCATCAGGCCCTGGTCGGCGAGCGTGCGGTAGAGCGCCTTCGCCGACTCCTCGGCACTGCTCACCAGGGTGACGCCGTCCCCCATGACGTAGGAGATGACGCCGGTCAGCAGCGGGTAGTGGGTGCAGCCGAGGATCAGGGTGTCGATGCCGAGCTCGGTGAGCGGGTCGAGGTACTCGTGGGCGACCGCCAACAGCTCGTCGCCGCCGGTGATGCCGGCCTCGACGTAGTCGACGAAGCGCGGGCAGGCGCGGGCGGTGACCTGCAGGTGCGGAGCGGCGGCGAACGCGTCGTCGTACGCCATCGACTCGGCGGTCGCGCGGGTGCAGATGACGCCGACCTTGCCGTTGCGCGTCGCCGAGACCGCGCGGCGGGCGGCCGGGAGGATCACCTCGACGACAGGCACGTCGTACCGCTCGCGCGCGTCGCGGAGCATCGCCGCGCTGGCGGAGTTGCAGGCGATGACCAGGGCCTTCACGCCCTGGTCGACGAGGTGGTCGAGGCACTCCAGCGCGTACTCGCGCACCTCGGCGATGGACTTCGGGCCGTAGGGCTGCCGGGCCGTGTCACCGAGGTAGGTGATGGACTCGTGGGGCAGCTGGTCGATGACCGAGCGCGCGACGGTCAGGCCACCGAATCCGGAGTCGAAGATGCCGATCGGCGCGTCGACGTCGACGGTTCCTTGGCCCAGCACGGTGACAGCCTAGAGCCCCGGCGCACCGAGGCGGCGCAACTAGCGATCGAACTCACGCCGCTCCGGGGCCGTTCAGGTGGGGCGCACGATCTGCTGAAGCGCCCACCGGTTGCCGTCGGGGTCGTCGAAGTAGACGAACCGGCCCCAGGGCTGCTCGTCGACCCCGGTCGCCTCGACACCCCGACCCTGCAGGTGGGCGAGAGCCGCCTCGGCGTCGGGGACGACGACCTGGATGAACTGCGAGGATCCCTCGGGCATCATCTGCAGGCCGATGCCGAAACAGAAGGAGCAGGCCGATCCCTGCGGGGTCACCTGCACGAACCGCAGGCCCTCGTGGACGGTGTGGTCGAAGTCGACGTTCCACCCGACCTGCTCGCCGTAGAACCTCACGGAGCGGTCGACGTCGGAGACGGCGAGCGGGACGAGCTCGATCTTCCAGTCAAGTTCTGTCATGCCGACCACGCTACGGGTCGGCACCGACATCGCGCTCAGGCCCAGAGCTGGCCCTCGAGCCGCTCCTCCGCGTCGTCGATGGTGCCCTCGTAGGCACCGGTCGAGAGGTACTTCCAGCCGGCGTCGGCCACCACGAAGGCGATGTCGGCGGACTCGCCGGCCTTCGCCGCCTTGGCGGCCTGGCCGAGGGCGGCGTGCAGGATCGCGCCTGTGGAGATGCCGGCGAAGATGCCCTCGAGCTCGAGCAGCTCGCGGACCCGGCGTACGGCGTCGCGGGGGCCGACCGAGAAGCGGGTGTCGATCAGGCTGGCGTCGTACAGCTCGGGGACGAAGCCCTCGTCGAGGTTGCGCAGGCCGTAGACGAGCTCGCCGTAGCGCGGCTCGGCGGCGACGATGGTGACGTCGGGCTTGGCGCTGCGGAAGTAGCGCGAGACGCCCATCAGCGTGCCGGTGGTGCCGAGACCCGCGACGAAGTGGGTGATGCTCGGGAGGTCGGCGAGCAGCTCGGGGCCGGTGCTCTCCTGGTGCGCGAGCGCGTTCGCGGCGTTGCCGTACTGGTAGAGCATCACCCAGTCGGGGTGCTCGGCGGCCATCCGCTTGGCCACGCGGACGGCCTCGTTCGAGCCACCGGCGGCGGGGCTGGAGATGATCTCCGCGCCCCACATCCGCAGCAGCACGCGGCGCTCCTCGGAGGTGTTCTCCGGCATCACGAAGACGGTGCGGTAGCCCTTGAGCTTGGCCGCCATCGCGATCGAGATGCCGGTGTTGCCGGAGGTCGGCTCGAGGATCGTGCAGCCGGGACGCAGCGTGCCGTCCTTCTCCGCCTCCTCGATCATCTTCAGGGCCGGACGGTCCTTGATCGAGCCGGTGGGGTTGCGGTCCTCGAGCTTGGCCCACAGCCGCACCTCGGCGCCGTTGGGCAGGACGCCCGGCGACAACCGCGGCAGACCGACCAGCGGCGTACCGCCGACGGACGCCAGCAGGTTGTCGAACCGGGCCATCTCGCGCCTTTCCGGTGGTCGAGTGCGCTCGTGAGGGACGAGCGAGCGTGTATCGAGACTCAGCGAGCGCCGCCGGCGACCGCCGGCAGGATGGTGACCTCGTCACCGTCGTTGAGCTTCGCGTCGAGGCTGCCGAGGAAGCGGACGTCCTCGTCGTTGACGTAGATGTTGACGAACCGGCGCAGGTCCGGGCCGCTCTCCTTGACGTCGATGAGCCGGTCCTTGATGCCCGGGTGGTCGGCCTCGAGGGCGTCGATCAGCGCGCTCAGGGTGGTGCCGTCGGCGGAGACCGCCTTCTCACCACCGGTGTAGGTGCGCAGGATGGTCGGGATCTTGACCTCGATGGCCATGTCAGAGGTTCTCCTCGTTCGGTGGTGCAATGGTGGTGCTGCTGCCGTCAGCCGCGACGAGCTCGACCGGTTCCTCGGTCACCTCGCCGTCGACGATTCTGTAGGACCTGAACTCGACAGGGCCCTCGTTATTCCCGTGCTCGCGCGTGCTCACCAGCACGTAGTGGGCGTTCGGCTCACCCGCGAGGTTGATGTCGGTGACGCTCGGGTAGGCCTCGGTCGCGGTGTGCGAGTGGTAGATCACCACCGGCTCCTCGTCGCGCTTCGCCATGTCCTTGTAGAGCTCGAGCAGGTCGGTCGAGTCGTACTCGTAGAAGGTCGGGCTGCCCGCGGCGTTCACCATCTCGATGAACCGCTCGGGACGGTCGCTGCCCTCGGGGCCGGCGACCATGCCGCACGCCTCCACGGGGTGGTCACGCTTGGCGTGGGCGACGATGGCGTCGTACGCCGCCTGACCGATCTTCAACACGGGCACAAGCCTAGGGGGCGGATCAGGGGGCGGGCGTCGCGGCCTTCGCGGCGAGACGCTCCTGCGTGGGCCAGCGCACGTCCTTGACCCAGCCGAGCTTCTCCAGGACCCAGATCACCCGCGCCGAGGTGTCGAGCTGGAACCGCTTCACGCCGTGCCGGGCGCTGGTCGGGTCGGCGTGGTGCAGGTTGTGCCACGACTCGCCGCCGGACGGGATGGCCAGCCACCAGACGTTGCCGGAGAAGTCACGTGAGGCGAAGGGCCGCTCCCCCACGGTGTGGCAGATCGAGTTGATCGACCAGGTGACGTGGTGGATGAGGCCGATCCGCACGACGGTGCCCCAGAAGAACGCCGTCAGGGCACCCTGCCAGGACCAGGTGAGCAGCGCGCCGAGCACCGGCGGCAGCAGGATCGAGGTGAGCGTCCACAGCCAGAACATCCGCGAGATCCGCAGCAGGTCGCGGTCCTTGGCCAGGTCGGGCGCGTAGCGCTCGATGGACGTCTGCTCCTCGTCGAAGAGCCAGCCGACGTGGGCCCAGACCATGCCCTTGGTGAGGGCGCCCAGGCTCTTGCCGAAGCGCCACGGGGAGTGCGGGTCGCCGTCGCGGTCGGAGAACTGGTGGTGCTTGCGGTGGTCGGCGACCCAGCGGATGACCGGGCCCTCGATGGCCATCGAGCCGAGGATGGCGAGGGTGATCTTCACCGCGCGGTTCGGCTTGAAGGACTTGTGCGTGAACAGCCGGTGGTAGCCGACGGTGATGCCGTGCAGCGTCAGCCCGTACATCACGAACGTGATGACGACGTCGCTCCAGCCGAGCCAGCCGCCCCAGGCGACCGGGATGGCGGCGACGAAGGCGACGAACGGGACGGCGATGAACAGGGCGAGCGCGAAGCGCTCCCAGAAGCCCTGGGTGTCGCCACCGAGGGTCGCCCTGACCGTGTCGGTGGGTCGGTCGTCGAGCGCGGTCATGGATCCCCCGTGCGGTCGCGGTCAGTACGTCTGAGCCTAACCGAGTCTCCTCGGCCTAGCCGACCGCGTCCACCAGGGTCTCCTGCAGGTAGCCCAGCCATTCGTAGAGGTGGTGCGCCTGCGCGCGGGGATCCTCGTCGGGCAGCGCGTCCCAGTAGTCCTGGTCGCCCTCCTCGACCTCGAGCCGGGTGCCGAGGGCGAGCCGCAGGTCGGTGAACGCGCGCATCCACACCAGCGCGGACGGCTCGTCGAGCTCCACGTCGATGACCAGGTCGCCGTGCTCCTCGTCGGTGGGGTCGGTGGGCAGGCCGGCCTCCTCGAGCGCGTCGATGATCGCCTCGGCGGCCTTGGCCTTGGAGTCGCGCAGGCCGCCCTCGGTGAAGCGGCGGAACTCGCCCGCGGCCTCCTCGTCGTGGTGGTACGCCGTCGGGAAGAGCCGCTGCAGGACCGGGTCCTCGGGCGCGGTGGTCGGGCCGGAGAAGTCGAGCAGCGCCTCGAGCGGGTCGTCGCTCGTGGTCGTCATTGCACGCTCGTTGTGCAACAGCTCGACCAGCTGGGCGGCCAACGAGCGGAGCAGGTCGGCCTCGAACACCGAGAACGTCGCGAAGACGTGCTTGCTGCGACGGTGCCGGTGGAACCCGGTCATGCGTCGGCCTTCTGCAGGGTCGCCCACAGGCCGTACTCGTGCATCGCCTGCACGTCGCGCTCCATCTCCTCGCGGCTGCCCGTGCTCACGACGGACCTGCCGTCCTCGTGGACCTCCATCATCAGCTTCTCGGACTTCTTCTTGGAGTAGCCGAAGTACTTGGTGAACACGAAGGTCACGTAGGACATGAGGTTCACCGGGTCGTTCCACACGATCGTCACCCACGGGGTGTCGGCGACGGTGATCTCGTCGGGCGTCAGGTCCGACTGCACCCCCGGATCGACCTTGGTGGGACTCGCGGTGCTCACGGTTCCCATCGTTCCACAGCCGGTCAGGAGCACCACCTGTCGGCCACCGTGGTCACGACGTTGACGTTGCGGTTGGTGGCGACGATGCCGAGCAGCTTCTCCACGCCCCACGGGTCGACGGTCCCCGCCTCGTAGCCCGGCCCGAGGAGCAGGTGCACGGCCCGGCCGCCTACGACGAGCGAGCCGGCCTCGCCGGTCCGCGACTCCAGGTCCGCCGCCTGGGCGGCCGACGGCTCCTCGCGCAGCAGGTAGATGTAGTGGCGGGCGAGGTCCGGGCTGGTCAGCTCACGAGCCGTGGCGGCGACCTCGGCGAGCTCGGCGGCCGGGAACACGATGGTCGGAACCTCGAAGCCGGCCCGCTCGGCGTACGCCTCCTCGAGAGCGGTCGCGACCCTGGCAGGCGAGCGCTTCGAGGAGCTCAGCCGGACGTTGCCGCTGTTGATGTAGGTCTCCACGCCGTCGAAGCCGGCCGCCTCGGTCGCGGCGACGATCTCGGCCTTGGGGAACTTGCGGGTCGGGCCCAGGTTGATGGCGCGGAGGAAGGCGACGTACGTCGGCATGTCCCCAGTCTGCCCTGCCGGCCGCCTTGCACTACATAGGTTTCCTATGTATATTGGTTGATCGATGGAACCAACGACCGAGATCACCGCCCTCAGCAGCGAGCTGGCCATGTACGCCGCCCGGCTGGTCCGCCTGATCCGGCAGAACAACCCGCAGGCCGCGGGCATCCGCGCGATGTCGACCATCGACCAGCACGGACCGCTCGGCGTCACCACGCTGGCCCAGCTCGACAACTGCTCGCAGCCGACCATGACCGGCATCGTCCGGCAGCTGCTCGAGCAGGGCTGGGTGAACCGCGAGCCGCACCCCACCGACGCCCGCAGCACGCTGATCGGCCTGACCGACGAGGGCCGGGCCGAGCTGACCCGGGTCCGCGCCGCCAACGCCGAGCTGGTCGCCTCGCGGATCGCCCGGCACTCCCAGCGGAGCGCGGCCGACCTCGTGATCGCGGTCGGCGTGCTGCGCGACGTACTCACCGAACCGACGACGAACAAGGAGAACCAGCCGTGACCGCCCAGAAATCCGATACCTCGATCCTGCGTCAGCCGCGCGCCGTCTGGGCCGTGGCGTTCGCCTGCGTGATCGCCTTCATGGGGATCGGACTGGTCGACCCGATCCTCAAGGACATCGCCGCCCAGCTGCACGCGAGCGCGAGCGACGTCTCGCTGATGTTCACCAGCTACATGGCGATCATGGGCGTGGCGATGCTCGTCACCGGCGTCATCTCCTCGCGGATCGGCCCCAAGCGCACCCTGCTCGGCGGCCTCGCGCTCGTCATCGTGTTCGCGGCGCTTGCCGGCTCGTCCGACACCATCGGCTCGATCGTCGGCTTCCGCGCCGGCTGGGGCCTGGGCAACGCGCTCTTCGTCGCCACCGCGCTCGCGACCATCGTCTCCAGCGCCGCCGGCTCGACCGCGCAGGCCATCATCCTGTTCGAGGCCGCGCTCGGCATCGGCATCGCGTCCGGCCCGCTCGTGGGCGGGCTGCTCGGCGAGATCACCTGGCGCGCGCCGTTCTACGGCGTGTCCTGCCTGATGCTGATCGCCCTGCTCGCCACCGCCTTCCTGCTGCCCGCGACGCCCGCCTCCGGCCGGAAGACGTCGCTCGCCGACCCGTTCAAGGCGCTGCGGCACCCGGCGCTGCTGCTCGTCGCGCTGACCGCGCTCTTCTACAACATCGGCTTCTTCGTCATCCTCGCCGCCGGCCCGTTCGCGCTGCCGACCGCCGGGATCATGGAGATCGGGTGGATCTTCTTCGGGTGGGGCGTGCTGCTCGCGGTCACCTCGGTCTTCATCGCCCCGCTCGTGCAGCGGGCAGTCGGCACCATGCCCGCCGTCATCGGCACCCTCGCGCTGTTCGCGCTCGACCTGGTCGTCATCGCCTGCTTCACCTCGCACGCGGCGGTGGTCATCGCGGGCATCGTGCTCAGCGGTGCGCTGATCGGCAACAACAACACCCTCATCACCGAGCTGGTCATGGGCGCGGCTCCGGTCGAGCGGCCGGTCGCGTCGGCGGCGTACTCGTTCGTGCGGTTCGGCGGCGGCGCGGTCGGCCCGTGGGTCGCGCTCAAGCTGTTCGGCACGGCGCCGTACTTCCACCCGAGCCGGCCGTTCTGGTTCGGAGCCGCCGCCCTCGGCGTGGCCGTGCTGATCGCGGTCCTGAGCCAGGGCGTGATCCGGCGGGCGCACGCCGCGGCGCCGGAGACGCACTCCGTCGAGGAGGCCGAGGCCGTCCTCGTGGGCGACCTCGACTGACCAAGGTCAGCTGAAGATCATGCAGGAGCTCGAGGCGTAGGCCACGAGCCGGCCGCGGCCGTCGTACAGCTTCGCCTCGGCGAGGGCGGTACGGCGGCCGCGCTGCATCACGCTGCCGACCGCGCGCAGCCGTCCGGAGTCGACGGTCACGGCCTTGAGGAACTTCACTGTCAGGTCCAGCGAGGTGTAGGCCTCCCCCACGCCAAGCGTGGAGTGGACCGCGCAGCCGCAGGCCGAGTCGAGCAGGGTCGCGAAGACGCCGCCGTGCACGCTGCCGATCGGGTTGTAGTGCCGGTGCTCGGGGTCGAGCTCGAAGATCGCGGTGCCGCGCTCGGGCACCTCGAACCCGACGAATCCGAGGGTCTCCGCGATCGGCGCCGCGGGGAGGCGGCCGTCGAGGATCGCCTGGAGCTGCTCGAAGCCGTCCATGGTGGCCGGGTCGAGCTGGGTCCTGGTTGCAGACTCAGTCATGGCTCGAGTTCACCAGCCAACGGCTGAGTCTGTCAATGAGACCTAGATCGCCTATGCTGGGGCGATGACCGCGACTGCTCCTCCGGCCCTGGCCTGGTCGGTCGACAACTGCACGCTCGGGCGGGCCATGGCGATCCTGGGCGAGCGGTGGACGGTGGTGGTGCTGCGCGAGGTGTTCCTCGGCGTACGCCGCTTCGACGACATCCGTCGTCACGCCGGCATCCCCCGCCAGGTGCTCACCAACCGCCTCGCCTCGCTCGTCGAGCACGGGATCCTGGCGAAGGTGCCCTACCAGGAGGAAGGGGCGCGGACCCGGCACGAGTACCGCCTGACGCCGATGGGCCGCGAGCTCCAGCCGATCCTGCTCGCGGTCTCCCAGTGGGGCGACCGCCACCTCGCCGACCCGGACGGGCCCCCGATCAGCTTCGTCCACGACGGCTGCGAGGAGCCGGTGCACGTCGAGATCCGCTGCGCGAACGGCCACGTGGTGGCGGGGCGCGAGGTCACCAGCCGGCAGGGGCCGGGCGCGCACCCCTTCACCCCCTGACCCGCGAGTTCTGGCTCGTGGTCGACCGAAGCCAGGGTTTCGGTCGACCAGAAGCCGGGATTCGGCGGGCCAGAGGTGGCAACTCGCGTCAGGAGGTCTTGCGGACGGACCACTCCCGGATGCGGTCGATGCGCTTCTGGAGCTGCTCGGCGTTGGCGATGGCCGCAGCGGGGCCGCCGCACTCCTTGCGGAGGGCGGCGTGGGTGATGGCGTGCGGCTGACCGGTGCGGTGGTTCCAGGAGGCGACGAGGCCGTTGAGCTCGCGGCGCATGACGGCGAGGTGCTCGTGGGTGGTGACGTCGCCGACGGTGTCGGCGGGGCGGGACTCGGCGCTCTCCTTGCGGGTACGACGCCGGTCGTCCTGCCGCTGCCGCAGCAGCTGCTTCATCTGGTCCGGCTCGAGCAGGCCCGGGATGCCGAGGAAGTCCATCTCCTCGTCGCTGCCGACGTGGACCTCGCCCTCGTGGCCGAACTGCGCGCCGTCGTACAGGGCGTGGTCGAAGCGGGCCTCGGACCCGAGCGCCTCGAAGGGCACGGCCTCGAGCTCGGCGGACGCCGCCTCGCCGGCCTGCGCCCGGGCCATCAGGTCCTCCTCGGCGCCGAAGATGTCCTTCGGGTCGTCGGACTTCTTGCGACCCAGCACGTGGTCGCGCTGCCGCTCCAGCTCACCGGCGAAGGAGAGCAGGTTCGGCACCGACGGCAGGAACACCGAGGCGATCTCGCCGCGGGTCCGCGCGCGCACGAAGCGGCCGACGGCCTGCGCGAAGAACAGCGGGGTCGAGGTGGTGGTGGCCCAGACCCCGACCGCGAGACGGGGTACGTCGACGCCCTCGGACACCATCCGGACCGCGACCATCCAGCGCTGGTCGCCGTCGCTGAACTCGCTGATCTTCTTCGAGGCGGCCTTCTCGTCGGAGAGCACGACGGTGGGCGAGTCGCCGGTGATCTGCTTGAGGATCTTGGCGTAGGCGCGGGCCGAGTCCTGGTCGGAGGCGATGACCAGGCCGCCCGCATCGGGGACGTGGCGGCGTACCTCCGAGAGGCGTTTGTCGGCGGCCGCGAGCACCGACGGCATCCACGAGCCGCCCGGGTCGAGGGCCGTGCGCAGCGCCTGCGCGGTCATGTCCTTCGTGAGCGGCTCCCCCAGCGAGGCCGCGACCTCGTCGCCGGCGCGGGTGCGCCAGGCCATCTGGCCGGAGTAGGCGAGGAACAGGACGGGGCGGACGACGTGGTCGCGCAGCGCCTCGGCGTACCCGTAGGTGTAGTCGGCGACCGAGGTCGGCACGCCCTCCTCGCCCGGCTCGTAGGACACGAACGGGATCGGGTTGATGTCGGAGCGGAACGGCGTACCGGTCAGGGCGAGGCGCCGGGCTGCGGGCTCGAACGCCTCGCGCACGCCCTCGCCCCATGTCATCGAGTCGCCCGCGTGGTGGATCTCGTCGAGGATGACCAGCGTCTTGAACCGCTCGGTGCGCACGCGCAGGGCGAGCGGGTTGACGCCCACGCCGGCGTAGGTGACGGCGATGCCGACGTAGTCGCTCGAGATCTTCCCGCTGCCCGCGGAGTACGTCGGGTCGATCGGGATGCCGGCCTTCGCGGCGGCGGCCGCCCACTGCACCTTCAGGTGCTCGGTCGGCGCCACGATGACGAGCCGGTCGACGATGCGGCGGCCGAGGAGCTCGGCCGCGACGGTCAGCGCGAAGGTGGTCTTGCCGGCGCCGGGCGTCGCGACCGCGAGGAAGTCACGCGGCGAGCGCGCGAGGTAGTCGTCGAGCGCGGCCTGCTGCCAAGCGCGCAACGATCCTGCCGTCCCCCAGGCAGCACGCTCGGGCCAGGCCGGCCCGAGGTTCGCAGCTGCACGAGGGGCGGGGCTCTGCCCGCCCGTCACTCGCCGGAACCGCCGTTGTCGTCGCCGTCGTCGTCGGACATGCCTTCCCAGATGTCCTTGCACTCCGGGCACACCGGGAACTTCTCCGGCGCGCGGCTCGGCACCCAGACCTTGCCGCACAGCGCCACGACCGGGGTGCCCATGACCATGGCCTCGGTGAGCTTGTCCTTCTCCACGTAGTGGGAGAACCGGTCGTGATCGCCGTCGTCGGTCGGGACCGTCCGCTCCCTGATCAGGGTGTCGGTGTCCGTCGAGCCGAATCCGATCGTGGTCACGCCCTTCAGTCTAGGTGGTCGGTCAGTTCATCTCGGGATCGGTCGGCCGTGTGGCGTGGAGGGCCAGGTCGCCCGGCTGGCGGCGCAGCACCCGGCGGTTGAGGCCGGTGGGATCGGGGCCGAAGACGTCGTCGTACGTCGCCGGGACGACGTACCAGTCGCCGTTGGCGATCTCGCCCTGGAGCTGGCCGGCGCCCCATCCGGCGTACCCCACGAAGATGCGGAGCCGGTCGATGGTGCCGGTCACGAGCTCGGCCGGCGTGTCCAGGTCGAGCAGACCGAGCCGCCCCTCGACGGGGCGGAAGCCGGCGCCGTCCTCGCCGCCGCCGACGGCGAGTGCGACGGCGAGCGCGCCGTCGTTGCCGACCGGACCGCCCTGGAACGCCACCTCGGGTGACTCCACGACGTCGCCCCACGCGCCCAGGATCTGCTCGACGGGCACCTGGGTGGGCCGGTTGAGCACGACACCGAGGGCGCCGTCGTCGTTGACGTCGAGCAGCAGCACGACGGTCTCGGCGAAGTTCGGATCGAGCAGCTCGGGGCTGGCCACAAGCAGAAGCCCCGGGGCGGGATCAGGTCCGGTGGTCACCGGTCCATCATCTCCCAGCCCCGGGGCTGTGCTGCATCGATCAGGTGTCGATGGTGGAGCGGATCAGGCGGCGATGACCGCCCGGAGCCGCTCGAGCAGGCTGCCCCGCTCCTCGACCTCGTCCTGCGGCACGATCACCGCGGTGACGCCGTTGTGGAGGTCGCGCGCGGCGGCCTCGATCTCGGCGCCGATCGGCTCGGCGCTCTCGTCGATGTGGTTGGCACGGCCCGCCATCACGGCGAGGTACTGGTGCTCCTTCGCGGCGGCCTTGGCGACGGCCGTGGCCATCTCCTCGTCCACCGGGTGGGCGGTGTAGTGGTCCAGGATCGGCCGGACGCCGGGGAGCTCGTCCGCGGTGGCCTTCCAGCCGAGCATGACGGCCGTCTGGAGGTCCATCGGCTGGGTCATCAGCTGTCGCTCCACGTGGCCGGCGAGGCGGGTGTGCCACTTCAGCTGCAGAGCCGACAGGACGTCGAGCTCTCCGTGGAACTTGTCGGCGACACCGGGCACGTCCATCGGGAGGATTCCGTCCCGTCGGACCGCCGCGGTCTCGATCACGGAGCGAAGGACTTCGCCCCGGTTGTGAAACGCCTTCCAGGTCATGGTCAGCACTCCTTCTTCGTCACGGGGTGGTCAGAGGCGGTCGGACCCTCGGTGGGCCGATACTGCCGGCATCTGACATACCGTCGGTACGTACTTCGAGTATGGGCCATACCCTCGGTATGCCGAAGGGAGCGACGCGGTGATCCCGAGCACGCGACGGGCGTCACATCGAGCGGCCTATGCTGAACCGGTGGCGAAGGCAGTCTCCAAGGCATCGGTGTCCAAGCTGGTCCCCAAGGTGCCGGACGTCGTCGCCGGCGCGACCCGCCGGGCGTCGTACTCCGCCTCCACCAAGCGCGCGCTGATCGACGTCGCCGAGGAGCTCTTCACCGACAAGGGGTACGCCGGCACGAGCCTCGACGCCGTCGTGGCCGCCGCGCGGGTGACCAAGGGCGCGCTCTACCACCACTTCTCCGGCAAGCAGGCGCTGTTCGAGGCGGTCTTCGAACGGGTCGAGGCCGATGCGGCCAAGCACATCCAGAAGGCGCTGCGACGTTCGCGCGACCCGTGGAAGAAGGCAGCCGCCGGCGTGACCGCGTTCCTCGAGGTGGTCCGGGAGCCGCGCTACCGGCGGCTCGTGATCCAGGAGGGGCCCGCGGTCCTCGGCTACGAGCGCTATCGCGAGCAGGAGGAGCGCTCCACCTTCGCGAACGTCGTCGACATCGTGCGGGCGACGCTGGACGCGGGCTCGTGGGAGCTCGACGACGAGATGCTGCAGACCTTCGCCCGGATCTTCTTCGGGGCGATGTCCTCGGCCGGGGAGTCGGTGGCGACGGCGGACGACTCCGCCGCCGCAGCCGCCCGCGTCGAGACCGCCCTCGGCTTCCTGCTCACCGGCCTGCGGATGCTGGCCGACGCCGGGATCGCGCTGCCGACGAGCGAGGACGCGCTGGAGTCCCCCGCAGACGACGAGACCGCGGAGGCCTGAGCCCCCGCGGTCCGCGTCGTACCTGCTGCTACTTGGTGAAGGTCACCGAGCCGGCCGAGAAGGTGCCCTTGCCCGGCACCAGCTCCAGCCACGTGTGGCCCGGCGGGATCTGCAGCGCGTTGCCCTGGGCGTCCTTGAAGCTGACCGCCGAGCCGGTGTCGGCCTTCTCCCACGTGGCCTTCACCATCTCGCCACCGTGGAAGATCATCGCCGTGCCCGAGCCCTCGAAGCGCGAGATCGGGACCGGGTTGTCGGCCGGGTCGCGGTACGGCGCGGTCGAGGTCTTCACCGTCGCGGTGATCACGGTGTCGGGGGTGAACTCGTCGCCCTTGGCCATGAAGCCGTTGGTGAGGACGTAGTGGCCGCCCTGGTAGGACCAGCGGTCGGTGCACGAGCCACCGACGCGCGAGGTGATCGAGGTCGCCTTCTTGCCCGACGGCAGGGCCTGGTCGCCGAAGGGCAGGTAGTCGCTGGGGCGCGCCGGCTGGGCCTTGGCCTCGGAGGCGATCTTCGAGACGTTCGCCATCACGCTGTGCAGGCTGTCGTGCTGCCCATCGCTGACCCGGGTGACGTTCGGGTTGTTCATGTCGAGGAAGGTGATCCCGGCCTTGTGGAGGCCGCGCAGGGTCACCGGCGCCGCACCGGAGGTGATGATCGTGGCGCCGACCGGCTTCGCGATCCCGATGTCGGTGAGCCGCATCGAGCGGACCGGGCCGACCTTCTCCGGCAGCTTGTCGTAGAAGAAGGTCGCGAGACGGCACAGGCCACCCTCGACGAGCTCCTCGGTGATCAGGTCGGCGCTGCCGAGGCCGATCTGCGGGTCGCTGGCCTGGGTGTTGTCGACCTTGACGATGTAGACGGGGTGCGTCTGCTCCGGGTCGGACATGGGCAGGCCGGTCAGCGGGTTGGTGCTGGGCGCGGCGGCCGTCGTCGTGGTGGCGGTGTCGGGTGCCGCGCTGTCCGTGCTCTTCGAGCCGCAGGCGGTGAGGGCCAGGCTCAGCGCCGCGAGCGCGGCGGGGATGGCGAGACGGTGACGGTTGTGCACGGATGGCTCCGATCGGGACGTGGGGAAGGATGGAAACAATTCAGTGTGGGCGGTGACGCGACAACGCCCGCGCAGGCTGCGCGGGCGTGTCGGTGTGACGTGGGATTCGACTCAGGGCGAGGCTTTCAGCCGAGAGTCGCGCCGCCGTCGACGTACAGCGTCTGTCCGGTGATGTACGACGCCTCGTCGCTGGCCAGGAAGGCGACCGCGGCGGCGATGTCGGCGGGCTCGCCGACCCGGCGGACCGGGTTGTGCTCGGCGTTGAGCTTGCGGAACTCCTCGACGTCCATCTTCAGACGGGCGGCCGTGGCGTCGGTCATCTCGGTGGCGATGAAGCCGGGGGCGACGGCGTTGACGTTGATGCCGTACGGGCCGAGCTCGATGCCGAGGGTGCGGGTGAAGCCCTGCAGGCCCATCTTGGCGGCCGAGTAGTTCGCCTGGCCGCGGTTGCCCAGCGCGGAGGTGCTGGAGGTGTTGACGACCTTGCCGTACTTCTGCTCGACGAAGTGCTTCTGGGCGGCCTGGGTCATCAGGAAGGCGCCCTTGAGGTGCACACCCATGACGATGTCCCAGTCGTCCTCGGTCATCTTGAACAGCAGGTTGTCGCGCGTGACACCAGCGTTGTTGACCAGGATGTGGATCCCGCCCAGCTCGGCCACGACGCGCTCGATCGCGGCGTCGACCGACGCCTTGTCGGAGACGTTGGCGCCGACGCCGAGCGCCTTGGCACCCTCGACCAGGTCCAGCTTCGCGGCGGCCTCGGCGGCCGCGGCCTCGTCGAGGTCGACGATGGCGACGGAGGCGCCCTCGGCGGCGAACCTGGTGGCGGTGCCGAAGCCGATCCCGCGCGCTGCTCCGGTGATGACGGCTACTCGCCCGTCGAAACGACCCATCTGCTTACCTCTCAGCTCGGTACAAGTCCGCCGGGCAGCCTACGCGGACAGCGCGGAGCGCAGACGGGCGGCGTACTCCGCGGACTCCCCGTCGGCGTACTTCCTGCGTGGCCAGAAGAAGCCGCGCAGCCCGTCCCCCTTCGTCCGCGGTACGACGTGCAGGTGCAGGTGGGGCACCGACTGGCTGACCACGTTGTTGATCGCCACGAAGCTGCCCTGGGCGCCGAGGCCCTCGACCACCGCTCGGGCGAGGCGCTGACCGGCGGCGAGGAACGGGTCGCGCAGCTCGGCGGGCAGGTCGGGCAAGGTCGCGTGGTGCACCCGCGGGACCAGCAGGGTGTGGCCCTTGAACACCGGCCGCCGGTCGAGGAAGGCGATCAGGTCGGGCTCGTCGAGCACCACGTCGGCGGGGAGGTCACCCGCGATGATCGAGCAGAACACGCAGTCCGTCACGAGGTCACGGTACGGTTCTGCCTGTACGTACGACGTCCTAGGAGCGCAGATGTCCGACGCCAACGGCGAGCAGTTCGGTGGTTTCTCCGACAACCACTACCAGCACCTCATGCACACGCTGGCCCTGTGGTCGCTGTGGCTGATCATCATCCTCGGTGTGGGGGCCGGCGTCTTCGGCTTCATCTGGGGCCAGACCCACTGACCTCCGCGGCCTGACCGTCAGGTCAGCAGGAACGCACCGCCCAGGGCGAGTGCGACGACCTCGAGCACCTCGCTGGCGACGTACCAGAGGTGAGCGGTCGAGCGCGGCGCGTCCTCGGCGACCGCCCCGGCCAGGACCTTGCTCGTACGCCGGGACAGCACCGCCGGATGACGGCGAGGTCGGCACCCCCTCGGAGGGTGGGCAGCCGTCGGGGGCGCTGCGAGGATCGGACGGTGGCGTACTGGAAGAGGACCGGGGAGGCGAGCTTCGCGCCGACCGAGCACGTGGGCGGGGCGTGGAACGCCGAGGAGCAGCACATCGCGCCCGCGATGGGGCTGCTCGCGCACTGCGTCGAGCTGGATCGCGACGCGCGGCGCGACGACACACCGGCGATCAGCCGGGCGACGTACGACATCCTCGGGCCGGTGCCGCTCGAGGAGGTGAGCGTCACGGTCGACGTCGAGCGTCCCGGACGGACCATCGAGCTGGTGCGCGCCGTCGGATCACTCGGCGGCCGGCCGTTCCTGGTGCTGACCGCGTGGCTGATGGCCGAGCGTGACACGACGGCGCTGGCCGGGTCATCGCTGCCCGCGATCCCGGGCCCCGACGAGACGCCGGCGTGGGACATGACGCTGTGGCCGGGCGGCTTCATCAAGTCGTTGGAGGTACGCCGCACGCTGCTCGCCCCCGGCCGCTCGGTCGTCTGGGCCCGCACCCCGCACGAACTCGTGGAGGGTGAGGACGCCAGCCGGCTGGCGGCCGTCGCCGGGCTGCTCGACATCGCCAACGGCGTCTCGCCGCGGGTGGACCCTGCCGTGGTCGCCTTCCCCAACCTCGACCTCACCGCGCACCTGCTGCGGTCCCCCGCCGACGGGTGGCTCGGCCTCGACACGACGGTGTCCTTCGGGCCGACCGGGCTCGGGATCACCAGCAGCGTGGTGCACGACGCCCACGGAGTGCTGGGCACCACCGCCCAGACGCTGACCGTCCGCCCCTGACCCCAGCGTCCCCGCTCAGCTCTTCCTGAGTTGGTGTCGGCTGACGTTCGCCAGCGGGATCAGGGTCATCGCGGAGCCGGTCTGCGAGAAGTCGACGGCCGGCCCCGAGGACAGGCACTGCACCGCCACCTGGTGCGATCCGGAGCGGATCGTGTAGACGCCAGTGAAGTCCACGGACGCAAAACCTCCGGTCGACGGGGTCGAGGCGCGCGAGGCCGCCTTGAAGTCATCGGTCGCGCACCCCACCTCGACGTTGCCCGTGGCCGTGTCCGCCATGATGTGGTAGCTCAGCAGGTAGTTCCCTGGAGCCAGGCTCACGGTGCTCGGGGTCCGGAAGGTGACGTTGGCCGAACTGAAGTTGGGCGGGAACGCCAGTGCGTAGACGAGGGCGCCGAGCTTCGGAGGCGTCGTCGCACGAGGAGCGGTGGATGCGGTCAGCTCAACGACATCGGTGGCTCCCGACGCGCCCGATGCGCCGAGGAGCGGGCCACCGGTGGCGACGTAGGCACCTAGGTTGGCACCTCCGACCAGGAGCAGGAGTGCAGTCAGGGTTGCGCGAGCGGATCTCATGTGTGCGCCCTTCCCGCCCGGGCCACGCCCAAACGTCGCCTCGTACCCAATGACAGATCGGGTGGATCTGCAGTCAGGTGATGACTGAAGATCCACCCGATCAAGAGGGTGCTGGCCGGCAGCGTGGCGCCGCCGATGTCGAGCCTGGGTTGACACCGGCGCGGAGCGACGGCTTCGGCCGGCAGCGTGGCGCCGCCGGCGTCGAGCCTGGGTTCACCCTGGAACGAAGTGACGGGGTGAACCCAGGGAGACACCGATCAGCGGCGACACGCTCGGCCAATACAAATACGGTGGAGCTGCGGGGAATCGAACCCCGGTCCTCGAGCGTCGATCCAGGTCTTCTCCGGGTGCAGTCTGCGGTGTCGTTTTCTCAGCCCCGGTGCTTGCACAGACACATCACCGACAGGCTCAGTCAGGTTTGAGTCCCGATCCACCACCCTGACAGCAGTGGATCAGCAAGTCTCCTAGGCGACGCCAGGTTCAGGGACGGAGACGGATGCCCTGACTGACGCTTCGATCACCGCTCAGGCGGCGAGAGCGAAGGAACTGCGCTTAGCGTTGGCAGTTATTGGTTTCCAGCGATCGTTTACGAGATAACGCTGGCTCCTCGACCCGCTTCCCCTGGAACTAACGTCCCAAGTCGAAACCGATCAGCCCCTCTTGAGTTTTCAATCCCGGCCGGAGCCGGAACGTCCAGTCTACGAGGCACAACGCAACGGACGCACGCGGGATTCCCGGACGGTCTCAGTCACGCATGCCCTTGAGCCGGCGACCCAGCTCGGTCTGCTTCTCGCGATCGGCCTCGCGGGTGGCGATCGCCTGCCGCTTGTCCCAGGTCTTCTTGCCCTTCGCGACCGCGATCTCGACCTTCGCGCGGCCCTTGACGAAGTACAGCGACAGCGGCACGACGGTGGCGCCCTTCTCGCTGACCTTGCGCTCGATCTTGTCGATCTCGGACCGGTTGAGCAGGAGCTTGCGCTTGCGCTTGGCGGCGTGGTTGGTCCAGCTGCCCTGGGAGTACTCGGGGATGTGCACGTTGTGCAGCCATGCCTCGCCGTTCTCGATGTCGACGAAGCCGTCGACGAGCGAGGCGCGTCCCTGGCGCAGCGACTTCACCTCGGTGCCCTGGAGGACCATGCCTGCCTCGTAGGTGTCCTCGATCAGGTAGTCGTGACGCGCCTTCTTGTTGGACGCGACGAGCTTGCGCCCCTCGGCGATGTCGGACTGACCGGACTTCTTGGACATGGGGACCATCCTCTCAGGACGGTCCAGTGGATATCGGCGGGGCTAGAACCCGATGTACGGCGCCGGGTCGACCGTCGCGCCGTCCCGCATCAGCGTGAAGTGCAGGTGGCAGCCGGTGGACCAGCCCGTCGTACCGGCGAGGGCGAGGGTCTCGCCGCGGGAGACGTGCTCGCCGACGTGGGAGCGGTAGGCCGAGATGTGGTTGTAGATGGCGACGTACCCGTGGCCGTTGATCCGGCCCAGGTCGAGGTACAGCCGGTTGCCCCACACGTCGGAGTAGTACTGCTCGATGACCTTGCCGCGGCCGACCGCGACCTCGGGCGTGCCGCAGGGCGCGTGCAGGTCGTCGCCGTCGTGCAGGCCCCAGTAGTGGTAGATCGGGTGCATCCGCCAGCCGTACGGCGAGGTGATGTAGGAGTTCGCCACCGGCGACAGGAACATGCCGTGGGTGCTGCCGACGTGCTGGTTGGCGTCGCCCGCGGTGGCGGCGAGGATCTTCCGCTTGATCGCGGCCTCCTCGCGGTGCAACCGGCGCAGCCTGGCCAGGTCGGCACGCTTGGCGCGTACGGCGGCGGCGCGGGCGTTCCGCGTGGTCACGACCAGCCGGTTGACACGCACCTTGGTGGCCTGCGCGCTGCGCACCAGGCCGCGGATCCGGACGACCGTGCGCTGGGCCGCGGCACGGTGGGCGCGGACCTGGTTGCGGGTGGCCTGCATCTGGACGCGACGCTGCTGGAGATTCGCCTGCTTGGTCACCAGCGCGTCGAGCTGGACCTGCTCCTCACCGACGATGATGTCCTGCGCCGTCGCACCGGTGTTGAGGTCCTGCAGCGAGCCGGCGCTGAGGTAGGAGTGCAGGGCCGCGAGGCTCGGGTTGTGCTCGGTCGCGTAGTCGACGACGGAGCCCACGGTCCGGGCGCGCTGGGCGATGACCTGGGTGCGGGCGAGCGTGACCGCCGCGACCGCGCCGTCCAGCCGCTTCTGCGCGGCCTGCAGCTGGCGCTGGACCCGCTGCTCGGTGATCCGTGCCCAGCCCAGGCGCTTCTGGGTGGTCCGCAGGGTGGTGCGGGCGACCGTCAGCCGACCCTCCGCGGCCCGGAGCCGACCGGTGATCCGCAGGACCTGCGAGCTGACGTCGTCCAGGTCCCCCGCGACCCGCTTGATCTGCCCGTGGACCTGGTGCTGCTGGTGGTGCAGGTGCCCGGTCCCGTCGTGGTGCCCCTCGGCGTACGCCACCGGACCGGCGACGGCGGCCGCCAGGACCAGGGTGGTCGCGACAGCGACGCTGCGGTGCGGGCGCGCGCCGACGACGGTCTGTCGCCGGGCGCCGGGGAAGAGACGCACGATCTGAACCAATCGGTGTTCGGGGAAGAGAACACCTGGGACTGTATCCGCGCGGGATCAGACCTTGATGTATTTGCGGGTCAGCAGGAGTGTCGGGACGATCGTCAGGACCAGGCCCAGCCACAGGATGCCCGGCGGCCAACCGCCGACGATGACGTGGAACCAGTCGTGCCACCCGATCCAGGGCAGGAAGTGCAGGTTGCTGGCCAGCCCCTTCTGGATGCCCCAGCGCTCGATGGCGGCGAGCGCACCGGTGGCGAGCGCGCTGCCGACGATGGCGGTGACGACGGCCTCGAGGAGGAAGGGCAGCGTGATGTAGAGCGTCGAGGCGCCGACCAGGCGCATGATCTCGAGCTCGCGGCGGCGCGCCAGCGCGGCCAGCCGGATCGTGTTGGCGACCTCGAGCAGGGCGGCCACGAGGAGCACGACGGCGGCGACCCAGGAGCCGACGCGGAGGACCTTGATGATGCGCTCGATCTGGCCGAGAGTCTCGCTCTGGTCGACGACGTTGGCCACGCCGTCGAGGCCCTTGACCGCGCTCACCGGGCAGGCGCTGCCCTCGGCGCTGGTGAGGGTGACCCGGTACTCGGCCGGCCAGGACGCGACCGTGATGACCGGGTTCGGGCCGACGAAGTTCGCCTCCGGCAGGGTCTTGCGCGCGTACGCGTAGCCCTGCTGCTTGCTGATGAACTCCGGCGTGCCGGTGATGTCGGACGAGCAGACCTTCAACGCCTGCACGATGGCGGCCTGCTGGGCCTGGTTGACCTCACCGTCGCTGCAGTTGGGGCGGTCCGCCCGCAGCTTGTCGTTGTCGGTGCACAGGTAGATGTTGACCGTCAGGTCCTTGCCCAGCGTCTGGTTGGTCAGCCGGGCCTCGCGCTGCAGCAGGATGCCGCAGCCGGCGAGCGTCAGCGAGACGAAGATCGTCAGGATCACCGCGAGGTGCATGGTGAGGTTGCGGCGCAGCCCCGAGCGCAGCTCGGTGAAGACATAGCGAAGCGTCATGGGTGTGAGGTCTCTTCCGTGCTCAGTGCTGGAAGCCGTAGCTGCCGGACGCCTCGTCACGGACGACGAGTCCGTTGTCGAGCTCCACGACACGCTTGGTGAACTGGTCGACGATGCCGTGGTCGTGGGTCGCCATGACCACGGTGGTGCCGGCGGCGTTGATGTCCTCGAGCAGGTTCATGATGCCGACCGAGGTGGTCGGGTCGAGGTTTCCGGTCGGCTCGTCGGCGATGAGGATCATCGGCTTGTTGACGTAGGCGCGGGCGATCGCGACGCGCTGCTGCTCACCGCCGGACAGCTCGTCGGGCATCCGGTCGGCCGTGCCGGCGAGGCCGACCAGCTCGAGGGTCTCGGGGACGGTGCGGTCGATGACCTTGCGTGAGCGACCAGTCACCTGCATCGCGAAGGCGACGTTCTCGGCGACGGTCTTGTTCGGCAGCAGCCGGAAGTCCTGGAACACGGTGCCGATCTGGCGACGCAGCCGCGGCACCTTCCACCCGGCCATCCGGTTGATCTCCTTGCCGGCCACGTAGACCCGCCCCGAGGTGGGCCGCTGCTCGCGCAGCACCAGGCGCAGCGCGGTCGACTTGCCGGAGCCGGAGGCGCCCACCAGGTAGACGAACTCGCCCTTGTCGATGTCGATCGTCACCCCGTCGAGCGCCGGCCGGCCGGGACCCGGATATTTCTTGGTGACCTTCTCGAAGCGAATCACGGGGTACGACGTTACGCGAACCCGGCCGCAGAGCCACGTTGCCGCGACCAGGGAATCTGCGCAGTGGGCCGTCTCACGTGGCCATCACGTGCGGTGGACCGCTACCTCGGTGGCCTTCACGGTGAGGGTGACGTCGGCACCGGGAGCCAGGCCGAGCTCGGCGACCGCCGCCGGAGTGACATCGGCCGCGAGCACCGGCCCGGGGCTCCGTGGCTCGGTGCGGATGCGCACCCGGTCACCGGACGGCTCGAGGTCGCGGATTCGCGCCTCGATCCGGTTCCGGGGGCTGCCCTCGTCGCGGGTCGGTCCGCCAGGATGGATGGCGACCGCCGATGGCCGGAACAGCGCGACCGCCTCGACACCCGCCGGGACCGGCTGCTCGGCCAGGCCGACGACGCGCAGGCCGTCCGCGGTCGTGACGGCGGCGCCGTCCCACGTGCCGCGGACCAGGTTCAGCCCGGCGAGGCGGGCCGCGAAGCCGGACCTCGGGGTGGACAGGACCTCGGTCGTCGACCCCTCCTCCACGACGCGGCCGCCGTCGACCACCACGACCCGGTCGGCCAGCAGCAGCGCGTCGAGGAGGTCGTGGGTGACCAGGACGACCGTGCGGTCGGCCAGGACCTCGCGGAGCAGCTGGCGCAGGGCCGGCGTCACGTCCACATCGAGCGCAGCGAGGGGCTCGTCGAGCAGCAGCAGCTCGGGCTCGGCGGCCAGGGCACGGGCGATGGCGGCCCGCTGCGCCTGACCACCCGAGAGCTGGTGCGGACGGCGGCGGGCGAGCTCGCCGATGCCGAGCCGGTCGAGCTGGGTCAGGGCGGCGGCGTGGGCCGCGGACCGGCGTACACCTCGGGCGCGGGGGGCGAACGCGGCGTTCTCCAGGACCGACAGGTGCGGGAACAGGAGGGGGTCCTGGGCGAGCAGGGCGACGCCGCGGTCGTGCGGTGGGTGGCCGTCCAGGTCGCGGCCGCCGAGGACGACGTGCCCCTCGTCGGGACGGAGGAGACCGGCCAGGACGGCGAGCAGGGTGGACTTGCCTGCACCGTTGGGGCCCACGACCGCGACGGTCTCCCCCGCGGCCACCTCGAGCGCGAGGTCGACGTGGCGGTCCGCCACCACCGCCCGCGCTCGCAGGCCGCTCATACCGCGCTCCGGTCCTGCCGGGCGAAGCCGATCACCACGACCGCGACAACGACGAGGACCAACGCCAGCGCGAGGGCTGCGTCGGGGTCGGTCACGCGCTGCAGGTAGATCTCGATCGGCATCGTGGCGGTGGTGCCGGGCAGGCTGCCCGCGAACGTGATGGTCGCGCCGAACTCCCCCAGGCAGCGGGCGAACGCGAGGACCGTCCCCGAGAGCAGACCGGGCAGCACCAGGGGAAGCGTGACCCGGCGGAAGACCGTGGTCGGCCGGGCACCGAGGGTGGCGGCGACGACGTCGTACCTCTGCCCGGCGGTGCGCAGCGCGCCCTCCAGGCTGATCACCAGGAACGGCAGGGCGACGAAGGTCTGGGCCATGACCACGGCCGTGGTGGTGAAGGTGACCTGGATGCCCAGGAGGTCCAGCTGGTGCCCGAGCAGGCCGTGCCGACCGAAGGTGTAGAGCAGGGCGAGGCCGCTGACCACCGGCGGCATGACGAGTGGGAGGAGCACCAACGAGCGGACGACGCCTTGGCCCCGGAACCGGGTGCGGGCCAGCACCGTCGCCATCGGCACCCCGAGCAGCACGCAGAGAACCGTGCTGGCCGTGGCCGTGCGCAGGCTCAGCCACAGCGCCTGCAGCGAGCCCCCCGAGGTGATCAGGGAGCCGAAGTGCGTCCAGTCGACCCGGTCCGCGACGGCGAACAGCGGGAGCAGGACGAACAGGCCCCCGAGAAGAGCCGGCGGCCACAGCCAGCGGGGCAGGCCGAGGGTCGCCGGCCCCCGATCACGGCTGGCCGAAGCCGGCATCCTTCAGCACCTTCTGACCCTGCGCACCGAGGACGAAGTCGACGAACTCCTGGGCGGTGGCGGTCTGCGAGGAGTCCTTGAGCACCGCGATCGGGTAGGTGTTCACGACCTCCTTCGACTGCGGGAACGGCACGCCGGTGACCTTGCTGCCGGCCGCGGTCACGTCGGTCACGTAGACCAGCCCGGCGTCGGCATCACCCGACTCGACCTTGCCCAGGACGTCGGTGACCGACTGCTCCTCGCTGACCGGGTGGATGGTGACGCCGGTCTTCTGCTCCATCGTCGCGGCGGCGGTCCCGCACGGCACGCCGTCGGCGCACACGACGACCTTGGTCCCGGGCTTGCCGAGGTCGGCGAAGCTCGTGACGTGAGCCGGGTTCCCCGGAGGGGTGGCGATCTCGAGGACGTTGGTGGCGAAGTCCTTCGGGCCCGTCGCGGTGCCGTCCTGGGTCAGGGCGTCCATGTTGTTGGTGTCGGCCGAGGCGAACACGTCGGCGCCGGCGCCACCCTGGATCGCCGAGACGAGATCCGAGGACCCGCCGAAATTGAAGGCGACGTGGACACCCGGGTGGGCGGCCTCGAACTCGGTGCCGAGCTCGGTGAACGTGCTCGTCAGCGACGAGGCTGCGAAGACCGTGATGGTCGTGCCGGAGTCCTTGCTGCCGCAGGCGGCGAGCGGGATCAGCAGGGCGGCGCTCATGGCGGCCAGGACGGGCTTCTTCAGGTTCACGGACGCTCCACGACGACATTGGTTGACTTGATGGACGCGACCGCCGTGACGCCGGGCTCCAGGCCCAGCTCCTCGGCGGCCTCGGTGCTCATCAGCGAGACGATCCGGTACGGACCGCAGATGAGCTCGACCTGGGCCATCACGTGGTCCTTGGTGACCTTCGTGACCAGGCCCAGGAGCCTGTTGCGAGCGCTGACGGCGCGGGCCCGTTGCGGGTCGGGAGCGGCGGACAGCTCCACGGCGAGCTCGGCCAGCGCCTCCCCCGGTACGACGGTGCGCCCCGACTCGGTGCTCGACTCCAGCCGACCGCCGTCGATCCAGCGGCGCACGGTGTCGTCGCTGACGCCGAGCAGCTCGGCGGCCTCGGAGACACGGTAGACACTCACGGGCAGCATCCTTCCGCATCTGCGTGCCCAATCGCCACTTTTCTTCCGCATCTGCGCTTAGACGGGACCACCCGTGCGAGGTGACCGTCCGCTGCGTACTGTGGCCGCCGTGTCGACCGCTGTCCGTGCGCTGCTCCTCGCAGTCGTCTTCACGGCGCTGCCGGTGGGGGTCGGGGTGGCGATGACCGGCGGCCGCGCGGCGGCTCCGCCGGCGGCGTACCGGCCGACGACGCTGGGCGACCTCGACACCACGACGATGACGATCGGTCGCGGCGCGTTCTGCAGCCGCCTCCCGGCGGCCGCGGTGACGGACGCGCTGGGCCGGGCGGCGACGTACGCCGACAGCTACGGCGACGGCGACAGGCGGGCGGTGCCGGGCGCCGGGACCGACCTGCTGCACGAGTTCGGCTGCGTCTTCCGGGCCGGCGGGGTCGAGGCGCGGGCCTGGGTGTTCGCTCCCCCGGTCGGCGGGGCGCGGGCCAAGCTGCTCGCGGCCGCGCGGACCCCAGGGTGCACGGTCGTGAAGGACGCACCGGCGTTCGGACGGACATCGGTCGCCGGCTCCTGCGGGACGAAGACCTCGACCGTCACCTTCCGCGGGCTCTTCGGCGACGCGTGGCTCTCCTGCAGCCTCAGCGGATCGGGTACGGCGTCGGCGCTCCTGGATCGCACGGAACGTTGGTGCGCCGCGGTCGCCCTGGCGGCCGCCATCGGGTGAGACGCGGCGGCGTACCGCTGCGGACTAGGGCGTGTCTGCTTATTGCTGTAGCCAGATGACGATGGCGCGGAGCACGACACCGCCGCGGTAGTTGGCGGCGAGCTTGTCGTAGCGGGTCGCG
>NZ_BAAHAZ010000011.1:0-165665 GCF_054777115.1 Nocardioides maradonensis | reverse complement strand
AGGAACTAAAGCGCCGCATCCGACAGACTGCTGCCTGACCAACCGCGGTCAAGCAGTCAGAGACGTCGACCTGTCACCCCGACCCGTGATTCGGAAGGGCTAGGGCGCCGCCACTCCTGGTTTGTGGTGGGCGTGTCCGCTGCATGGATCGGTGACATCTCGACGTGCCCCATTGTGGGCGGAATGCTGCGCTGGTGTCCGCCATGCGCACCCTCTCGCTTTGGGCGCCGCCCAGTCCCGTGGGCCGCACTGGGCCGCAGAGCAACGAGAAACGGCCCCTGACACTGGAAGACGTTGGAAGGTGTCTTGGCAGGTCAGGGGCCGTCTTCAGGCACTCATCCGGTGGGCATCGCCCACGCGGGACTAGATGTCGTAGTAGAGCTCGAACTCGTGCGGGTGGGGCCGCAGCTGGACCGGGGCGATCTCGTGGGTGCGCTTGTAGTCGACCCAGGTCTCGATCAGGTCCGGGGTGAACACGTCGCCCTTGGTGAGGAAGTCGTGGTCGGCCTCGAGGGCCTCCAGGACGGCACCGAGGGACGTGGGCACCTGGGCGATCTCGGCCATCTCGTCCGGCGGGAGCTCGTAGATGTCCTTGTCGATCGGGGCAGCCGGCTCGATCTTGTTCTGTACGCCGTCGAGGCCGGCCAGCATGAGCGCGGAGAACGCCAGGTACGGGTTGGCCGACGGGTCGGGGAAGCGGGTCTCGATGCGCTTCGCCTTCGGGTTGGTGCCCGTGATCGGGATGCGGACCGAGGCCGAGCGGTTGCGCGAGGAGTAGACCAGCGAGATCGGGGCCTCGTAGCCCGGCACCAGGCGGTGGAAGGAGTTCACCGTCGGGTTGGTGAAGGCGAGGACCGCGGGCGCGTGGCGCAGGATGCCGCCGATGTACCAGCGGGCGGTGTCGGAGAGGCCGGCGTACCCGGTCTCGTCGTAGAACAGGGGAGCCCCGTCCTTCCACAGCGACTGGTGCACGTGCATGCCCGAGCCGTTGTCGCCGAAGATCGGCTTCGGCATGAAGGTGACCGACTTGCCCTGCTCCCACGCGGTGTTCTTGATGATGTACTTGAACTTCATGACATCGTCGGCGGCCTTGAGCAGCGTGTCGAAGCGGTAGTTGATCTCCGCCTGGCCGGCCGTGCCGACCTCGTGGTGGGCCCGCTCGACCTGCAGGCCGACGGCCTCGAGGTTGGCGCTCATGTCGGCGCGCAGGTCCGAGTAGTGGTCGTACGGCTCGACCGGGAAGTACCCGCCCTTGAACCGGGTCTTGTAGCCGAGGTTGTCGCCCTCGGCGCCCGAGTTCCACCAGCCCTCGATCGAGTCGATGTGGTAGTAGCCCTCGTTCGCGCCGGTCGAGTAGCGGACCTGGTCGAAGATGTAGAACTCCGCCTCGGGGGCGAAGAACGCGGTGTCCGCGATGCCGGTCGAGGCGAGGTAGGCCAGCGCCTTCTTGGCGATGTTGCGCGGGTCGCGCGAGTAGGCCTCACCGGTGATCGGGTCGTGGATGAAGAAGTTCATGTTCAGCGTCTTGCGCTTGCGGAACGGATCGACGTACGCCGTCGTCGGGTCCGGGAAGAGCGCCATGTCGGACTCGTTGATGGCCTGGAAGCCGCGGATCGAGGACCCGTCGAAGCCGAGGCCGTCGTCGAAGACGGACTGGTCGAAGGACGAGACCGGCACCGTGAAGTGCTGCATGATGCCGGGCAGGTCGCAGAAACGGACGTCGACCATCTCGACGCCCTCGTCCTTGATGAACTTCAGAAGTTCGTCGCTGTTGTTGAACATGGTGGGCACCCTACTCCCGCCCCGAACGGCCTCCGAGGGCGCCGTGAGACGCGTAACACACCTTTAACCTCGCGACGCGGACGAGGAAATCTGGCCGCCCTGGAATAGACGTGACCCGCCAACCCGGCGGGGCGCCCCTAGGGTTCCGCTGCTCCGGCAGGCCTGGTCCGAGAGGGGAGACGGGGAAGCACCTCGTTCCACGGCGGGACAAAAGCCCGGGAGGCCGAAGGGGCCCGCCGTGCGCTGCACCCGGGTCCTCCTCCGAGGAGGTACCACTCGTGAACGACCACTCCGCCCGGGCCACCACGGCCACCGCCGACCGCGTCAGCGACGCCGACCTCACCGCCCTGGGCTACCGCCCCGAGCTGGTACGCCGGGTCGGCTCGTACGCCTCCTTCGCCGCCGGCTTCTCCTTCGTCTCGATCATGACCACCGTCTTCCAGCTCTTCGGGCTCGGCTACTCCTTCGGCGGTACGGCGTTCTTCTGGACCTGGCCCGCCGTCTTCGCCGGCCAGCTGCTGGTCGCCCTCTGCTTCGCCGAGCTCGCAGCCCGCTACCCGCTGTCCGGCGCCATCTTCCAGTGGTCCCGCCGCTTGGGAGGTACGACGGTCGGCTGGTTCGCCGGCTGGACGATGGTGATCGCGCAGATCATCACCCTGGCCGCTGCCGCGATCGCGCTGCAGGTCGTGCTCCCCAGCGTGTGGAGCGGCTTCCAGCTCGTCGGCACCCAGACCTCGGTGGCGAGCAGCGACGGCGCCGCCAACGCGGTCGTCCTCGGCGTCGCGCTCCTGGTCGTCACGACCCTGCTCAACGCGCTGTCCGTCCGCGTCACCGCGATCGTCAACAGCGTCGGCGTCACCTGCGAGCTTGTCGGCATCGTGCTGCTCGTCGTGCTCCTGCTCGTCCACCACGAGCGCGGTCCGGGCGTCGTCCTGCACCACGTCGGCCTCGACCACTCGACCGGGTACGTCGTCCCGCTGCTCGTCTCCGCGCTGATGGCCGCCTACGTGCTGGTCGGCTTCGACTCCGCGGGCGAGCTGGCCGAGGAGACCCACAAGCCGCGCGCCACCACGCCTCGGACGATCATCCGCGCCGTGGTCCTGTCCGGCGTGGGCGGTGCGTTCGTCATCGTCGCCGCGCTGATGGCCGCACCGAGCCTGACCGACGGCAACCTCGGCGTTGGCGGCCTGCCCTACGTGATCACCAGCCAGCTCGGCACCTTCTGGGGCAAGCTGCTGCTGCTCGACGTCGCCGTCGCCGTGACCGTGTGCACCCTCGCGATCCAGACCGCCGCCGCTCGGATGATCTTCTCGATGGCCCGCGACCACGTGCTGCCGGCCTCGGACCAGCTGGCCAAGGTCTCGCCGCGCTTCGGCACCCCGCTGCTCGCGACGGTCGTCCCCGGCGTCGGGGCGGCGCTGTGCCTGGTGGTGAACATCGGCAACGCCGGCCTCTTCCTCGCGCTGACCAGCGTCTGCATCATGCTGCTCTACATCGCCTACCTGCTGGTGACGGTCCCGCTGCTGATCGCACGGATCGCCGGCCGTCTGCCCACCGGCGGCGCTGACGAGGACGGCAAGCCGCTGTTCAGCCTCGGCCGAGCCGGTCTCGCCGTGAACGCCGCCGCGGTGATCTTCCAGGTCCTGATGGCGGTCAACCTGGGCCTGCCGCGCGCCGAGGTCTACGACCCGTTCGGCGAGGGCTGGTTCGTCCACTACCTCCCGGTCATCGTCCTGGCGCTCACCTACGGCCTGGGCTACCTGGCCTACCGGTCGAAGCGCTCGGCGTACCGCACCGCGGTGGGGTTCGGCGCCATGGCGGGGGAGGCGGCATGACGCTGTTCTCCCACGAGGTCCCCGGGGGAGCGGCGTGGTCCACGCCGGTCCGCGCCCACCGCACAGTGACCCTGACCGCCCTCGGCGACGACGCCTGCTGCTCGGTGCTGATCTTCGCGGCCGACCGGATCGACCGGCTCAACGTCCCGGACACGCTCAAGGCCCAGATGTCCGCTCGCATCACGCCGCCGATGGTCCTGATGTCGGACCGCGGCCTCGCGCTCGCATCCGTCACCGGCTCCACCCTCGACTGGCACGACGCCCTCGGCGGCTTCGGCCACGACGCCCACCTCGCCCGCTTCGGCGGATCCACCTACCAGGACGACCGCAACGACTGGCGCCGCTCGGCACGCACCGGCCTGGTCAGCGAGCTCACCAAGCACGGCATGGACGAGCGCGATCTGCACGGACCGGTCAGCTTCTTCAGCCGGGTCGACGTCGCCGACGACAGCCGCGCCAGCCTCACGTACGCCGGCGGCCACTCGCGCGCCGGTGACACGGTCACCCTGCGCACCGAGGTCGACGTGCTGCTCGTACTCTCCACGGCGCCGCACCCGCTCGACCCGGGGGAGTACGCCCCGGCCGGCGTACGCATCGACGTGGCGCTCGCCGATCCACCCGACCCCGACGACGATCCGTCGTGGTCCTGGCGCGACGAGAGCGCCCGGGCGCTCGAGATGAGCCGGAGGGTCCTGGCATGAGCGCGACCCCCACCCCGACGTACGAGCTCGTCGTCGGGGCCGGCGATGGTGCCCTCGTGCGGGTCCCGGCCGGCGGCCGCCTGCGCATCGTCGACCTCGAGGGCAACCAGGCGGCGGACTCGCTGCTCTTCGACGCGGCCGACGTCCGCAACCGCTACTCCGCCTTCGACACCGTCCGCGAGCAGGGCGCGGTCTACTTGACCACCGGCTCGCGGCTGCTCTCCACGCGGCTCGACGAGCTGGCCGTCATCACCGATGACACGGTGGGCCGTCACGACACCATCGGTGGCGCGTGCGCGCAGGAGTCCAACGTCATCCGGTACGGCGAGCACACCCGCCACCAGCACGCCTGCCGCCAGACCTTCCTCGCGTACGGCGCCCAGGTCGGCATCGGGCCCCGCGAGCTCGGGCACAACATCAACTTCTTCATGAACGTGCCGGTCAGCCCGGACGGCGACCTGCACTTCGACGACGGGCTCTCCGCCCCGGGCCGGTACGTCGAGCTGACCGCCTCGCGCGACATCTGGTACCTGCTGTCCAACTGCCCGCAGCTCAACAACCCCTGCAACGGCTGGAACCCCACCCCGGTCAAGCTCGAGGGGTGGTGGGCATGACCGCGCTCGCCAGCGTCCCGATCGCGCCGCAGCTGAGGGCGACCGCCGCCATCACCGTCGTCGACCCGGGCGTCCAGACCACCGTCCAGGACGCCGAGGGCCGGCCCGGCTACTGGGGTGTGGGCGTCCCGCCCTCCGGTGCGTACGACGAGCTGACGTTCACCCTCGTCAGCGCGGCTGTCGGCAACCCGCACCTCGCCGCCGGGCTGGAGTGCGTGGTCCGCGGGCCGGTGCTGCGCTTCGACGCCGACCGCCTCGTCTGTCTCGGCGGCGGCATCACGTCGGCGACCGTCGACGGCCGTCCCCTCCCGGTCGGTGAGGTACGCCGGGTGCGGGCCGGCCAGGTCCTCGACGTGGGCCCGGTCGACGGCCCCGGCATGCGTGGGTACGTCGCGGTGCGCGGTGGGATCGACGTACCGCGGGTGCTCGGGTCGCGGGCGACCTTCGTGCTCGGTGAGTTCGGGGGAGTCGAGGGCCGTCCGCTGCGGGCGGGCGACGTCCTCGCGCTCGGCCGGGAGGAGAACCTGCTCGCCCCGACGTGCGTCGGCGGGCACCTGCCGGACCTGGTGACCGACTGGTCGCTCCGGGTGATCCCCGGGCCGCAGGGCGCGCCGGACTACCTCACCGAGGACGGCGTGGCGGAGCTGTTCGCCGCGACCTGGACCGTGGACCACCGTGCCGACCGCACCGGCATCCGGCTGCTCGGCCCGTCGCCGCGGTGGGCACGGACCGACGGCGGCGAGGCCGGCCTGCACCCGTCCAACCTGCACGACTCCGCCTACCCGGTGGGCGGGATCATGCTCTCCGGGGACACCCCCGTCATCGTCGGCAAGGACGGCCCGTCGCTGGGAGGCTTCGTCGTCGCGGCGGTCGTCATCGGCGCCGACCAGTGGCAGCTCGGTCAGCTCCGGCCCGGCGACACCGTGCGCCTCGTGCCCGTGACGCCGGAGGAGGCGGACGCGGCCATGGCGCAGCGACGCGACCTGCTGGCGTCGCTGCGGCCGGTGGCGGGGGCGAGCACCCCGCGCCCTCGCGCCACCGCCGGTACGGCGGCCCACGCAGCCGCCTCGTGCGCGCGACCGGAACCCCTGGCCTCCTGCGAGGCCCGGGGCGCGGCACCCGCGTTCACGATCCGCCGCTCCGGCGACCGGCACCTGCTCGTCGAGGCGGGACCCACCGAGCTCGACCTGACCATCCGGGTCTGGATCCACCTGCTCGCCGAGGCACTGCGCGGCGAGCACCTGGTCGGCGTCACCGAGGTCGTCGAGGGCGTGCGGTCGGTGCTCGTCCGCGTCGACGACGACGTCCTCGGGCTGACGGCGCTCGCGGAGCTCCTCGTCACCCTGGCCGACGGCCTCGCCGACCCGGCGACCGTCGAGCTCCCGGTGCGCGAGGTGTTCCTGCCGATCGCGTTCGACCACCCCGAGGCGCACGAGGCCATGCGGCGCTACCGCACGGTCAACCCGACCGCACCGTGGAACCCCGACAACGTCGAGTTCATCCGCCGGGTCAACGACCTCGCCGAGCGTGACGAGGTCTTCGACGTGGTCGCGCGGGCGACGTACCTCGTCGTGGGGCTGGGCGACGTCTACCTCGGCGCGCCCGTGGCCGTGCCGATCGACCCGCGGGACCGCCTGGTCACGACCAAGTACAACCCTGCGCGCACCTGGACCCCGCAGAACGCCGTCGGCATCGGCGGCATCTACCTGTGCGTCTACGGCATGGAGGGGCCGGGCGGCTACCAGCTCGTCGGCCGCACGGTGCCGATCTGGCGGCTGCTCGCTGACCAGCCCGACCGCGACCCGCAGCCCTGGCTGCTCCGGCCCTTCGACCGGCTCCGGTTCGTGCCGGTGACCGTCGAGGAGCTCGCCTTCCACCGCGCCGAGATGAAGGCCGGCCGCGCCGACCTCGTCACGCGCCCGGCGACCTTCGGCATCGCCGAGGTGCGGGCCATCGAGGCCGCGGCCGCCGACGAGATTGCAGCGGTCCGGTCGACCCGCAGGGCCGCGTTCGAGGCCGAGCGGAAGCGGTGGGGCGCATGAGCGCGGTGTGGATCAGCCGTGTCCCCGAGGACGTCGGTACGGCGCTCGCCGCGACCGACGGCCCGCTGACCGGGCTGCGCTTCGCGATCAAGGACAACATCGACCTGGTGGGGGTGCCGACCACGGCCGCCGACCCGCGGCGCACGACGCCCGCGACGACGTCGGCCACCGCGGTCGGCCTCCTGCTCGCCGCCGGTGCGGTGCCCGTGGGGAAGACCAACCTCGACCAGTACGCCACCGGCCTGGTCGGCACGCGCTCGCCGTACGGCGCCTGTACGTCGGTCTTCTCGCCGCTCCACGCGAGCGGCGGCTCCAGCTCGGGCAGCGGCGTGGCCGTCGCGCGCGGCGAGGTGGACTTCGCCCTCGGCACCGACACCGCCGGCAGCGGCCGGGTGCCGGCCGCGTTCAACGAGGTGATCGGCGTCAAGCCGTCCAAGGGCCTCGTCTCGACGACCGGCGTGGTGGCCGCCTGCCGCTCGCTGGACTGCGTGTCCGTCTTCGCCCGCGACCTCGGTACGGCGCGGCGGGTGCTCACCGTGCTCGCCCAGCCGGACCCGACCGACCCCTACAGCCGGTCCCTGGCGCAGAGGCCCACACCGGCCCGCCCCGTGGTGGGGGTCCCGGACGGTCCGCTCGACCTCGACCCGCAGCACGCGGCGGCCTGGGAGGAGGCACTGCTCCTCGCGGGCAAGCTCTACGACGTCGTCGAGGTCCCGGTCGACGCCTTCCTCCAGGCCGCCCGGCTGCTCTACGAGGGGCCCTGGGTGGCCGAGCGCCAGCTCGCCTTCGGGGACGCGCTCGACGAGGACCCCGCCGTCGACCCGACGGTGCGGGCGATCGTCGCCGGCGCCCGGTCCAGCGCGGTCGACGCCTTCGCCGGGTTCCACCGGCTCGCCGAGCTCGAGGCCCGGACGCGTCCGGTGTGGGAGGTCGCGGACGCGCTGCTGCTCCCCGTCACCCCGACCCACCCGACCCTCGCGGAGATCGCCGCGGACCCGGTCGGCGTCAACAGCAGGCTGGGCACGTTCACCAACATGACGAACCTGCTCGACCTGTGCGCGATCGCCGTGCCCGGGCCGCGCCGCGAGGACGGCCTGCCCTTCGGCGTCCAGCTGCTCGCACCCGCGGCGGGCGACCTGCTGCTGCTCGACCTCGCGGCCACGTGGCTCGGCGCACCGGTCCCCGAGCCGGGGGAGCGGCCCGGGTGGACCGTGCTCGCGGTGGCCGGAGCGCATCTGTCGGGGCAGCCGCTCAACGCCGACCTGGTGGCCCGTGGTGGGGTCCTCGTGGAGACCACGAGCACCGACCCGTCGTACCGCATGTACGTGGTCGAGGGACCCGTCCCACGCCCCGGCGTGACCCGCGTGCCCGATGGGTCGGACGGCCCCGGGCTCGAGGTCGAGCTCTGGGCCCTGCCGGACCCGGCCGTCGCCGGCTTCCTGGCCACCATCGCCCCGCCCCTGGGCCTCGGCCCGGTCCGGCTCGCCGACGGCCGGCAGGTGACGGGGTTCGTCGCGACGGCCGACGCCGTCGATCCAGAGCGCGACATCACCGCACACGGCGGCTGGCGCGCCTGGCTCGCCTCGCGCTGAGCGGGGGAGACGCAGCGAGGGCCGGGGGATCACCCCCGGCCCTCATCGCGTTCGGCTTGCGTCAGCGGATGAAGAGCATCTCCTGGTACGTCGGCAGCGGCCACAGGTCGTCGGCGATGAACGTCTCGATCTCGTCGGCCGCCTCGCGGATCTGCAGCATGGCGGGCAGCACCACGTCGCGGTAGTGCTTCGCCTCGTCCAGACCCTCGAGCTCGTGGGCGCTCGCCTTGGAGGCGTCCAGCGCGGCCACACCGGCACGCAGGGCGGTGATCATGCCGGTCACGGTGTGCAGGTCGGCGGTGTCGGGCTCGATGCCGGCGGCCTTGAGCGCGGCGGCGTTGGCGGCGAGCTCGGTCTGGTAGCGGAGCGCGGCCGGCAGGATCGTGGTCTTGGCGATCTCACCGGTCAGGTTCGCCTCGACGTTGATCGCCATCAGGTACTGCTCGAGGGCGACCTCGTAACGGGCCTCGAGCTCGGCCTCGTTGAAGACGCCGTACTTGCTGAAGAGCTCCTTGGCCTCCGGGGTCTGGTACTCCGGGAGCGCGTCGACCGTCGTGTCGAGCTTCTTCAGGCCACGGTTCACGGCCTCCTCGTGCCACTCGGTCGAGTAGCCGTTGCCGTTGAACACCGCGGCGCCGTGCTGCTCGATGACCTTCGCGAGAACGGCCTGGACGGCGGCGTTGAACTCGGTGCCGGCGGCGACGGCGGCCTCGATCTCGGTCGCCAGGTAGTCGAGCGCCTCGGCCATGATCGTGTTGATGATGACGAGCGGGGCGGCGACGGTCTGGGCCGAGCCGACGGCACGGAACTCGAAGCGGTTGCCCGTGAACGCCATCGGCGAGGTGCGGTTGCGGTCGCCGGCGTCCTGGGTGAGGACCGGGAGGCTGTCGACACCGACGGACAGCACACCCTTCTGCTTCGAGGAGGTCGCACCGCCCTTCGCGATCTGCTCGAAGACGTCCTGCAGCTGGTCGCCGAGGAAGATCGAGATGATGGCCGGCGGGGCCTCGTTGGCGCCGAGGCGGTGGTCGTTGCCGGCCGAGGCGATCGAGACGCGGAGCAGGCCGCCGTACAGGTGGACAGCGCGGATCACGGCGGCGCAGAACACCAGGAACTGCGCGTTGTCGTGCGGGTTGTCGCCGGGGTTGAGGAAGTTGCCCTGGTTGTTGTTGCCGAAGGAGAAGTTGACGTGCTTGCCGGAGCCGTTGACGCCCGCGAACGGCTTCTCGTGGAAGAGCGCCTCGAAGCCGTGACGCTTCGCGATCGCCTTGAACGTCGACATGATCAGCTGCTGGTGGTCGGCGGCCAGGTTGGCCTTCTCGAAGACCGGCGCGATCTCGAACTGGCCGGGCGCGACCTCGTTGTGACGGGTCTTCGCCGGGACGCCGAGCTTGAACAGCGCGCGCTCGGTGTCGAACATGAAGTTCTGGACGCGCTCCGGGATCGCACCGAAGTAGTGGTCGTCGAACTCCTGGCCCTTGGGCGGCTTGGCGCCGAACAGGGTGCGGCCCGCGTTGAGCAGGTCGGGGCGGGCGTTGACGAAGGAGGTGTCGACCAGGAAGTACTCCTGCTCCGGGCCGCAGTAGGACACGACGTTGTCGATGTCCTTGTGGCCGAAGAGGGCCAGGACGCGCTTGGCCTGGTCCGACATCGCGTTCTGCGAGCGCAGCAGCGGGGTCTTGTAGTCGAGGGCCTCACCGGTCATCGAGACGAAGATCGTCGGGATGCAGAGGGTGGAGCCGTTGGCGCTCTCGAGGATGTACGCCGGCGACTGGACGTCCCAGCCGGTGTAGCCGCGTGCCTCGAAGGTGGCGCGGATGCCGCCGTTGGGGAACGACGACGCGTCCGGCTCGCCCTGGACGAGGATCTTGCCCTGGAACTCCCAGATGGCCGTGCCGTCGCCGACCGGCTCCATGAAGGAGTCGTGCTTCTCGGCGGTCAGGCCGGTGAGCGGGTAGAAGACGTGCGCGTAGTGCGTCACGCCCTTCTCCATCGCCCAGTCCTTCATCGCGGCGGCGACGACGTCGGCGATGGCCGGGTCGAGCTTCTCGCCCTTCTCGATGGTGGCGGCGACCGACTTGTAGACCGACTTCGGGAGGCGCTTGGCCATGACCGGGAGCGAGAAGACGTTCTCGCCGAAGATCTCGGGCGAGTCGCCCTTGCCGTCGAAGAACGCGGCGGGCGCCTCGTTGGCCTCGATCTCGCGGATCGCACCCAGGCGGGTCGGGTTGGCGGTCATGTGCACTCCTCCAGGAACGCGCGCGTGCGCGTCCGGTCGACGGTGGGTTCGAGCCGGAGGCTACGAATCCCACGTTTCACGGAGTTGCTCGATTGTTTCGGGAATGTAAACAAGTCGCGGACCAGGGCCGACCGCTGGGTGACCTGGCTCACGGCCCTACCCTGATCCGGTGCCCGCGACGACTCCTGCTGCCGCCGTTCCCGACGCCCCGTGGATCCGGCGGATGCTGGCGTTGTTCGTCGACTGGCTGATCTGCACCCTCGTCGTGGCCGCGTTCGTGGGCCCCAGCGCGATCCCGTTCGTCACGCTGTTCACCCACGACAACCCCGACCCGAGCTCGACCAGCTGGGTCACCATCGCCTTCGTCTGCGAGTCGACGGTCATGACCTGGCTCGGCGGCGGCTCCCTCGGCAAGCTGCTGACCGGTCTCTGCGTGATCCCCGCGGACGGGCGGCTGCGTCGCCTGAACCCGGCCAAGATCATGCTGCGCCAGATCCTGATCCTGCTCGTCATCCCGCCGCTGGTGTTCCGCAACGACGGCCGCGGTCTGCACGACCTCGCGGCCGGTACGTCGACGGTCACCTTCGCCACGATGCGCAGCCTCATGGGTCCGCGCGGGCGATAGGACCAGCACGTAGGCTCGCGCACATGCGCGCATCCTCAGCCCTCGTCCGTCGTACCTCCGCGAGCGCCGTCGCCGCCCTCCTGGTCACGGGCCTCGCCGCCTGTGGCAGCGGCAACGACAGCCCGCTCGCGGCCGGCTCGAGCTCCACCACGTCGGCCACGTCGACGACGACGGCCGCCTCGTCGCCGGCCGGGGGCTCGAGCGCCCCCAGCGTCGCGACCGGCTCCACGCTCAGCGCGGCCGACATGGCCGCCATCATCAAGAGCGGCATGAGCTCGATCGGCACCGCCCACGAGACCCTGTCGATGAACACCACGGCAGCCGGCAGGACCATCCAGATGCACGCGGACGCCGACGTGCAGATGAGCCCGCTCGCGATGAGCATGACCATGACCATGGGCACGACCAAGATCGACGAGATGCTCGTCGACGGCGTGATGTACATGAAGGCTCCTCAGATGAGCCCGTCCGGCAAGTGGATCAAGCTCGACATCGCCCAGATGAGCCAGATGATGGGCGGCTCCGGCATGAGCGACGCCCTGACCAACCCGCTCGGCCTGATGGACAAGATGTCGTCGTACATCACCACGGCGACGTACGTCGGTCCCGACACCGTCAGCGGTGCGTCGGCGAAGCACTACCGGATGACCGTCGACCTCAAGGCCGCCATGGCGAAGATGTTCCCCAACCTGCCGAGCAGCGCGGCCGGGAACGTCCCGTCGAGCGCGAACGAGGACATCTGGGTCGACGACCAGGGCCGCGCGGTCAAGACGGTGGTCGACTTCGGCACCGGCTCGATGACGACGCTGCTGAGCGACTTCGGCAAGAAGGTCGACGTCCAGGCGCCGCCGGCCAGCCAGGTCACCACCGCTCCCGGCCTGGGCGGCTGAGGTAGCGCCGCACCGACTTAGCGAGATCTCCCGATGTCGGAGGCGGGGCCTTAGGGCGAACGTCGTCCTCAGTCAGCACCACTCACTGAGGAGCCCGCCATGCACGTCACCTTCGCCTCCGACATCGTCCGCACCACCACCCGGGACCGCATCCGTGCCGCCGAGCAGCACCGGCTGGCCAAGCTCGCTCGCGAGGCCCGCAAGGACGAGCGCGCCCGCGCGGTCGTCGCCCGCCAGGAGGCGGCCGTCCGCCGGCCCCGGCTCGCCGCGATCTTCGCGCACTGAGATCCGCGATGCCCGGCGCGGCCGTCCCCGTCGACGGCATACTCGGGGACATGCGTTCGCGAGCGCCGCTGGTGGGCCGCGCGCCTGAGCTCCAGGCGCTCGAGGACGCGCTCGCCGCCGCGACCGAGGGCCGGGTCGTCCTGGTCGCCGGCGAGGCGGGCGCCGGCAAGACCCGCCTGGTCTCCGAGCTCCTCGCCACGCACCCGGAGGCACCGGCGCTGGTCGGCGGCTGTGTCGAGCTCAGCCAGGCCGCCGTCCCCTTCCTCCCGCTCGCGGCGGCGCTGCGGCGCCTCGCCGCCGAGCGGGGCGACGACGCCACCGCCGAGCTGCTCGAGGGTCCGGCTGCGCCGTTGCTGGCCCTGGTGCCGCGGCTGAGCACGGCCGATCCCGGCGGGATCGCGCAGGACCCGCTCCGCCTGTTCGAGGCGGTACCCGCCTTGCTCGCGCGGCTCGCCCCCGACGGCCCGGCCGTCCTGGTGGTCGAGGACCTGCACTGGGCCGACGCCTCGACGCTCGACCTGGTCCGCTTCCTGGCGGTGGCGGCGCCCCCGCGCGTCCTGGTCGTGCTGACCCTGCGCAGCGACGAGATGCGCCGGGCGCACCCGCTCCGCCCGCTGCTCGCCGAGCTCGGACGGCTGCCGAACGTCGCCCGGGTCGACGTCCGGCCCCTGGGCGACGACGACGTGGCCGAGCTCGTCGCCTCGCTGGCCTCCGACGCGGCCTCCTCGCTCCCGCTGCACCAGATCGTCGACCGTGCTGAGGGGAACCCCTTCTTCGTCGAGGAGCTGGTGGCGGCGTACGCCGAGCAGGGCACCGCGCTGCCGGCAGCGCTCGACGACGTGCTGGGTGCACGGCTGGACCGGCTCCCGGCGCCGGCGTGGGCCGTGGTGGAGATCGTCGCGGCCATCGGCCGACGCGCGTCGCACGCGCTGGTGGAGCGCGTGGCGGACCTGTCACCCGCCGCCCTGTCCGGTGGGCTGCGGACCGCCGTCGAGGACGGCGCGCTGGTGGTCGACCCGCGGGGCTACTCGTTCCGCCACGCGCTGCTCCAGGAGGCGGCCTACGCCCGACTGCTGGCCGGCGACCGGATCGCGCTGCACCAGCGGATCGCCGAGGCTCTGGTGGCGGATCCCGGGCTGGCCGAGGGCGGGGCGCAGGCGGCAGCGGGGGAGATCGCGTTCCACGCCGAGCAGGCCGGCGACCTCGAGACGGCGTACGCCGCGTCGATCCGAGCCGCGCAGCGTGCCAGCGACAGCTACGCCATCATCGAGGCTCACGTCCACTACGAACGCGCGGTCAGCCTGGCGGACCGCGTGCGGGAGGGCGCCGACGGGCCGCTCGTCGCCGACCTGCTCGTCGACGCCGGGCTGGCCGCGACCCGGGTCGGTGCGAACGCGGTGGCCCGGGCGCACTACGACCGCGCCCTCGCGCTGATCGACCCGACCGACGTCGACCGGATGTCCCGTGCGACCCGGCTGCAGGCCGAGATGCTGTGGATCGTGGGTGAGGCCGAGGCCGGCCGGCGGCTCGTGGAGCGGGCACTCGGCCCCGGTGGCATCGGCGCCGAGCCGGGGCCCGATCGTGCCTGCCTGTTGGCCCAGCGGGCGATGAAGGCGGTCGTCATGGCCGACTACGACACTGCCGAGGCGTCCGGGCTCGAAGCACTGGCCATGGCGCGTCAGCACGGCTCGCGGTGGGGCGAGCGTCGCGCGCTCGAGGCCGCCGGTACGGCACTGGCGATCGGCGAGCGGGACGTCGAGCGCGGGCTCGCCTACTGCCGTGAGGCGCTCGATCTCGCGCTGGCCGACGGTGACCTCGACGCCTACCTGCACGCCGGCGCCAACCTCTCCACGGCACTCGAGTCCGTCGGCCGGATCACCGAGTCGGATCAGGTCTGCGTCGAGACCGTCGCCCTCTGCGAGGAGCGCGGCGTCGTCGGAGCGCTGCTCGACTTCCAGCGCCTCAACCTGTGCTGGATGCTCGTGCGCACCGGCGACTGGGACGGCGCCGCGGTCGTCCTGCGCCGCCTGCGCTTCAGCAGGCACGCCGGCATGATCCGCACCTTCCGCTGGGTCAACGAGGGGATCCTCGCGGGCCTGCGCGGTCGGTACGACGACGCACGGGCCTGCCTGGACGGGCTCGTCGCCTCCGGTGGCATCGTCGGCCCGATGTGGGAGGCGCCGATGGCCTGGATCGAGCTGATGGTCGGCATCGGCACCGACGACGACCAGCTGGTCAAGAAGGGTGTCGCGACCCTCGTCGACCTGCCGGCCGACGCCGTCACGGTGGTCCACTACCCGGTGGCGGCCCGGGCCCTGGCGGACCAGGCGCTCGCCGACCCCGCGGCAGCGGAGGGCGCGGCGGCCGGCATCGGCGAGCTGGCGTCCCGCCTCGTGGTGCCCGAGGACGGCCGACTGCTCGAGGCCGCACGCGCGGAGCGCGAGCGTCTGCTGCTGCTGGTGCGCGCCGAGGCCGCCCGCGCCGCCGGCGAGGACACTGCCGCGACCTGGCAGGCCGTGCTCGACGTACCCTGCGACTCGCCGCCGGCCGCCGACGGGCTCTACGTCGCCTGGCGGCTCGCCGCCGCGCTCCACGCCGAGGGCGCCGACCCGACCGAGGTGCTCGTGCCCGCCTGGGAGCGCGCCCGGTCGATCGGGTCGGTCCTCGCCGCGGACCTGGAGCGGTCAGCGCGACGTGCGCGGGTGCGGCTGCCCGGGATGGCCCGGGACCAGGTGGCCGGCGTGCTCGACCACGGGCTCACCGCGCGCGAGCGGGAGGTGCTGGCGCTCGTCGCCCGCGGCGCGACGAACCAGACCATCGCCGACGAGCTGTTCATCAGCGTCAAGACGGCGTCGGTGCACGTCTCGAACATCCTGGCCAAGCTGGGCGCGGCGAATCGCACCGAGGCGGGCGCGCTCGCCCGCGACCTGGGTCTGTGATTCGAGCCCGGCTCAGCGGCCGCGGAGGTTGCCTCGCTGGCCCTTCATCGAGGTGGGCACGGGGCCCTTCGGGATCGGCGCCTTGCCGCGCTGGGAGTCCAGCGCGCGCAGCCGGTTGAGCAGGTCGGTGATCTCGGCGGGCTTCACGTCACGGCCGAGCTTCTGGATGTGCCGGACCAGCTTCGGCAGCGGGACCTGGCCCTCCTCGTTGCCCACGATCACGTCGCGGACCGGGTAGTCGCCGGCGACCCGCTCGTGCTTCTTGTGCTCGCTGACCAGCACCGGCTTGATCCGGTTCGGGTTGCCCTCGGCGACCAGGACGATGCCGGGAGGGCCCACCACGCGGTGCACGAGGTCCTGCTGCTTGGTGAAGCCGACGACCTGCTCGACGTTCCAGCCCTTGCGCAGCATGGACAGGGCGCGTGCGGCCGCGCCGACCTGGCCCTCGAGCTGCAGGTAGACGGCCTTCTGCGCGCGACGGCTGAAGACGACCATCGTCAGCAGGAAGCCGAGCAGCAGGCCGGCGACGATGCCGAGGACGAGGCTGACCACGCTGTGGCCGCTCGGGAGGTAGATGACCGAGAAGCCGACGGCCGCGCCGACGACGAACGCGCCGAGCATCCACCAGGTGACCGCGGGGTCGACCTGGCGGGTCATCCGGAAGGTCTCGCGGACCTGCTGGCGACGGTTCATCTGGGTGGGGTCGACGGTCGACATCGGGTGAGGCTTCTCCTGTAGTTCAGTTGGCCGCGACCGAAACCGGTCCCTGAGCCTGTCGAAGGGCGGCTGCCTGACGGTACAGGCGCCCGGCACGGTACGACGAACGGACGAGCGGGCCGGACAACGCACCGGCGAAGCCGATCTCCTCGGCCTCGGCCTGCAGCTCCACGAACTCCTCCGGCTTCACCCACCGCTCCACCGGGTGGTGCCGCAGGCTCGGGCGCAGGTACTGGGTGATCGTGACGAGGTCACACCCCGCCTCGTGCAGGTCCCGCAACGCCTGCGAGACCTCCTCACGGGTCTCGCCCATGCCCAGGATCAGGTTCGACTTCGTCACCAGCCCGAACTCCCGCGCCGCCGTCAACACCCCCAGCGAGCGCTCGTAGCGGAACGCGGGCCGGATCCGCTTGAAGATCCGCGGCACCGTCTCCAGGTTGTGCGCCAGCACCTCCGGACGCGACTCGAACACCTCGGCCAGCAGGTCGGGGTCGCCGTTGAAGTCCGGCACCAGGTTCTCCACCCCCGTGCCCGGGTTGAGCTCGTGGATCGCCCGCACCGTCTCGGCGTACAACCACGCACCACCGTCGGGCAGGTCGTCGCGCGCGACACCGGTGATCGTGGCGTACCTCAGGCCCATCTTCTGCACGGACTCGGCCACCCGACGGGGCTCGTCGCGGTCCAGGGGCTGGGGCTTGCCGGTGTCGATCTGGCAGAAGTCGCAGCGCCGGGTGCACTGGTCACCGCCGATGAGGAAGGTGGCCTCGCGGTCCTCCCAGCACTCGAAGATGTTCGGGCAGCCCGCCTCCTGGCAGACCGTGTGCAGCCCCTCGGACTTCACCAGGTTGTGCAGGGCGGTGTACTCCGGACCCATCTTCGCGCGGGTCTTGATCCACGACGGCTTGCGTTCGATCGGGGTCTCCGCATTGCGCACCTCGAGTCGGAGAAGCTTCCTGCCGTCGGGGGAGGTGGTCACAGGAGGAAGTCTACTGACCGTCAGGGGACGTCGCGTCGGCGGAAGGCCGCGCCGCCCCCGAGCACCAGGCCGAGCCCGATCACGCCCCAGAACAGGAAGCCCTGAGCGGCGCCGATGGTGTGGGTCTCATAGGCCCGGAACCCGTCGCCGGAGCTCCAGCTCTGCGTCGAGTAGGTGATGTCGTCGAACAGCGTCGCCCCCGCGTTCAGGGCGGGGCTGAGCGCCTGCAGGTTGCCGGTGTCGAGCCCGTGGATGAACGCGGTGCTGACAGCCAGGACGGCCAACGTCGTCCCCAGCGCGGCGACCGTGTGCCGCACGAGGGTGGTGAGGGCGAAGGCCGTGACACCGATCAGGGCGGCGAACGCGGTGCCCTTGGCGGCGACGGCCAGGGCGTCGCCGGTCATCCCGGGCTCCCACGGCAGGTCACGGACCTGCGCGATGAGGGTGAACGCGATCCACCACACCGCCTGGACAAGGAGGCTCACCACCGCGCCGAGGGCGCCGATGGCGATCAGCTTGGCGGCGTACAGCTGCAGGCGTCGGGGGTTGAAGATCAGCTGGTTGCTGATCGAGCCGCTGGACCAGTCGGCGCCGGCGTACGTCATCGCGGCGAGCGCGATCGCGCCCACGACCAGCATGGCCGCGGCAGGCGCGAAGCCCGTGATGGCGTCCTGGGCCTTCATCTCGTTGTAGGGCAGGTACCAGTCGGGCCGGGGTGCCTGCTCCGCGATGCACTGCTCCCGGGTCGTGCCGGGGCCGATCCACTGATCGGCGACGCACCGGTCGATCTGGTGCTGGAAGCCGGGCGAGCTCATCTCCCGCTGGGCACGCGCCTCGGCCCTCGCCCAGGCCTGCGCGTCGTGCGGCTTCGTGTTGGCCGTCCAGATGACCAGCATGACCACCGGCATGAGCAGGGCGATCGGCACGAGGACCCGGACGGCGCGGCGCCAGCGGATGCGGTCGAGCTCGACGCGCACGAGGTGGCGCATCAGGCTGCTCCCTCCGCGGCGAGGTCCTGGCCTGCGGTGAGCTCCAGGTAGACCGACTCGAGGTCGCGGCGTAGCGGGGTCAGCTCGCGCAGCCACACGCCGGAGCCCGCCAGCAGCTCGCTGACCCGCTCCGCGGTCGTGCCGTCGACGACGAGGGCCGCGTCGTCGCGGCGTACCGACACCTGCGCGGCCTCCAGCACCGTCGTCGCCCGGTCCACGTCGGTCGGCACCAGGCGTACGCCGGTGGTCGGGGTCAGCAGGTCGCTCACCGGACCCGCCGCGAGGGTGCGCCCCCGCCCGAGGATCGTCACGGCCGTGCACACCTGCTGGACCTCGGCCAGCACGTGCGAGGACAGCAGCACGGTCACCCCGCGCTCGGCCAGCGACCTGATCATCTCGCGGTTCTCGCGGATGCCGGCGGGGTCGAGACCGTTGGACGGCTCGTCGAGGACGAGCAGCTCGGGGTCGCGCAGCAGGGTCGCGGCGACGGCGAGCCGCTGCTTCATGCCGAGCGAGTAGCCCTTGTACTTCTGCCGGGCCCGCTGGGTCAGCCCCACCGTCTCGAGGGCCTGGTCGACCGTCGAGTCGGCGATGCCGACCGAGCGCGACAGCAGCAACAGGTTGTGCCGCCCGGTCAGGCCGGGGGAGAACTTGGGCGACTCCACCACCGCGCCGATCCGGCCCATCACGGACGGCTGGCGCTGGGGCACGGGCTCGCCGAAGAGGGCCATGCTCCCGGACGTCGCGCGGGTCAGCCCCAGCAGCATCCGGATGGTCGAGGTCTTCCCGGACCCGTTCGGTCCGAGGAAGCCGTGCACGTCACCGCGCTCGACCCTCAGGTCGACGCCGTCGACCGCCCAGCGGACCACGCCACCCAGGGTCCGGTAGTGCTTGCGCAGGCGTTCGGCGTCGATGACCAGTTCCGGCATGCGCCGAGACTAGGCACCGGTGGGGCGCAATACCGGGATTCGCGGGATCTTGGCCGGGTCCGGGCGTGGCTCGTAGTCCGGGGTCGGCGTGTACTCGTTCCAGTCGAGCAGCTCGTCCAGGTGCCGTCGTACGACGGGAAGGACCTCGGCCACCGTGACGTCGCGCCCGAGCTCGCGGCTCAGCGAGGTCACACCCGCGTCGGCGATGCCGCAGGGCACGAACCGGTCGTACCAGGCCATGTCGACGTCGCAGTTGAGCGCGAAGCCGTGCATGGTCACACCCCGACTCACCCGGATGCCGAGCGCGGCGATCTTGCGCTCCGGGCCGTGCTCGTCGGCGCGCAGCCAGACGCCGCTGCGGCCCGGGACGCGCGCGGTCGTCACGCCGAGCTCGGCGCACGCCGCGATGAGCGCCTCCTCGACCCGACGCACGTAGTCGACGACGAGCACGTGCTGGGGGAGTGTGACGATCGGGTAGCCGACCAGCTGGCCGGGGCCGTGGAAGGTGATCTTGCCGCCGCGGTCGACGTCGATCACGTCGGCGCCGCCCGGATCGGCCGGTCGCTCCCACGGCTCGGTCCGCTTGCCGGCGGTGAACACGGGCGGGTGCTCGAGCAGGAGGACGGTGTCGGTGCGGGCTCCGTCCGCGACCTCGGTGTGGAGGGACCGCTGCAGGTCCCAGGCGGCCTGGTAGTCGACCTGGCCGAGCTCGACGTACTCCCTCACCCGAGTCAGGTTACCCGCGGCCTGTGGAGGAGCGGATGCGCGTCCGTGGCCGAGGGCGTAGGACTGGGGCATGCGGATCTCGGGCAGGAGCGCGGTCGCCACCGGCGCTGCGATCGCGGTGGTGCTCGTCGTCGGAGCCGTGCTGCTCGGGATGGGGCGGCAGGTGCCCGATCAGCGGCCCGTGGCCGAGGTGGCGCCGGCTGCGCGCGCGGCCGGTCCCGTGGCCGCGGTGCGCGCCCTGGTGGTGCTGCGCGACTGGGACCGCACCCGGGCCGCGGCGTGGGCGCACGGCGACGTCCCCGCCCTGCGTCGCCTGTACGCCGCCGGGTCGGCCGCCGGGCGCGACGACGTCGCCCTGCTCCGGCGCTGGTCGGCCCGGGGCCTGCGGGTCCGCGGGATGTCGATGCAGCTGCTCGGCGTACGGCTCGAGGTGCGGACGGCCCGGCGGATCGTGCTCGTGGTGACCGACCGGCTGGTCACGGCGTACGCCGTCGGCCACGGCCGCCGCTACGCCCTCCCGCGCGACAACGCATCGACCCGCCGGTTGGACTTCCGGCGGGTCGAGGGGCGTTGGGTGCTGCGGTCTTCTCTCGGGTCTCGATAAACGGCGTCGCGGCTTCGTTCCTCAGCCGCGGCCGCACTCGACCTCTTCCGCCACGGTGGTCGCGAGCAAGCTCGCGACCACCTGCGTCAGACCTCGAACTGACCGGCCTCGAGGCGCTTCTTGACCTCCTGCAGGAACCGGCCCGCGCCGGCGCCGTCGACCAGGCGGTGGTCGTAGGTCAGCGCGAAGTAGCACATGTGGCGCACGGCGATCGTCTCGCCGAGGTGCTCGTCGTCGATGACGACCGCCCGCTTGACGACCGCACCGGGACCGAGGATCGCGACCTGCGGCTGGTTGATGATCGGGGTGTCCCACAGGGCGCCGACCGAACCGAGGTTGGTGATCGTGAAGGTGCCGCCGGAGAGCTCGTCGGGGCCGATCTTGTTGTTGCGCGTGCGGGCCGCGACGTCGGCGATCTTCTTGGCCAGGCCGGACACGGACAGGTCGCCCGCGTCCTTGATGACCGGCGTGATCAGGCCCTTCTCGGTGTCGACCGCGATCGAGAGGTTCTCCCGGTCGAAGTAGGTCACCGTGCCGGCCTCGGTGTCGATCGCGGCGTTGAGCGTCGGGTGCGCCTTGAGCGCGTCGATCGCCGCCTTCGCGAAGAACGGCAGGTAGCTGAGCTTCACACCCTCGCGGGCCAGGAACTCGTCCTTGATGCTCTCGCGCAGCCGGGCCACGTTGGTCACATCGATCTCGACGACCTGGGTGAGCTGGGCCGAGGTCTGCAGCGACTCGTTCATCCGCTTCGCGATGATCGCGCGCAGCCGGCTGATCGGAACCGTCTGGCCGCGCAGCGGCGACGGCGTCGGAGCCGGTGCGCCGGCGGCGGGCGTCGTGGCGGGCGCGGCCGGGGCAGCCGCCGCCGGGGCCTTCTTCGCCTCGGCCGCGGCGATGACGTCCTGCTTGCGGATGCGGCCGCCGACACCGGAGCCGGTGACGGTGGCCAGGTCGACGCCGTGCTGGTTGGCCAGCTTGCGGACCAGCGGGGTCACGTAGCCGGGGCCGTCCGCGGACGGCTCGGCGGCGGGCGCCTCGGCGACCGGGGCGGGCTCGGGCGGGAGCTGGGCTGGGGCGACCGGGGCCGGGGCGGGCGCCTCCGGGGCGGGCTCGGGCTCCGGCTCGGCCGTCGGGGTCGGCTCCGGGGCGGCCGGGGCCGGCTCTGCCGGAGCGGCGGAGGCGGCGGGGGCGGCCGCGGGCGAGCCGCTGCCGATGATCGCGAGCTCGGCGCCGACCTCGACGGTCTCGTCCTCGGACGCCTTGATCTCGAGCAGGGTGCCGGCGACGGGCGAGGGGATCTCGGTGTCGACCTTGTCGGTGGAGACCTCGAGCAGCGGCTCGTCGACCGCGACGCTGTCGCCGACCTGCTTGAGCCAGCGGGTCACCGTGCCCTCGGTGACCGACTCGCCCAGGGCCGGCAGGGTCACGGCGGTGCCGGTGGCGCCGCCCGCGGCACCGTCGGGCGCCTCGGTCCCCGCGGTCGCGTCGGGCGATGCCGGGGCCGCGGGGGTGTCAGGAGCAGCGGGTGCGTCGGGCGTCTCGGCCGCGGCCTCGGGTTGAGGCTCGGCGTCCGCTGCGGAGGGCGCCTCGGGCTCGGCGGCGGGAGCCGGCGTACCACCCTCGTCGGCCGCACCGATCACGGCCAGCACCGCGCCGACCTCGACCGTGTCGTCCTCGGACGCCTTGATCTCGAGCAGGGTGCCGGCGACGGGCGAGGGGATCTCGGTGTCGACCTTGTCGGTGGAGACCTCGAGCAGCGGCTCGTCGACCGCGACGCTGTCGCCGACCTGCTTGAGCCACCGGGTCACGGTGCCTTCGGTGACGGACTCTCCGAGTGCCGGGAGGGGTACTTCAGTGGCCATGGTTCCTCGACTTCGTGGGTCGGTGTGCGACAGAAGCGCGCCTGACTGAGCTGCGGGCCCCATCCTTGCACCACGTGTGACACAGCCCGCAACGGCCCGGACCGACTCTCGAAACGGAGCTGACGACGAGGTCCGTCGGGCACACTTGGTGCATGGCGTTCTGGGATCGGTTCCGTCGCGGCGCGAAGATGAGCGGGCCGGCGCGGGATGCGGCGCGGACGGGCTCCACCCGGGTGCGCGCCGCCGACGCCGCCGACCAGGCGCACCTCGAGCAGTGGATCACCGCGCACCGCGGCGTCGAGGGCTTCATCGAGCCGCGCACGGCCGTCAGCGAGGTCACCCTCCTGCTCGTCGCGTACGACGGCGAGTGGACCCGCCGCCGCGTCCCCTCGGTCGAGTGGGCGCACAAGTTCTGCAACGCTCGCCAGGTGCCGTCGTACGACGCCGGCGTGGTGGGGATCCCGCAGCGGATGCGGGACTACAACCACCGCGTCACGCGGGCACGGAAGCAGCAGGAGCAGCAGGGGCACCAGCCGTAGCCCGGGCGGCCAGCCCGCGGGCCAGCTCGACGAGCGTGGCGAGCCCGTAGCCCGTCGCGCCCGACGGGAGGTGCCCGACCGGGCCGCCCCGGTTGAACGTGGGACCCGCGATGTCCAGGTGCGCCCACGGCAGGCCGCCGGTGAACTCCCGCAGGAACGCGGCCGCGAACAGCCCTCCACCCCAGCGGATCCAGTCGTGCTGCGCGAGGTCGGCGACCCGGCTGGTGTGGACCCGCTCCACGATGAAGTCCGGGATCGGCATCGGCCACGCGTCCTCGCCGGCGGCCTCGGCCGCTGCCAGCACCTCGGCGACGACCTCGTCGTCGCCCATGACACCGGCGATCCGGTCGCCCAGCGCCTGCACCATGTGGCCGGTCAACGTCGCGATGTCGACGACCAGGTCGGGCTTGCGCTCCACGGCGAGCCCGAGGCAGTCGGCGAGGACCAGACGGCCCTCGGCATCGGCGTTCTGCATCTCGACGGTGGTACCGCCGAAGATCGTCAGCACGTCGCCCGGGCGCATCGACGCGGGTCCGACCATGTTCTCGGCCAGGCCCACGAACGCGGAGACCTCGACGGGCAGCCCGAGCCGCGCGATGGCGAGCGTCGCCTGCACGACCGCGGCGGCGCCGGCCATGTCCTCCTTCATCGTCCCCATGCTCGAGCCCGGCTTGATGGTGAGGCCGCCGGAGTCGAAGGTGATCCCCTTGCCGACGAGCGCGAGGTGCACGACGGCGTCCTTCGGGCGGTAGCGCAGCTCGGCGATCCGCGGCGGCGCGGCCGAGCCGGCACCGACCGCGAGCGTGCCGCCGCAGCCGAGCTCGGCCAGCCGCTCCTCGTCGTACACGTCGACCTTGAGCTTGGTGGAGAGACCCTTGTTGGCGGCCTTCGCCGCGGCCACGATCGCGTCGGCGAAGGCCGGCGGGGTGAGGTCGGCGGCGGGGGTGTTCACCCAGTCCCGCATCACGCCGGTGGCGTCCGCGATCACCTGGGCGTCCTCGACGGCCCGCACGATCTCGGCCCGTCGGGCGGCGGGGGAGAGGAGCACGACCTCGGCAGGGGCAGTGGCCTCCGCCCCGCTCTTGTACGCCGTGAACGCGTACCCGCCGAGCCGGAAGCCCTCGACCACGGCGCGGGCCAGCTCGGGCGTGTCCGCCGGCAGCGCCAGGGCGATCGACGCGGCGGAGCCGGTGGCGCGCGCGGCGTTGCCCGCGGCCCGTCGTACGGCCTGGGGGTCGGTGGCGTCGCCGAGGCCCACCAGCACGAGGAGCGGCGACCCGATCACACCGTTGGTGGGCACCTTGGCGACCTCGCCCGGACGGCCCGTCAGCGACAGCGTCGCCAGCAGCCCCTTGAGCTTGCGCCCGTACGCCGCGGCGACGTCCTCGCCGCCCGGAGCGAGGGCCGGGCCGGGCACGACCCCGACCACCACGGCCTCGGCCTTGGTCTTGGCGGGGCTCGCGGTGCGCACGGCGTAGGTCGTCACGTCCCGCACGATATCTTCCGGGCTATGGCCGACGACCTCCTCCAGTCCCCGTTGCACGACCGCCACGTCGCCCTCGGGGCGAAGTTCGCCGAATTCGGTGGCTGGTCGATGCCGCTGCAGTACGCCGGGGTGGTGCCCGAGCACACGGCGGTACGCACCAGCGTGGGCATCTTCGACGTCAGCCACCTGGGCAAGGTCGTGGTCCGCGGGCCGGGTGCGGCGGCGTACGTGAACGAGCGGCTCAGCAACGACCTGGGTCGGATCGGCCCCGGCCGGGCGCAGTACACGCTCTGCCTCGACGACGCGACCGGCGGCATCGTCGACGACATCTTCAGCTACTACAAGGACGACGACCACGTGTTCCTGGTGCCGAACGCGGCCAACAACACCGAGGTGCACCGCCGTCTCGCCGAGGGCGCCCCGGACGGCCTCGAGGTGGTCAACCACCACGGCGACTACGCGGTCATCGCGGTCCAGGGCACGAGGTCCGACGAGACCCTCGAGGCGGCCGGCCTTCCGGTCGGTCACGAGTACCTCACCTTCATCGAGGCCGACTACGCCGGCGAGCCGGTCATCGTGTGCCGCACCGGCTACACCGGCGAGCGCGGCTACGAGCTGATCGCCCCCAACGCCGTCGCCGGCGAGCTGTGGGACGCGCTGATGAAGGCCGGCGAGCAGTTCGACATCGCCGCCTGCGGCCTGGGCGCGCGCGACACGCTGCGCACCGAGATGGGCTACCCGTTGCACGGCCAGGACATCTCCCCGTCGGTCACGCCGAACGAGGCGCGCCTCGGCTGGGCGGTGGGCTGGAAGAAGGATGCGTTCTGGGGCCGCGACGCGGTGGTCGCGGAGAGGGCGGCCGGCCCGAAGCGCAAGCTGGTCGGCCTGAAGTCCATCGGTCGCGCGATCCCGCGCCCGCACATGGGCGTCTCGATCGGCGCCGACTTCCGGGTCGGCGAGATCACCTCCGGCACGTTCTCCCCGACGCTCAAGCAGGGCATCGCCCTGGCGCTGGTGGGTACCAACGTGGCCGACGACGCCGAGGTCCTCGTCGACGTACGGGGCAAGCAGGAGGTCTTCGTGATCCACAAGCCACCGTTCGTCGACCCGTCGGTGCGGGAGTCCTGATGGCCGCCCTGCCCGAGGACCCGCCCACCTTCCGCGCACCGACCCCGGCCGACCGCCCCTGGTGGTGGCGGCTCGAGGACAGCTCCGGTGCTGTCGTCGCCGTCGAGGAGCACTCCGAGCAGCGCTTCCCGAGCCAGGCCGACGCCGAGTCCTGGATCGGGGAGACGTACGCCGAGCTCGCCGACGCCGGCGTCGCGCAGGTGACACTCTTCGAGAACGACCGCGAGGTCTACGGCCCGATGTCGCTGTCGGCCTGAGGGCATAGGCTCGGCGCGTGCGGCAATATCTCGACCTGGTCCAGCGCGTCCTCGACGAGGGGACCTCGAAGGGTGACCGCACCGGCACCGGCACGCTGAGCGTGTTCGGCCACCAGATGCGCTTCGACCTGTCCGCGGGCTTCCCGCTGGTGACGACGAAGAAGATCCACACCCGCTCGGTCTTCGGCGAGCTGCTGTGGTTCCTCCGCGGCGACACCAACGTGCGCTGGCTGCAGGAGCGCGGCATCACGATCTGGGACGAGTGGGCCGACGAGAACGGCGACCTCGGTCCGGTGTACGGCGCCCAGTGGCGCTCGTGGCCGGCGCCCGACGGCCGGCACATCGACCAGCTCGCCCAGGTCGTCGACCAGATCCGCACCAACCCGGACTCGCGCCGGCACATCGTCTCGGCGTGGAACCCGGCGCTCGTCGACGAGATGGCGCTGCCGCCGTGCCACTCGCTGTTCCAGTTCTACGTCGCCGACGGCCGGCTGAGCTGCCAGCTCTACCAGCGCTCCGCCGACATCTTCCTCGGCGTCCCGTTCAACATCGCGTCCTACGCGCTGCTCACCCACATGGTCGCCCAGGTGGCCGGCCTCGAGGTCGGCGACTTCGTGCACACCCTCGGTGACGCGCACCTCTACTCCAACCACCTCGAGCAGGCCCGGCTGCAGCTCACCCGGGAACCCCGGCCGCTGCCGCGCCTGGTGCTCAACCCGGAGATCAAGGAGATCGACGGCTTCGACCTCGACGACATCGCCGTCGAGGGCTACGACCCGCACCCCGGCATCAAGGCGCCGATCGCCGTATGACCACCCCAGCCGGCCGGCGGGTGACGATGGTCGCCGCCGTCGCCGAGAACGGTGTCATCGGCGCCGACAACGGCATCCCGTGGCACATCCCCGCCGACTTCGCCCACTTCAAGGCGACCACGCTGGGCAACGTCCTGGTGATCGGCCGCGCGACCCACGAGAGCATCGGCCGGCCGCTGCCCGGTCGCACGACCGTGGTGCTCACCCGTGACCCGTCGTGGAGCGCCGACGGGGTCCGCGTGGCCGCCTCGCTCCCCGAGGCGTTGGCGCTCGCCGACTCGGTCCTCGCCGACGAGCCGCCCGAGAAGCAGGTGATGATCGGCGGCGGCTCCTACGTCTTCGAGGCGGCGATGCCGTACGCCGACGTACAGCTCATCAGCGAGGTGCCGATGTCCCCGGCAGGGGACACCTTCTACCCGGAGTTCAACCGCTCCCGCTGGCACGAGGTCTCCCGCGAGCCGCGCGACGGCTTCACCCTCGTCACCTGGGAGCGCGTCTTCGCGTGCGGCTGAGGCCTCAGCGGCGGAAGCTGCGGACGTAGCCGTAGCCCACCATCACGGCCCCGCCGACGACGCCGAGACCGAACGACACCGGGAACGACAGGTCGGTGAGCAGCACGATGAAGAGGGTCAGGAACCCGACCCACGCCAGGTAGAAGAGCGTGGCCAGGACCCACCACCCCGGGGTACCGACGTCATAGGTCCGGGAGAAGGACGTGTTCCAGGACCTGCCGACGAAGAACGAGCGCTGGCCCCCGAAGATCCGCATGCGGCCATCTTGTCCCACTCGGCCGCAACCGAATCCCAGCGCCGCGCGTCAACAGGGCAGAACCCCCTTGACCGAGGAGCCCCCATGCTGCGCCGCATCGCCATCCTGACCGCGCTCGTCGTCCTCTGCTCGGCCGGCGCGTACGTCGTCGGGCTGGTCCACGCCGGCCGGATGCCCTGGCAGCAGGCCGATGCCGCGACCGCGCCTGCGACCGCGCCCGCGACCGCGACCGCGCCGGCCCCGCGGCCGAGCCGGACGCCGACGCCCACGCCCACCCCGGCGCCGGCTCTGCTCGCCCCCGGCGACGACGGGCCCCAGGTCAAGCAGCTGCAGGCCCGGCTGACCCAGATCGCCTGGTTCTCCGGGGCGCCGACCGGCCACTACGGCGACGCCACGGAGCAAGCCGTCCGCGGCTTCCAGGCCAAGCGTGGGATCCCCGTGACGGGCGAGGTGGACCGCCGCACGATGCGCCGGCTGCTGGCGATGACCACCGAGCCGACCAAGGCCCAGCTCGATGACGACCCGCTGAACAACAACACCCCGGGCGCCCTCGACCCCCGCTGCGAGACCGGTCGGGTGATCTGCGTCGACAAGACCTCCAGCACAGTCCGCTGGGTCGTCGACGGCGTGGTCCGCAGGACGCTCGACGCGCGGTTCGGGGCGTCGTACTCCCCGACCCGGGAGGGTCTCTTCCACGTCTACGCCAAGAGCCGCGACCACGTCTCGAGGCTGTACGGCTCCTCGATGCCGTACGCGATGTTCTTCTCCGGCGGGCAGGCCGTGCACTACTCCTCGGACTTCGCGGCGCGCGGGTACAGCGGGGCCTCGCACGGCTGCGTGAACATCCGCGACGAGGCCGGGGTGGCGTGGCTGTTCGACCAGGTCCGGGTCGGTGACGCGGTGGTCGTCTACCACTCCTGAGCGGCTGGTGCCCCTGGCTAGGGTCGGGGACATGGATCTCCGGGTGTTCACCGAGCCGCAGCAGGGCGCGACGTACGACGACCTCCTGCGGGTGGCGCAGCTGAGCGAGGAGCTCGGGTTCGACGCCTTCTTCCGCTCCGACCACTACCTGCACATGAGCGGGGACGGGCTGCCCGGTCCGACCGACGCGTGGACCACGCTCGCCGGGCTGGCCCGCGAGACCAGCTCGATCCGGCTCGGCACCCTGATGACCAGCGCGACCTTCCGCCAGCCGGGGGTCCTCGCGGTCCAGGTCGCGCAGGTCGACCAGATGTCGGGCGGCCGCGTGGAGCTCGGCCTCGGTGCGGGCTGGTTCACCCAGGAGCACACGGCGTACGGGATCCCGTTCCCCAGCACGTCCGAGCGCTTCGAGCGGTACGCCGAGCAGCTCGAGCTGATCACCGGGATGTGGTCGACGCCGGTCGGCGAGCGCTACGCCTTCGACGGGCAGCACTACCGGCTCGCCGACTGCCCGGCGCTGCCGAAGCCGGCGCAGCACGAAGGCCACCGTGGCGGCCCGCCGATCATCGTCGGCGGGCTCGGCGCGAAGCGGACACCGGCCCTGGCGGCGACGTTTGCCGATGAGTTCAACCTGCCGTTCGTCGACCTGGAGACGACCACCCTGCAGTTCGGCCGGGTGCGTGCGGCCGCCGAGCGGATCGGCCGCGACCCCGACGAGCTCGTCTACTCCAACGCGCTGGTGCTCTGCTGCGGCGAGGACGAGGCGACGATCTCCCGGCGGGCCGCCGCGATCGGTCGTGACGTCGACGAGCTGCGCGCCAACGGGCTCGCCGGCACTCCCGCGGAGGTCGTGGACAAGATCGAGCAGTACGCCGCACTCGGCTCGCAGCGCATCTACCTGCAGGTCCTCGACCTCGCCGATCTCGACCACGTACGCCTGGTCGCTGCCGAGGTCATGCCCGCACTAGGCTGATCCCATGACTTCGGCACCCTTCGGCACCCTCCTGACCGCCATGGTGACGCCGTTCCGCGAGGACGGCTCCGTCGACCTGGACGCGGTGCAGAAGGTCGCGAAGCACCTGGTCGACAACGGCAACGACGGCATCGTGGTGTCCGGAACGACCGGCGAGTCGCCGACGACGACCACGGCTGAGGACGGCGAGACGCTCGCGGCGGTCAAGGACGCGGTCGGCGACCGGGCCAAGATCGTCGCCGGAGTCGGCACCAACGACACCCGCCACTCCGTCGAGCTCGCCCGGCAGGCCGAGAAGGTCGGCGCGGACGGGCTGCTGCTCGTCACGCCGTACTACAACAAGCCCAGCCAGGCCGGCGTCCTCCACCACTTCCAGCAGGTCGTCAGCGCCACCGACGTCCCGGTGATGCTGTACGACGTCCCCGGCCGTACCGGCACGAAGATCGAGCTCGCCACCTACGCCGAGGCGAAGAAGTGGGAGCCGGTCATCTCGGTCAAGGAGGCCACCGGCGACATCGCGCGCACCGCGCAGCTGGTCGACCTCGGCTACTCGGTCTACTCCGGCGACGACGTGAACACCCTCGGCTACCTCGCCTACGGCGCGGTCGGGCTCGTCTCCGTCGTCGCCCACGCCGCCGGCAACGAGCTGCGCGCCATGATCGAGGCGTTCCAGCGCGGCGACAACGCGGAGGCGCTGCGGATCCACACCGGCCTGGTGCCGGCGTACGAGGCGGTGATGGGGGTGCCCAACTACGGCGCCACCACCGCCAAGGCCGCCATGCAGCTGCTCGGCGTCCTCGACAACCGCACCGTGCGCTCCCCGCTGATGGCCCTGGACGAGGCGGAAGTCGCGGCCCTCGCCGCGGGCCTGCGCGCGGCCGGGGTGCTCTCGTGAGCTTCGAGGGCCTCGCCAAGCTCGACGCTCCGCCGGCGCTCCCGGCCGGCGGCCTGCGGGTGATCCCGCTCGGCGGCCTCGGCGAGGTCGGCCGGAACATGACCGCCTTCGAGTACGACGGCCGCCTGCTCCTCGTCGACTGCGGAGTGCTCTTCCCCGAGGACCACCAGCCCGGTGTCGACCTGATCCTGCCCGACTTCGGGCCGATCCGGGACCGGCTCGGCGACGTCGAGGCGCTGGTGCTGACCCACGGGCACGAGGACCACATCGGCGCGACGCCGTATCTGCTGCGCGAGCGCCAGGACATCCCGCTCGTCGGCTCCGAGCTCACCCTCGCTCTGGTCAACTCCAAGATCCGCGAGCACCGGCTGCGCCAGACGTCCTTCACCACGGTCAAGGAGGGCGATCGGATCTCCTTCGGCCCGTTCGACCTGGAGTTCGTGGCGGTCAACCACTCGATCCCGGACGCCCTCGCGGTCGCGATCCGCACCCCCGCCGGGCTCGTCCTGCACACCGGCGACTTCAAGATGGACCAGCTGCCGCTGGACGGCCGGATCACCGACCTGCGCGCCTTCGCGCGGCTGGGGGAGGAGGGCGTGGACCTGTTCCTCACCGACTCCACCAACGCCGAGGTGCCCGGCTTCACCACGGCCGAGCGCAAGATCACGCCGGTCCTGGACCAGGTCTTCCGCGAGTCCGAGCAGCGCATCATCGTCGCCTGCTTCGCCTCGCACGTGCACCGCGTGCAACAGGTGCTCGACGCCGCCGTGGCGCACGGCCGCAAGGTCGCGTACGTCGGCCGCTCGATGGTCCGCAACATGGCGATCGCCCGCGACCTGGGCTATCTGACCGTCCCGCCGGGCGTCATGGTGGAGGCCAAGGAGCTCGCGCAGCTGCCGCCGGAGAAGCAGGTGCTGATCTCGACCGGCTCCCAGGGCGAGCCGATGTCGGCCCTGTCGCGGATCGCGAACCGCAGCCACAACTTCGTGCACCTCGAGCCGGGCGACACCGTCGTCCTGGCGTCGTCGCTGATCCCGGGCAACGAGAACTCGGTCTACCGGGTCATCAACGGACTGGCCAAGATCGGCGCCCGCGTCGTGCACAAGGGCAACGCCCTGGTCCACGTCTCCGGCCACGCCAGCGCCGGCGAGCTCCTCTACTGCTACAACATCGTCAAGCCGCGCAACGTCCTGCCGGTGCACGGCGAGATCCGGCACATGCTGGCCAACGGCGAGCTGGCTCAGCAGACCGGCGTGGAGAACGTCGTGTACGCCGAGGACGGCGTGGTCGTCGACCTCGTCGACGGTGTCGCGTCCGTGGTCGGCAAGGTCGAGGTCGGCCTGGTCTTCGTCGACGGCCAGACCGTCGGCGACGTCACAGAGACCGAGCTCAAGGACCGCCGGATCCTCGGCGAGGAGGGCTTCATCTCGGTCATCGTGGTCGTCGACTCGGTCGCCAAGAAGGTCAGCGCCGGCCCGGAGATCCACGCCCGCGGCCACGCCTGGGACGACTCGATGTTCGACGACATCAAGCAGCCCATCGTCGACGCGGTCAACTTCCAGCTCTCCGAGGGCAACACCGACACCTACCTGCTCCAGCAGACCGTCCGCCGGACGATCGGTCGGTGGGTCGGCAGCGTCCACAAGCGCCGCCCGATGATCGTGCCGGTGGTGGTCGAGGCCTGAGCCGGCCTCTCGCGGTGCAGGAATCACCGGTCGACCGGTGATTCCGACGCTTGTCGGGTGTTGCAACGGCCGACAAGTGCAGGAATCCCCGGTCGACCGGTGATTCCGACACCCCCAACCCTCAACCCCCACCTGACCCTTCAGCGTGTTGCACCTGTGACTCAAGTGCCCAGTGGGTAGGTTGTGAGCATGGCGACCCGTACGTCTTCCCCGACGGGTTCGCGCAGCCGCACGACCTCCTCGTCCCGCACCGCCAGCAAGTCCGGAACCTCCCGGGCGAGCAGCGCCAAGGGACGGGGGAGCAGCAGCTCGCGACCCCGTGGTACGACCAGCACCAAGAGCCGATCGCGCTCCACCGCGAAGCGGCCGGCTCCGCGTGCCGTGCGCAGCGGGCCGGGCCCGATCGCCACCTTCTTCACCGCGATCGCGCGGGCCATCGCCGCGGTCTGGCTGGGTATCGCCCACGGCGTCGGGGCGGTCGTCCGCAGCGTCGTCGGGGGAGCCCGTGACATCGAGCCCGAGCAGCGCCGCGACGGCGCTGGGCTGCTGCTCTTCGGCGTCGCGCTGATCGTCGCCGCCGCCGTCTGGTTCGAGGTGACCGGCGGCGTCATGGACTTCGTCCGCACTATCACCTCCGGCACGGTGGGCAAGATCGCGTGGCTGGTGCCGCTGATGGTGCTGCTCGCCGGCTGGCGCCTGATGCGCGACCCGATCACCAACGGCCCCGCCGGCCGCCAGGTCATCGGCTGGACCGCGCTGTCCTTCGGCATCCTCGGCATCGTCCACATCTCCGCCGGCAACCCGCAGCCGGTCAACGGCGACACCACGCCGCTGCGCGACGGCGGCGGCGCCGTCGGGTACGTCGTGTCCGCGCTGCTGCTCGACCTGCTGCGCAGCGACTACGTGGTCGTCCCCCTGCTCGCGCTGCTCGCCTTCTTCGGCGTCCTGGTCATCACCGCCACCCCGCTGCACCGCGTCCCCGACCGGCTCCGCGACCTGTCGCACCACCTGTTCGGCCACTACCCGGAGCCGAACGACCCCGACGCCACCCAGGCGATCCGCTTCGACGACACCTTCGAGCGCACCGGCGACCCGGCGTACGACACCCCGCTGCTGCGCGAGGACAAGCCCAAGCGCCGAGGCCGCACCAAGCCGGCCGACGCGACGCCGGAGGAGTCGATGGAGCTCCTCGAGCCGATCGACATCCCGCTCACCGACGGCACCGACGACGGTCCGACGCCGGCCGACATGGGGCCGCTGGAGAAGCGCGCCCTCGGCAAGCGCGGTGGCGCCGACCCCGAGACCGGTCTGCCGGCCGCGTTCGTGCCGCCGCCCGACGTGGTCGAGGAGGTCGTCCCGCCGCCGCACGCCGAGCTCCCGGTCCGCGCCGAGCAGCTCTCGCTGTCCGGCGACATCGTCTACACACTGCCCGACGCCCAGGTGCTCAAGCCCGGTGACGCGCACAAGACCCGCAGCGCGGCGAGCGATGACGTCGTACGCCGCCTGCAGAACGTGCTCGACGAGTTCAACGTCGACGCCCAGGTCACCGGCTACACCCGCGGTCCGACGGTCACCCGCTACGAGATCGAGCTCGGCGTGGGCGTCAAGGTCGAGAAGATCACGAACATCCAGAAGAACATCGCCTACACCGTCGGTACGTCGGACGTGATGATCCTCAGCCCGATCCCCGGCAAGTCCGCGGTCGGTGTCGAGATCCCGAACTCCGACAAGGAGACCGTCTCCCTCGGTGACGTGCTCCGCTCCAACGCCGCGCGCAGCGACCACCACCCGATGGTCGCCGGCCTCGGCAAGGACGTCGAGGGCGGCTTCGTCGTCGCCAACATGGCGAAGATGCCGCACCTCCTGGTCGCCGGTGCCACCGGCTCCGGAAAGTCCAGCTTCATCAACTCGCTGATCACCAGCATCCTCATGCGCGCCACGCCCGACGAGGTCCGGATGATCATGGTCGACCCCAAGCGCGTGGAGCTGAACAACTACGAGGGCGTCCCGCACCTGATCACCCCGATCATCACCAGCCCGAAGAAGGCCGCCGAGGCGCTCGAGTGGGTCTGCCGCGAGATGGACATGCGGTACGACGACCTCGCCAACTTCGGCTTCCGGCACATCAACGACTTCAACAAGGCCGTCCGCGAGGGCAAGGTCGAGGTCCCGCCGGGCAGCGAGCGCGAGCTGGCGCCGTACCCGTTCCTGCTGGTCATCGTCGACGAGCTCGCCGACCTGATGATGGTCGCTCCGCGCGACGTCGAGAGCTCGATCGTCCGGATCACCCAGCTGGCCCGTGCGGCCGGCATCCACCTGGTCCTGGCCACCCAGCGCCCGTCCGTCGACGTCGTCACCGGTCTGATCAAGGCCAACGTGCCGAGCCGGCTGGCGTTCGCGACCTCGAGCCTCGCCGACTCCCGCGTCATCCTGGACCAGCCGGGCGCGGAGAAGCTGGTCGGTCAGGGCGACGGCCTGTTCCTCCCCATGGGTGCGAGCAAGCCGATCCGCGTGCAGGGCTCGTGGGTGACCGAGAAGGAGATCCACTCGGTCGTCAAGCACTGCAAGGGCCAGCTCGAGCCGAGCTACCGCGAGGACGTCACGGCCCCGGCCGCGAGCAAGAAGGTCCTCGACGACGACATCGGCGACGACATGGACCTGGTCATCCAGGCCATCGAGCTGGTCGTGTCGACCCAGTTCGGCTCGACGTCGATGCTGCAGCGCAAGCTGCGGGTCGGCTTCGCGAAGGCGGGTCGCCTGATGGACATCCTCGAGAGCCGTGGCGTGGTCGGACCCAGCGAGGGTTCCAAGGCGCGCGACGTGCTGGTCAAGCCCGACGAGATCGATGCAGTGATCTTCACCATCCAGGGGGAGGCGTGAGCGCCATGACCGACACCACCACCGAGCAGCTCACCGGGCCGAGCGGCGCCACCAGCGTCGAGGTCCGTCGCAACGTCGCCCTGGCAGCGGCCGTCGGTACCCTCGCCGGCCTGCTGACCCTGGCGTTCGCCGTCCGCACCTTCGCCGGCCACGGGGGAGCCCTCGACTGGCTCGCCCTGGGCGTGATGGTGCTGGTCACCATCGCGTACGTCGGCACGCTGATCGACGCCCGCGCCCCGCTGATGATCGTCGACGACCGTGGCGTCCGGCTCCGCCAGGGCGCCCGCTGGAAGGGCATCGCCTGGCCCGAGATCGAGTGCCTCGAGCACCTGCCGCGCAAGGCCCCGTTCCGCGACGGCCACCTCCTGGTCGTCGGGTACGACGACCGGCAGCTCGTCGTCCCCCTCACCATGGCCACCCGGGTGGTCGGTGCTCCGCTCAGCTCGCTCAGCGACGTGCTCGCCGAGCTCGCACAGGGTCGCGCCGACGTGGTCGAGGTGGTGCCCGGGATCGACGCCGACGAGGACGTGGAGACCGAGCACGGGCCGGCCGAGGCACCGCAGGCGTCCTTCGCGCCGCCGGTCCCCCCGATCCCTCCGATCGCACCGTCCGCCGAGACCGAGGACACCACCGACCTCTCGCCGTACGTCCAGGTCATCGACGAGGACGACGAGACCGGCGAGATCGAGCCCGTGCCGGGCGAGGCCGAGGACGCCGAGGACGTCCAGGACTCACCGAACCGGGCCGAGGCCGCGGACCAGGAGAACACCGAGGAGATCGTCGCCGTCGAGCCGCCGGCCCCGGGGCGCACCACGATCCTCGCGGCCCGGGTCGACATGGCCGGTACCGACCGCCCGTCGACGCCGTACGTCGCTCCCGCGCTCGACGCGGTCGAGCACGAGGAGAGCACGGTCGTCCTCGAGGACCTCGCCGTCCACCCGGCCCCGATCCCGGTGATCGGCCCGCAGCTGGCCGTCGCCCGGCAGCGGCTCAAGCTCACCATCGACCAGCTCTCCGACCGCACCCGGATCCGTCCCCACGTCATCGAGGCCATCGAGGTCGACGACTTCGGGCCGTGTGGCGGCGACTTCTACGCCCGCGGCCACCTCCGCACGCTGTGCCGGGTGCTCGGCATCGACGCCGGCCCGCTCGTCACGATGTACGACGACACCTACGCCGACGCCCCGGTCGACCCGCGCCGGGTCTTCGAGTCCGAGCTGGCCACCGGTCACGGCGGCTCGATCCGCAGCACCCGCGGCGGTCGCAACTGGTCGGTCCTCATCTCCTCGGTGATGGCCGCGGTGCTGATCTGGTCGGTGGCGCAGCTCGTCCTCGGCGGACGCGCGCCGATCGAGAACGTCCCGCAGCTGAACCAGAGCGGCGGCATCACGCCGCCCGGGTCCTTGGCGAAGGCGCACCCGGTGAAGGTCGTCCTCAACGCCGCGGGCGGTGGCGCGAAGCTGATCGTCCGCGACGCGAACGGCCGGATCGTGCTGGACGGCCCGCTGGCCTACGGCCAGACCGCGAACCTCTCGGTCGTGCCGCCGGTGCGGATCTGGTCCTCGGACGGCTCGGTCACGGTGTCGATCGCCGGCAAGCCGGCCAAGGCCCTCGGGTCGACCGGCGAGCAGGCGTCGGGGACGTTCATCGCCCGCTGACGTTTCCCCGCATGACCGGGCCTACCGGCATACTCAGGACCAGTCATGACCACTTCACCGCCGCTCTCCGTCGCCCTGCTCACGCTGGGCTGTGCCCGCAACGACGTCGACTCCGAGGAGCTCGCCGGCCGGCTCGCCGCCGACGGCTTCCAGCTCGTCGACGACCCGGAGGACGCCGACACGGTCGTGGTGAACACCTGCGGCTTCGTGGACGCGGCCAAGAAGGACTCGATCGACACCCTGCTCGCCGCGGCCGACCTCAAGGAGACCGGGCGCCCACAGGCCGTCGTGGCCGTCGGCTGCATGGCGGAGCGGTACGGCGACCAGCTCGCCGACTCGCTCCCCGAGGCCGACGCCGTGCTGGGCTTCGACGACTACACCGACATCGGCGCCCGGCTGCGCTCGATCCTGGCCGGCGACAAGCCACACCCGCACACCCCGAAGGACCGGCGGCTGCTGCTGCCGATCACCCCGGCCGAGCGGCAGGGCAGCGACGTCGCGGTGGCCGGGTCGTCCGGCACCCGCACCCGGCTCGACTCCGGCCCGATGGCGCCGCTCAAGCTCGCCAACGGCTGCGACCGGCGCTGCACCTTCTGCGCGATCCCGATGTTCCGCGGCTCCTTCGTCAGCCGGCGGCCCAACGAGGTGCTCGACGAGGCGCGCTGGCTTGCGACCCAGGGCGTCAAGGAGCTCTTCCTCGTCTCGGAGAACAACACCTCCTACGGCAAGGACCTCGGCGACCTGCGGCTGCTCGAGACGATGCTGCCGGAGATCGCCGGCATCGACGGGATCGAGCGGGTCCGGGTCTCCTACCTGCAGCCCGCCGAGACCCGCCCGGGCCTGATCGAGGCCATCGCGGGCACGCCCGGCGTGGCACCGTACTTCGACCTCTCCTTCCAGCACGCCAGCAACCCCGTGTTGCGCCGGATGCGCCGCTTCGGCGATGCGGAGAGCTTCCTCGGCCTGCTCGACCAGGTGCGGACGCTCGCGCCGGCCGCCGGCGTGCGGTCGAACGTGATCGTCGGCTTCCCCGGCGAGACCGAGGAGGACCTGCAGGTGCTCACCGACTTCCTGATCGCCTCCCGGATGGACGTCACCGGCGTGTTCGGCTACTCCGACGAGGACGGCACCGAGGCCGAGGGCTTCGACGGCAAGCTGGACGAGGACGAGATCCGCGCCCGCGTGGAGCACGTCACGGACATCGTCACCGCGGTCAACGCCGAGCGGGCCGAGGACCGGATCGGCGAGGAGGTCGTGGTGCTCGTCGAGTCCCTGGAGTCCGACGAGCCCGACGGTGTGGACACGGTCGAGGGTCGCGCCGCGCACCAGGGCCCCGAGGTGGACGGCACGACCTACGTCTCCGGCCTCGCGTCGCCGCGCATCGGCGACCTGGTGCGCGCCCGGGTGGTGGGCAGCGACGGGGTGGACCTGGTCGCCGAAGCGCTGGGGGACCGGTGACCGAGCAGCCCGCGGTGGAGGCGAAGCCCTCCAACTGGAACATCCCCAACGCGCTGACCACGCTGCGCATCCTGCTGGTGCCGGTCTACGGCTGGGCGCTGCTGCACGACGGCGGAGCCGACATCGGCTGGCGGGTGGCGGCGTACGTCATCTTCTTCATCGCCATGGCGACCGACAAGATCGACGGCGACCTGGCGCGCGCCCGCAACCTGATCACCGACTTCGGCAAGATCGCCGACCCGATCGCCGACAAGGCGATCACCGGGATGGCCTTCATCGGCCTGTCGATCATCATGGACACCTGGTGGATGTGGGCGATCACGGTCGTGGTGCTGGTGCGCGAGTGGTCCGTGACGCTGCTGCGGCTGTCGATCATGAAGTCCGTGGTCATCGCCGCCGCGCGGAGCGGCAAGATCAAGACGCTGGCCCAGGGCCTCGCCCTCGGCGGGCTCACGTTGCCGTGCCTCGAGGCGACCGGCGCGTGGGACGTGCCGGGCAAGGTGATCTACGTGCTGTCGCTGGCGCTGCTCGCCGTCGCGGTCGTCCTGACCGTCACCTCGGGCTACGAGTTCTTCCGCGACGCGGCTCGCCAGCGGAACGCCGTACCTGAGAAGAACCTGAATTCGTAACCAACCCGTTACCGCCGGTTCGGGCCATTTCCATTGCCTGGTCCAGGCCGGCGTGATGGAGTCAGGGCACCCTCCGCCGGGCGAACTCGGGTGTTCCTGCGGATCTTTTTGTTCCCTCGAGCTCGGAGTCCTGCGGATCATGCGTCTCTCGGTACGTCGTGTCGCCATTTTTCTTGCACCCGCCCTGTCCCTGGCCGGCGTCGTCACGCTCGCGCCGACGGCCTCCGCGAACCCGGCGGGGACGGGGTTGGTCATCAACGAGGTCTACGTCAACGGCGGCTCGGCCGGCGCGACCTACGTGAACAAGTACGTCGAGCTCTACAACCCGAGCGCGTCGCCGGCGACCTTCACCGGGTCCATCCAGTACCGATCCGCGACGGGCACCGCCAACGCCTCGTCGAAGATCGACCTCGCCGGGATCACCGTCGCCGGTCACGGCCACTTCCTGGCGATGGGCGCGGCGAACTCGACGAACGGTGCGGCATTGCCGACCCCGGACGCGACGAACACGGGCTTCAGCCCCGGCGGCTCGTCGACGGGCGGCACGATCTTCCTCACCACGACCACGACGCTCGCGAACCCGACGACCGACGCCGGCGTCGTGGACAAGCTCGGCTACGGCACGAGCAACACCCCGGAGGGCACCGTCAAGGCGAGCGGGTACGACATCACCCACAGCCTGTCCCGGACGGCGGGCGCGGACACGGACAACAACGCGGCCGACTTCTCCTCGATCGCGCCCGATCCGCAGAACTCGGCCACGGGCGCCCCCGCGCCGCTCTCGCTGACCAACCCGGGCGACCAGAACGCCCAGGCCGGCGTCGCGACCACCATCAACCTGGCGAGCAAGGCCGCGGGCGGCACTCCGCCGTACACCTGGGGCGCGACCGGCCTCGACGCGGCGGGACTCGGCCTGTCCCTCAACACCACGACCGGCGCCATCACCGGCACGCCGTCGGCGGCCGGCAGCTACCCGGTGACCGTGACGCTCGACGACAGCGCGGGATCGACCCAGCAGACGGCGGGCTTCACCGTCAACGTGGCGGCCGCCGCGACCGTGACGCCGATCCACGTCCTGCAGGGCACCACCGGCCAGTCGACGTACGCGCCGGCCAGCGGCACGGCTCCGGGCACCCAGGTCGTGAGCACCGAGGGCGTCGTCACCGCGGTCTACACGCGGGGCTACAGCTCCACCGGTACGGCGACCTGCGGCTTCTGCGGCTACGTCATCCAGGACCCCAGCGGCGACCTCACCGACAACGCCTCCGACGCGATCTTCGTCTACGGGGGCTCCGGCTTCACCGGCAAGGACTCCACCGGCACCGACCTCGCGCTCGGCCAGTCGGTCCGTGTCACCGGCCGGATCAGCGAGTTCGGCGGCGCGACCGACACCGAGACGCTGACCGAGCTCAACCAGTCCGCGGCACCCGATCCGATCGCGTCGCTGGGCACGATCACCCCGCAGCCGACCGCGCCGACGACGTACGACGCCCGCGAGGCGCACGAGGAGGAGCTGTTCGCCCCGACCGACCTGGTGATCACCGACCACTACAACTTCGAGGGCTTCGGCGAGCTCGGCCTCGCGACCGGTGGCACCGTCCTGCAGCAGCCCGGCCAGATCTGCCGCGACCGTGACACCGCGTGCATCACGGCGGCGCAGGCCGACATCAAGAACCGCGGCTACTTCATGGAGGACGGCACCAACACGACCTTCCTCAGCGCCGCCCAGCACTACCGGCCGCAGGACAGCAAGAACTCCGACATCCCGCTGCCCTTCATCGACAAGACCCACACCGCCCGGGTCGGCGCGCACCTCACCTACCCCGAGGGTGCGGTCCTGCACTTCGCGAACAAGAAGTGGTACCTCGACCCGCCGCGCGCGGTCCTCGCCTCGCACGACGCGGCGGCGCCGGACCTCGGCACGGACGTGGTCCACATCGAGGACACCCGGCCGGCCAACCTCGCGCCGCGGCCGGCTCCGGCGGGCGCCAACATGCGCTTCGCGACGTACAACGTCGAGAACTTCTTCTCCGTCCCGATGGACGAGTTCGCCGCGGCCAACCCGTGGTACGCGTCGTCCGGCAAGGGCTGCGAGTACGACTACGACCGCGCCGGCAACGGCATCCTGGCCTACCAGTGCACCAACCCGACCGGCATCGCGTCCGCCTGGGACCCGGTGACCGGGGCGGTCACGGCGTACAAGCCCGGGCTGGCGAACGCGCCGCGCGGGGCCGGCCGGCAGCAGGACCTCGACCGGCAGACGAACAAGATCGTCACTGCCATCAACGAGCTCGGGGCGGACGTCGTCGCGCTCGAGGAGATCGGCAACCCGAACAAGCTCAAGATGGGTGTCACGAGCTCGCCGCTCAACCCCGACCTGAGCAACACCAAGGACCAGGGCCAGGGCACGGCCATCGAGTGGCGCGACGCGACGCTGTCCTACCTGGTCGAGCACCTCAACGCCGCGCTCCCGGACGGCGCCGACAAGTGGGCCTTCACCGCGTCTCCCGAGGAGACCACCGACGCGACGTCGGTCCCCGGGCTGTGCTCGACCGTCCAGCCCAACGGCACCCCGGTCCCCGGCCCGGCCAACCTGGCCGGCACCTGCTCGTACGCCTCGGGCCAGGACGTCATCCGCTCGGCCTTCATCTACAAGGTCTCGAAGGTCGTGCCGGTCGGGCCCGGAGACCTGGACCTGCCGGGCTACACGGTCAACGGCACGCCGGACCCGTGGGGCAACCACGTCTTCGCGCCCAACGCCTCGCCGTTCGACAACGCGCGCGAGCCGTTCGCGCAGTACTTCAAGCCCGTCGGTGCGGCGAACGACGAGGGCTTCGCGCTGATCGTCAACCACTTCAAGTCCAAGGGCGACGCCGACCCGCCGGCCGGCCCGGCGACCGGCGGCGACGCCAACGACCCGCTGCACGGTGCGTTCAACGCGAGCCGCGTGGCGCAGTCCCGGGAGCTGATGCGCTTCGCGAACGAGTTCGCGGGCAAGCACCACACCGACAAGGTCTTCCTGCTCGGCGACTTCAACGCGTACTCCGGTGAGGACCCGATCACCACGATCGAGGACGCCGACGACACCGTCGACCCGCTGGACTTCAAGGAGATCCACTCCGACGACCCGAAGGACACCAGCTACGTCTTCACGACGACGGTGGACGGCATCGGGTACGGCGGTGCGGGCTCGCTCGACCACATCTTCGCCAGCGCCGGCGCTCGGGCCCTCAGCCCCCGCACCGACATTTGGGAGATCAACGCCAACGAGCCGGACATCTACGACTACGGCCGGTACAACACCAACAAGACCGACTTCTTCGACGGCTCGACGCCCTGGCGCGGATCGGACCACAACCCCGAGGTGGTCGACCTCGACCTGCCGAGCGCCGGCGAGGCCCCGAAGGTCACCGACGTCCAGATCGTCGGCGTCAACGACTTCCACGGTCGCCTGATCGCCGACGCCGCGGACGGCGGCGCGTCGCCGCTGGCCAGCGCGGTGTCGTCGCTGCGCGGGACCTACGGCGCGGACCACACCGTGTTCGCCTCCGCCGGTGACAACGTGGGCGCGTCGATCTTCGAGTCCTTCACCCAGAAGGACAAGCCCACCCTCGACGCGCTCAACGCCATGGACCTGCAGGTCTCCGCGGTCGGCAACCACGAGTTCGACCACGGCGTGAGCGACCTGCTCGACCGGATCGAGCAGCCGAAGAGCGCCGGCAACCCCTACGGTGCGGACGACCCGCTGACCTGGGGCAGCTACCTCGCCGCCAACGTCGTGTGGTCGCGGACCGAGGACGGCCACACCGCCGGTGACCCGATCACGGCACCGACCCGGATGATCTCGGTCCCGAACAGCCTCAGCGGTACGCCGATCAGGATCGGCTTCATCGGTGCGGTCACCTCCGACCTGCCGTCGCTGCAGAGCCCCGCGAACCTCCAGGGCGTCTCGGTGCTCGACACCGGCGCCACCGTGGCCAAGATCAACGAGTACGCCGCGCAGCTGAAGGCCGCCGGCGCGAACCTGGTCGTGCTGCTCGACCACGAGGGCGCGGCGACGACCGACTGCAGCACCATGCAGTCCGCCGGTACGGCGTTCTCGTCGGTCATCAACGGCGTGAGCCCGGACGTCGACGCGATCCTGTCCGGCCACACGCACCTGGAGTACGCCTGCCAGTTCCCGGTCGACGCCTGGCAGGGCCGGCCCATCACGGCCCGTCCGGTCATGCAGGCGGCGTCCTACGGCACCGCCCTCGACCAGCTCGTCTACTCCTTCGATGCGAGCAACAACCCGGTCGACCTGATCGAGGACAACGTCGGCGTGAAGGGGCCGTCGGGCGCCCTGTTCAGCTTCGGCAGGAACGCCGCGGTACAGCCGATCGTCGACCAGGCGATCGCCGACTCGCAGGTCGCCGGTGCCCAGGTGCTCGGCCGGATGTCGGCGCCGATGTACCGCTCGAAGCTGAGCGACGGCACCGACAACCGCGGTGGTGAGTCCGTGCTCGGCAACCAGATCGCCGAGATCCAGCGCTGGGCCACGGCCGACGCGCAGCACGGCGACGCGCAGATCGCGTTCATGAACCCCGGCGGTCTGCGTGCCGACGCGCTCGGCACCGCGGACAACGGCGCGTACGACCTGACCTACCGTCAGGCCGCCGACGTCCAGCCGTTCGCGAACGAGCTCGTCAACATGCGGCTCACCGGCGCCCAGATCAAGAAGGTGCTGGAGGAGCAGTGGCAGCGCGACGCGCACGGGAACATCCCGGCGCGCCCGTTCCTGAAGCTCGGCACCAGCTTGGGGTTCAGCTACACCTACACCGAGGCGCAGGACCCGTCGAAGCCCACCGGCGCTCTGCTCGGCACGGTCACCGGCATGTGGCTGGACGGGCACCCGATCGACCCGGAGGCGACGTACTCGGTGACGGTGAACAGCTTCCTCGCCACCGGCGGTGACAACTTCTGGGAGCTGGCCAACGGCACCCAGAAGCAGGACACCGAGCTGACCGACCTGCAGGCACAGGTCGACTACATGGAGCAGCAGTACGCCGACACGCCGCTCCCCGTCGACTCCTCGCAGCGCGGCATCCGGGTGACGTTCCCGGCCGACGCGCCGGCGGACTACGGCCCGGGCGACACCGTCACCCTCGACCTGGGCTCGCTCGACATGAACGCCCCGTCGGCGGTCCAGGACGACACCGTCAGCATCAAGGTCGGCAGCGACGTGGTGGCGTCCGACATCGCCGTCACCCACGGCAACGGCACGACCCCGGACGACCACTGGGGCACCGCCCACGTGACGTTCGTGGTCCCCGCGGACGCGCCGAGGACAGCACGGGTCCACGTCGTCGGTACGACGACCGGAACCGACATCACGCTGCCCGTCAGCCTCCGCGGCCTGCCGCCGCTGACCACGGCCACGCCGACGATCGACAACACCAGCCCGCGGGCCGGTGACACCCTCACCGCCAGCCCGGGGAACTGGGGTCCGGGCACGGTCACCTTCGGCTACCAGTGGCTGGCCGACGGCGCGCCGATCGACGGCGCCACCGCGGCGGCGTACACCGTCGTGAGCGGCGACGTGGGCACGAAGATCGCGGTCGCGGTCACCGGCACCGAGGACGGCTACACGTCGTCGACCGTGACGTCGGCCGAGACTGCGGCGGTGACGCCGGCGCTCCCGACCGTGACGGGCAGCGACACCGTGCAGGTGTACGGCCAGGCGGGGTCGATGAGCGTGACCGTCAGCGGCGCCCTCGGCACGCCGACGGGCACGGTCACCCTCACCGCCGGTGGCGTCCAGCTCGGCAGCGCGCCTGTGGGCCCCGACGGCAGCGCCACGGTCCCGATCGCCGCGAAGAGCCTGGCCGCCAGCGGTACGCCGTACCAGGTGACGATCGGCTACGGCGGTGACGCGACGTACGCCGCCACCCCCGCCACCGCCTCGCTCACCGTCGGACGGGCGACCGCGACCGTGACCGGGACGCCGACGACCCAGAAGTACGGGAAGACGGCGACGATGAAGGTCACCGTGGCCGCGGACGGGGTCGTGCCCACCGGCACGGTCGCGCTGAGCTCGGGCTCGGTGCAGCTCGGCCGGGGCACGCTCGGTGCCGACGGCACGGTCGTCGTGACGGTGCCGGCGAAGACGCTCGCGCCGCGCACGACGCCGTACCCGGTGACGATCACGTACGCCGGTGACACCTCCGTGCAGGCCGGCACCGGCTCGGCCCCGCTCACGGTCGTCAAGGGGGCGGTGAAGGTCGGCGGGCACGCCACGACCAGCCGCGTGGTGGTCAAGCGGACGAAGGTCGGCATCGCGGTGACGGTGGTCAACACGGACGGTGTCGTCGCGACAGGCACTGTGTCGGTGTCCGGGCCCGGGGCGACCCGGGTGACCGGCACGCTGGCCGGGGGCCGGGCGACGCTGCGGCTGAAGCCCTTCGCCACGACCGGCACCAAGCGGCTGACGATCACCTACGCCGGCAGCAGCCTGCTGATCGGCGGCAGCGCGACCGTCATGCTCCAGGTGGTCAAGGGGTAACGTCCCGGCATGACGAATGCTGACGACCTGGTCAGGATCCTCGGTGGCGAGGGGCTCACCCTCGCCACCGCGGAGTCGCTCACCGGAGGGCAGCTGGCCGCGCTGCTGACCGGCGTACCCGGGTCCTCCCAGGTGTACGGCGGCGGCGTGGTCAGCTACGCCACCTCGGTCAAGATCGACGTCCTCGGCGTGCCCGAGGAGCTCGTCGCCGAGCACGGCGTCGTGTCGGCGGAGTGCGCCGCCGCGATGGCCGAGTCGGTCCGCGAGCTGCTGGGGTCCGACATCGGGCTCAGCACCACCGGCGTGGCCGGCCCCGAGCGCCAGGAGGACAAGCCCGTCGGAACGGTGTTCATCGGGGTCGCGTCGGAGGCCGGGACGAAGGTCGTGCCGTTGTCGCTGACCGGGGACCGGGCGTCGATCCAGCGGCAGGTCGTCGAGGCGGCCGTCGACGCCGCCGTCGCCCACCTCGGGTGAGTCCTGCTCAGGAACATCCGGGCCTCGGGTAGCGTTGGCAGCACAGCAGGTGTGCACACGGCACACAGGATGGTGAAGGACCGATCGGGTCGAGGGGAGACGACGATGGCGCTGTTCCGGGAACGGCTCGGTGACGTGCTGCGCGGCCGTCGCACCGAGCTCGGTCTGACGCTGCGCCAGCTGTCCGCCCTCGCGCGGGTCAGCCTCGGCTACATCTCCGAGATCGAGCGGGGACAGAAGGAGGCGAGCTCGGAGCTGCTCGCCTCGCTGTGCGACGCCCTCGACGTGCCGCTGTCGGTCGTCCTGCGCGACGTCGCGGACGCCGTGGCCGTGGAGGAGGCCGCTTCCGCGCCGACCCCGATCACGCCGCGGATCCCCGCAGCCGTGGTGGCGTCTGCCGCCTGATCGGTCGGTCCGCGCCGGGTGACCGGTGTCTCGGAACGATCCACCGGTCGTCGTACGTTCTCCGAACATGCACAGCCACTTCAACGGACTCAAGACCGCCGGCCTGCTCGCCGGGATCTTCGCGCTGCTGCTGGCGGTGGGTGGCGCGATCTCCGGTGCCACCGGCAACTCGGCGTTCATCTGGATCTTCGCGCTGATCGGCGTCGGCACCACGGCGTACGGCTACTGGAACTCCGACAAGATCGCGATCCGGGCGATGCGCGCCTACCCGGTCACCGAGGCGCAGCAGCCCGCGATGTACCGCATCGTCCGTGACCTGTCCGCGACCGCGGGCCAGCCGATGCCGGCGCTGTTCGTCTCGCCGACCCAGGCGCCGAACGCGTTCGCCACCGGTCGCAACCCGCAGCACGCCGCGGTCTGCTGCACCGAGGGCATCCTCGCGCTGCTCGACGAGCGCGAGCTGCGCGGTGTGCTCGGCCACGAGCTGATGCACGTCTACAACCGCGACATCCTCACCTCGTCGGTCGCGGCAGCGGTCGCCGGCGTGATCACCTCGGTCGCGCAGATGATGATGTTCGCCTCGATGTTCGGCGGCGGCAGCAGCAACGACGAGGACCGTCCGAATCCCTTCGTGCTGATCCTGATGTCCCTGCTCGCCCCGATCGCCGCCTCGGTGATCCAGATGGCGATCAGCCGGACCCGTGAGTACGACGCCGACGAGGACGGCTCGAAGCTCACCGGCGACCCGCTCGCCCTCGCGTCCGCGCTGCGCAAGCTCGAGTACGGCACTGCCCGGGCGCCGCTGGCCCCGACCCCGCAGCTGCAGAACGCCGCGCACATGATGATCGCCAACCCGTTCCGGGCCCAGGACGTCTCGCGGCTGTTCTCCACGCACCCGCCGACCGAGGACCGGATCGCGCGGTTGCAGCGGATGGCGGGGCAGGCTCGCTAGCTGCGCAGCCGCAGCCCGCGCGGGGTCGCGACGAACCCCGCCGCCCCCAACGCCTCGCGCAGCGGGGTGGAGCTGCCGAGCAGGGGAGCGCCGTCTGCCTTCTCGACGGTGAGTCGGCCCAGGTTGCCGCGGCGTACGGCGGTGGACAGCGCCTCCGCCGCCGGGGTGAGCTGGTCGGGCACATCCGACCAGGTGAGCAGGGTGCGGCCGCCGCGCTCGACGTACAGGACGAGCTCTCCGTCGACGAGGACCACGATGGCGCCGGCCTTGCGCCCGGGGCGGTGGCCACCCTCGCCGGTCTCCGGCCACGGCAGCGCCGCGCCGTAGGGGTTCGCCGGGTCCGTCGCGGCCAGCGCGACCGCGATCGGCTTGTCGCCGACGGCGGTGTGGGTGCGCAGCCGGTCGACGGCGCCGGGCGTGGCGAACTGGGCCGCCCCGAGACCCTCCACGAAGTAGCCGCGGCGGCACCGGCCCGAGTCCTCGAACGCGGTCAGCACCCGGTAGACCGCCGCGAACCCGCCGGCCACGCCCTCGCTCGTCACCGCGCCGCGGGTGACCACGCCGTGCCGGTCCAGCAGCCGCTCGGCCGTCGCGTGGGCGCGCCGGGTCGGGTCGGCGTCGATCGCCGGCAGCAGCGACCAGCGCCCGGCGGTCTCGGGCGGCCCGGTCCGGCTGACCCGGCCGGGGCGCCCTGCCGAGGCCCGCGACCGGTGCGTCGCCGACCCGTTGCGGGTCAGCGCGCGCAAGGGCGTGAGCGTGTCGTTGGTGACGTGACCCGCCCAGACCAGCGACCAGAGAGCCGCGCTGAGCGTGGCGTCGTCGGGCGCGTCTTCGCCCGCGGCACGCGAGGCGACGGCCACCTGGTCGCTGAGCTGCCGGAAGAACCAGGCGCCGCCGGGCGCCAGGGCGTCGAGGATCCGCTGCTCCAACGGCCCGTCGACCGGGCCGGGCTCGGGCAGGGTGAGCGTCGCCTGGTCGGCCAGGTGCAGCGAGACCCAGCCGTCGGCGCCGGCGAGGGCACCGTGCCCGGCCCACACCACCTCACCCGTCGCCGTCAGCTCGTCGAGGTACGCCGGTTCGAAGTCCCGCACCCGCGCCCCGAGGACGAGCGACTCCAGCGCGCTGGCCGGCACCGGTACGCCGGCCAGCTGCTCGACCGCGGCCACGACCCCGTCGATGCCGCGCAGAGCGCCCTTCGTGGTCGAGATCCGCTGCCAGGAGAGCGCGAACCGCGCGAGCGTGGCCGGCGGCACCGGCTCGATCTCCTGCCGCAGCCGGGCCAGGGAGCGGCGTCGAAGCCGGCGCAGCACCTCGGCGTCGCACCACTCCAGGCTGTCGGACGACGCGGTCGGCCGGAACTCGCCGGACACGACGCGGCCCTGGCCCTCGAGCCGCTGCAGGGTGTGCCGCACGACCGCGACGCCCAGCCCGAGCCGAGCGGCCACCTCGCCGACCAGGAAGGGGCCATGGGTGCGGGCGTAGCGCCCGATCAGGTCGGCGAGCGGGTCGTCGACGGGCTCGGTGAACGCTGCTGGCACGCCCGGCGGCACCGGCACGCCGAGGCCGTCCCGCAAGCGGGCGACGTCCTCGACGACGGCCCAGGCCTCGCCGTATGGCATCCGCACGGGCACGACCCGCCGGGCGTCGGCCAGGCCGTCGAGCAGGTCGAGGTCCAGGCCCTCGACGACCCGGGCCGCGATCTCATCGGTCGTCAGCGGGCCGAGGAGCCGGAGCAGGTCCACGACCCCCTCGGCGTCCCGCGCTCGGCGCTCCGGCGCGGTGCGTTGCAGCTCGGCCTCGACCTCGTCGAGCACCGTGGGGTCGAGCAGCTCGCGCAGCTCCGCGCGACCGAGCAGCTCGGCCAGCAGGCCCTGGTCGAGGGTGAGCGCGGCGGCCCGCCGCTCGGCGATGGGGGAGTCGCCCTCGTAGAGGTACTGGGCGACGTACCCGAACAGCAGCGTCCGTGCGTACGGCGACGGCTGCACCGTCTCGACCTCGGCCACGCTGATCTCGCGCGACTCGATCCGGCGCAGCAGGGTGGTCAGCCCGGGCAGGTCGTAGACGTCGTTGAGGCACTCCCGCACCGTCTCGAGCAGGATCGGGAAGGCCGGGTAGCGCGCGGCGACCTGGAGCAGCGCGGCGGCCCGCTGCCGCTGCTGCCACAGCGGTGAGCGGCGACCGGGGTCGCGCCGGGGCAGCAGCAGCGCTCGCGCTGCGCTCTCCCGGAAGCGCGAGGCGAACAGCGCTGAACCGCCCACCTCGCGGGTGACGATCTCCGCGATCTCGTCGGCGTCGAACACGACCAGGTCGGCACCCGGCGGCGCCGCGTCGGTATCGGGGATGCGGATCACGATGCCGTCGTCGGCGGCGAGCGCCTGACCGTCGACCCCGTAGCGCTCGTGCAGCCGCGCGTTGATCGCGAGCGCCCACGGGCCGTGCACGGCCTGCCCGTACGGCGAGTGCACGACCAGCCGCCAGTCGCCGAGCTCGTCGCGGAACCGCTCGACGACGAGTGTCGTGTCGGTGGGCAGCTGCCGGGTCGCGTCGGCCTGCTCGCGGAGATAGGCGACCAGGTTGGCCGCGGCGTACTCGTCGAGGCCCTCGGCCCGCACCCTCTCGATCGCCGCGGGATCGGGCAGCGCCCCGAGCTCGCGGGTGAAGCCGCCGATCGCCTCGCCGAGCTCCGCCGGGCGGCCGGGGTTGTCGCCCTTCCAGAACGGCAACCGGGCCGGTACGCCGGGAGCCGGCGTGACGATGACCCGGTCGTGGGTGATGTCCTCGATCCGCCAGCTGGTCGCACCCAGCGCGAACACGTCGCCGACCCGGCTCTCGTAGACCATCTCCTCGTCCAGCTCGCCCACCCGGCGCCCGACCCCCTCGCCGGCGATGAAGACGCCGAACAGGCCGCGGTCGGGGATCGTGCCGCCGCTGGTCACCGCGAGCCGCTGCGCTCCCGGCCGCCCGGTGATCCGGCCGGTGACGCGGTCCCAGGTGATGCGCGGGCGCAGCTCGGCGAACTCATCGCTCGGGTAGCGCCCGGCCAGCAGGTCCAGCACGGCCTCGTACGCCGAGCGGGGGAGCGTGGCGTACGGAGCGGACCGCCGGACCGTCTCGAAGAGCTCCTCGACGTCCCACTCGTCGACGGCCGTCGCCGCCACGACCTGCTGGGCCAGCACGTCGAGCGGGTTGGCAGGGATCCGCAGCGACTCGATGTCGCCGGTGCGCATCCGGCTCACTGACACCGCCGCAGGCACCAGGTCGCCGCGGTGCTGCGGGAAGAACACGCCGCGGGAGACCTCGCCGACCTGGTGGCCCGCCCGGCCGACGCGCTGCAGGGCGCTGGCCACGCTCGGCGGCGACGCGATCTGCACGACCCGGTCGACGGCGCCCATGTCGATGCCGAGCTCGAGGCTGCTGGTCGCGACCACGGCCGGCAACCGGCCGGACTTCAGGTCGTCCTCGACGAGGGCGCGCTGCTCCTTGGAGACCGAGCCGTGGTGGGTGCGGGCGAGCAGCGGCGCCGACCCGACCGAGGCGCCGGACTGCGCCATCACCTGGGCGGGTGGCGGCAGCCCGACGGCACTCTCCCCGGCGGCGATCTCGTTGAGGCGCGCGGTCAGCCGCTCCGCCGTACGACGCCCGTTGGTGAACACGATCGTGGACCGGCTCTCGCCGATCAGGTCGGCCACCCGCTGCTCGACGTGCGGCCAGATGCTCGGGCGCTGGGCCGGCCCGTCCAGCTCCTCCTCGATCGCGCTCTGCTGGGGGAGCGCGGTCATGTCCTCGACGGGGACCTCGACGCGGAGGTCCCACTGCTTGTTCGCCGGCGGCGCGACGATCTCGACCGGCTCGGGGCCGCCGAGGAAGCGGGCGACCTCCTCGGTCGGCCGGACCGTCGCCGAGAGCCCGATCCGCTGGGCCGGGGTCGGGAGCAGGGCGTCGAGCCGGGCGAGGCTGAGCGCCAGGTGGGCGCCGCGCTTGGTGCCGGCCACCGCGTGCACCTCGTCGACGATGACCGCCTCGACGCCGCGCAGCGTCTCGCGCGCCTGGCTGGTGAGCATCAGGAACAGCGACTCGGGCGTGGTGATCAGGATGTCGGGCGGCTTCGTGGCCAGCGCCCGGCGCTCGTTGGCGGGCGTGTCGCCGGAGCGCACGCCGACGGTGAGCTCGGGCAGGTCGGGCAGCCCGAGGCGGGCGGCGGTCTGGCGGATCCCCGCCAACGGGGCGCGCAGGTTGCGCTCGACGTCGACGGCGAGCGCCTTGAGCGGGCTGACGTAGAGGACCCGGGTGCGGTGCTTCCGGTCGGCGGGCGGCGCGGTGGTCAGCAGCCGGTCGATGCTCGCCAGGAACGCGCTCAGCGTCTTGCCGGACCCGGTGGGAGCGACGACGAGGGTGTGCCGGTCCTGGGCGATGGCGTGCCAGGCGCCGGCCTGGGCAGGCGTCGGCTCCGCGAACGCCGCGCGGAACCACGCGCGGGTCGCCTCGCTGAAGCCCGCCAGGGCGTCCTCCTCGACCACCCGCCCATCCTCCCGCACAGCACCGACAGGCCGTTCCGCAGTTGCCCGCACTGAGGCCGCCGAGGACACTGCGGTCATGGAGTCGCCGGCGAATCCCACTGCGAGGGAGCAGCGGCTGCGCATCCTTCGCCAGGGGTTGGTCGCGATCGGGCTGATCCTCGTGGGTTCCTTCGTCGGGTGGCTCCTCCGCCCACAGCCCTCACTCCCGCCGCCGACCCAGACGTATGGCCAGTACGTCCCGATCACGCCCGACGGGGTCTGCGCCGGTCCGCGGCTGCGGCCGTTCGTGCCGACCTCGATCCGGGTCGTCGGACGCACGCAGCGCGTCTACCCGGTGCCCCGCACCGCCGACGGCGTGATGGGCGTGCTTTCCCACACCGACAAGACGGACTTCGCGACCGACCAGGACGGCGTCGAGGCGGGCGCACGTCACGGCCGGGTCCTGCTCAACACCCACACCTGGCCGGACGGCAGCGCGATGGGCAACCGCCTGCTCGCGCACCTGCACGTCGGCGACCGGATCGTCCTGCGCGGCCGTGGGCAGGTCGCCTGCTACCGCGTGACCTCCCGCGAGCAGGTCCTCGCGAGCAACGGCTACCCCGGGTGGGACCGCACGACAGGCCGGCCCCAGGTCGTCATCGTGGTCTGCTCGGGCACGCGGCTGGGCCCGGGGGACTGGACCCACCGGACCCTCTGGTTCGCGGACCGCTACTTCGGCGGCAGCGAGCCGGCGTAGCCGACACCCCGCTTCACCCACTCCTCGAGCACGGCGTCGTCGGCGACGACGTCGTCGGCGACCCGAAGCCAGCCGGTCATGGTCCGGCCGCGCATCTCCATCGGCTCGGCCGGCGTCGTCTGGATCAGCTCGTCGCCCTCGTCGGGGTCGACGCGCACCATCAGGCCGCCCTGACCGCTCGCCGCGACGGCCATGTTCCCGCCGATCAGGAACGCCAGGCCGCCGAACATCTTCTTCTCGCTGAGCCCCGGCTCACCCTCGACCAGGTCGCGGATGCGGCCGGCCAGCACCTCGTCGTACGCCATGCAAGGGAGGGTACGGCGGACCGGGGACAGTCCTCAGCCGCGCCAGCCCGGGTCGCGGCCGATGAAGGCCACGAACCGGTCCTGCGCCGACGCGTCGTCGGGCACCTCGACCCGCGGCCCGAACTGGCCGCTGCTGCGCAGGACCTCGTCCATCGGCTCCATGGCCACCAGCGCCTCCGCACACCGCTCCTCACCGAGGTCGATGTCGCGGCCCAAGGCCTTGGCGAGGTCCCACGAGTGCATCCACACGTCACCGGTGTAGAACCGGTCGACGGCTGTCGCGATCGTCAGCGTGCCGAACATCGGGCTCTCGAACTCGCGGTCGCCCTCGGTCTCGAGCAGCTGCTGGACATCCGCGGCCCGCTGGTCCCAGGCTGCCACGGGGTCGATCCCGTCGACGGCCGGCAGGATCGTGCCGGTGCGCTCGAGGAAGTCCGGGAGCCAATCGATCAGGTGGTAGACGACGTCGCGCGCCGTCCACTCCTGGACCGGCGACGGACGGGTCCAGTCCTCGGTCGACGCGGAGGCGACGAGCTCGCCGAAGCGGGCGGCGTCCCGGGCGTGGTTCTGTGCTGCGCTCATCGCGCCATCATGCTCCGGCCGCGAGGAGCCGGTCGAGCGCGGCGTACCCCTCGTTGATCCCGACCTCCATGCCGGAGGCGAGCATCGCGTCGCGGGCCGCGATCGAGTCGACGACGGAGGTGATCTCCAGCCGGGTGCGGCCGCCGGGGAGGTCGGTGAGGACCAGCGTCTCGAGGCTGACCGCGTCGGGCATCTCCTCGAAGCCGAAGGTCTGCACGATCTTCTCGTTCTCCCACACGCGGTGGAAGGACCCGTAGAAATGCGCGACCTCCTCGCCCTGGCGGTGCGCGGTGTAGCGGTACTCGCCGCCGGTGCGGACGTCCCAGGTCTCGAGGACGCAGCTCAGGCTGTCCGGCCCGAGCCACTGCGCGATCAGCTCCGGATCGACGTGCGCGCGGTAGACCCGCTCCCGCGACGCGTCGAACTCCCGCACGATCCGCACGACCGGCAGGTCCGGGACCGCCTCGATGGTGGTCTCCTGGGTGGTGGTGGTCATGACGCTGCTCCTTCTCGTTTGTCTTCTCGGTTGTCGGGTCGCTCGTCGGCCTCGCCCATCCGGGCGAGCAGGTCGTCGAGCCGGCGGTAGCGCTGCTCGGCCTCGTGCCGGTAGCGCTCGATCCACTTCGTCATCAGGTCGAACACCTCCGCGTCCAGGTGGACGTGGCGCTGCCGCCCCTCCCGCGTCCGGGTGACGACGCCGGCGTCCTCGAGCACCCCGAGGTGCTTGGAGACGGCCTGGAGGGACATCTCGTACGGCGCCGCGAGCTCGCCCACGGTCGCGTCCCCGTCGGACGCGAGCCGGGCGACGAGGTCACGGCGGGTCGGGTCGGCCAGGGCCGCGAAGGCCCGGGACAGGGGATCCGATTGCTCAACCACAAGGTTGAGTGAACGCCGGCTCGGACCGTATGTCAACCCCCTGGTTGACTGTCGGCGGCGTACGACAGGATCTGCCCGTGACCACCGCCGCAGAGCCGGCCGACCTCCCGCAGGCCGCGCCGATCCCACCCACCGGCCTGTCCGTCCTGCAGGGCACGGCCCTCACCCTCGCGGCGGTCCTCGGCACCGGCGTCATCTCGTTGCCCGCCCTCGCCGACCGCGCGGCCGGCCCGGCATCGCTGCTCGCCTGGGGAGCGCTGCTGCTGATCTCGGTGCCGCTCGCGGCCACCTTCGCCGCGCTCGGCGCCCGGCACCCGGACGGTGGCGGGGTGTCGACCTACGCCCGGCTCGCGTTCGGCGAGCGGGCCGCCAGCCTGGTCGGTTGGGCGTTCTTCGTGGCCATCCCGATCGGTGCGCCGGTGGCCGCGGGCTTCGCGGCGTCGTACGTCGCGGACGCGGTCGGTGGCGGTCGTCGTACCGAGGTGGCCGTGACGGCCGCGGTGATCCTGCTCGTCACGGTGATGAACTGGTACGGCATCCGGGTCTCGGCCCGCGTCCAGCTCGGCATCGCGGCCGTCATCGCCACCCTGCTGCTGGCCGCGATCCTGGTGTCGCTGCCCCGCGTCGACAGCGCGAACCTGACGCCCTTCCTGCCGCACGGCTGGTCCGGGGTCGGGTCGGCGGCCGCCCTGCTGGTCTGGGCGTTCGCCGGGTGGGAGATCGTCAGCTCCCTGTCGGCGGAGTACGCCCACCCCGCGCGCGACATCACGCGCGCCACCGCGATCACCCTCGGTGTGGTCACGGTCCTCTACCTGGGCATCGCCTTCGTGACGGTCGCGGTCCTCGGGGAGCACGCCGGTCGCGCGCCGCTCGCCGACCTGCTGGCCGGCGCGGTCGGCGGCTGGGCCCGTCCGATCACGACCGTGATCGCGGTGCTCCTGACGGTCGGCGCGATCAACTCCTACTTCGCAGGCGCCTCCCGGCTCGGCGGGGCGCTCTCGCTGGCCGGTGCGATGCCGGCGTGGCTCGGCGCCGACCTGCGCGCCGGGTCGTCGACGCCGCGCCGCGCCCTCCTCGTGGTCGCCGCCGGAGGCCTCGGTGTGACGGTCGGGGAGGCGCTGCTCGGTCGCCCCACCGACGCCACCCTGCTCGTCACCACCGGCACCTTCGCGCTCGTGTACGTCGTCGGCACGGCCGCCGCCGTGCGGCTGCTCCCGGCCGGTTGGCCCCGCGCGGCCGCCGTGGTGTCCTTCGTCGCCTCGGTCGGGCTCGTGGTGCTGACCGGCATCCCGGTCCTCGTGCCCTTCGCCAGCGGCCTCGCCGGTGTGGGCTGGATGGCCTGGCGCGGCCGGGTCAGTCGCGGTACATCGGCGGCCTGATCGCGGTCGCCGGGCCACGGCGGTAGTGCGTGGCGCCGTCGCCGCCCACCGGCACCACGAAGCCGGCGGTGCCGAGGACCTTGCGCCGGAACGTGCCGAGGTCCGGGGGCGTGCCCCACACGGCGGCGTACACCTGGCGCAGCTCGGGCAGCGTGAACGGCTCGGTGACGAACTCGGACGCCAGCGTCGTGTACTCCAGCTTCGCCCGCACCCGCTCGACCGCGTCGGCCAGGATCTCGCCGTGGTCGAACGCGAGGTCCGGCAGGTCGGCCACGTCCCACCAGCGGGCGTCGGCCGCGTCGTCACCGGCGGCGGGGTCGGGAAGGCCGGGCGCGAACGCGACGTGGGCCACCGAGACGGTGCGCATCCGGGGGTCGCGGTCGGGCGCGGTGTAGGTCCTCAGCTGCTCGAGGTGGCCGGGGAACTTCGCCAGGCCGGTCTCCTCCTCGAGCTCGCGCCAGGCTGCGGACTCGGCGTCCTCGTCGGGGTCGACGAAGCCGCCGGGCAGCGCCCAGGCGCCGGCGTGCGGGTCGCGGGCGCGCTCGATGAGCAGCACCGACAGCCGCCCGTCGCGGATGGTGAAGAGCGCGATGTCGACGACGACGGCGAACGGCGGGTACTTGGTGGTGTACATCAGCGGACCTCCACGCCGGCCGCCGCCATCTCCTCGAGAGCCTGCTCGGACGTCTCGGGCGCGACGCCCGCGTGCAGCCCGCCCAGCAGTCGTACGTCGAACCCCGCGGCCCGCGCGTCGAGAGCCGTCGCCCGCACGCAGTAGTCGGTCGCGATGCCGGTGACGTCGACCTCGGTCACGCCGGCGTCGCGGAGCACGTCGACGAGCCGCTCACCCGCCTCGGTCACCCCCTCGAACGCCGAGTACGCCGGCACGCCCATGCCCTTCGTGACGTGGTGCGTGACGGCGTGGGTGTCCAGCTCGGGTGCGTACGCCGAGCCGTGCTCGCCGGCCACGCAGTGCACCGGCCAGGTGCCGGCGAAGTCGGGGTCGGTGCCGGGTGCGGCGAAGTGGCCGCCGTTGGTCTCCCCGTCGACGGGTGCGTGGTGCCAGTCGCGCGACGCCGCGACCACGGCGTACTCGTCCGCGTGCACCGCGAGGTGGGCGGTGATGGCGGTGGCGACGTCCTTGCCGCCCGCCACCCCGAGGGAACCTCCCTCGACGAAGTCGTTCTGCACGTCCACGACGATCAGTGCTCTGCTCATCGGTCCTCCTCCAGCTCGACGGTCAGGTAGGGCGCGCCCGCGGCGACCTCGCGGGCAGTGGGGGGAAGGCTGGCGAGGGCGGCCGCGGCGTGGTCGCGGACCGCGGCCAGGGTCGGTCGGTGCACGACCTCGCCGCCGCGGACCAGCGGCACCTGCGGCGAGGCGTCGGAGCCGGGCCGCAGGGTGGTCCGCTCGGCGACCAGGGTCGCGCCGTCGTACTCCCGGACGACGTGCTTGCGGCCGCCGGCCGACGCCTTGCCGACGGCCTTCTTCTCCACCGGTCGGAGCGCCCCGTCGGGCGAGTCGGCCACGGCGACGAGCTTGTAGACCATGCTCGCGGTCGGGTGGCCCGACCCGGTGACGAGGCGGGTGCCGACGCCGTAGCCGTCGATCGGCGCGTCGGCGAGGGCGGTGATGACGAACTCGTCCAGGTCGCTGGTGACGACGATCCGGGTGCCGACGGCGCCGAGGTCGTCGAGCAGGGCGCGCGCCTTCGCGGACTCCTCGGCGAGGTCGCCGGAGTCGATCCGGATCGCGCCCAGCTCGGGGCCGGCGACCTTGACGGCCGTGCGGATGCCCTCGGCGATGTCGTAGGTGTCGACGAGCAGCGTGGTGCCGACGCCGAGCGCCTCGACCTGGCTGCGGAACGCCTCCTCCTCGCTGGTGTGCGCGAGGGTGAAGGCGTGCGCGGCCGTGCCGACGGTGGGTACGCCGTGGCGCAGCCCCGCCGCCAGGTTGCTCGTCGACGCGAACCCCGCGAGGTAGGCGGCCCGCGCGCTGGCGACCGCCGCCTCCTCGTGGGTACGCCGGCTGCCCATCTCGATCAGCGGCCGGCCGTCCGCCGCGTCGACCATCCGGGCGGCCGCGCTGGCGATGGCGGTGTCGTGGTTGAGGACGCTGAGCACGAGCGTCTCGAGCACGACGCACTCGCCGAGCGTGCCGGTCACGGTGAGGACCGGGCTGCCGGGGAAGTAGAGGTCGCCCTCGGCGTACCCGTCGACGTCGCCGCGGAAGCGGAAGTCGCGCAGGTAGCCGGCGGTCAGCCCGCTGATGGCGCCCTGCTCGACCAGCCAGTCGACCTCGTCGGGGGAGAAGGTGAACTCCTCGATCAGAGGGAGCAGGCGGCCGAGGCCGGCGAGTATCCCGTAGCGACGCCCCTCCGGCAGGCGCCGTGCGAACGCCTCGAAGACCGCCGGGTGCCCGGCGCTGCCGTCGCGCACCCAGGAGTCGAGCATGGTCAGCTCGTAGCGATCGGTGAACAGTCCGCTGCGGTCCCTCACACCCCTATTCTGCTCAGGTGGACGCGCGCGCTCGGGCCGAGGAGGTCGCGGCCGACTACGAGCGGGGTCTCGCGGCCGACCCGGGGCGACGCGGACGGGGCGCCTTCTACACCCCGGCCTCGCTCGTGGAGTGGGTGCTCGACCGGGCCGTTTCCCCTGCAACCACGCGGGTCCTCGACCCCGCGTGCGGCACCGGGCACTTCCTGGTCGCGGCGGCCGAGAGGGTCGGCGCGCGAGCGGTGTGGGGGAGCGACCTGGACGAGCAGGCGGTCCTCGTCGCGCGGTCGCGGCTGCGCGCCCTCGACCCGACCCTCGCCGAGGCGGAGCTCGCCGAGCACGTCCGGTACGCCGACGGCCTCGTCGCCTGGGAGGGCGAGGTCTTCGACGCCGTCGTGGGCAACCCGCCGTTCCTCGGCCAGCTGCGGCGGCGTACGGCGGGGGCCACAGGCGGGCTCGGCGCCTACACCGACACCAGCGCCGCGTTCCTGCACCACGCGCTCGGGCTGGTGGGGGGCGGCGGGACGGTCGCCCTGGTGCAGCCCTTGTCGGTCCTCGCCGCCCGCGACGCCGGGCCGGTCCGGGCCGCGGTCGCCGCCCGCGGCGCCGTCATCGACTTCTGGTGCTCGCCGACCCCGGTCTTCGCCGACACCTCGGTGCTGACCTGCGTCCCGGTCGTCCGGGTGGGCGGCAGCGGCGGCCCCGGTCCCGACGACTGGGGCTTGCTGGCCGCCCCCACCTTCGGCATCCCGCCGGTGGTCGTCGCCGGACCCCGCACGGTCGCGGAGCTGGCCACGTGCACGGCCGACTTCCGCGACCAGTACTACGGACTGGTGCCGCACGTCCGTGACGCTCGCGACGGGCTGCGCGAGGGCGAGGTCGCCCTGGTCACCACCGGCCTCATCGACCCGATGGTGTGCGGCTGGGGATCGACCCCCACGCGCTTCGCGCGCCGGCGGTACGACGCCCCCGCGGTTCGGCCCGCCGACCTCCCCGACCCGCTCCGGGCCTGGGCGCGCTCGCGGCTCGTCCCGAAGCTGCTCGTCGCGGGTCAGGGCCGGGTCATCGAGGCCGTCGCCGACCCCGCGGGCGAGCTGCTGCCCTCGGTGCCGGTCGTGTCCGTCGTACCGCACGACCCGGCGGACCTGTGGCGCCTGCTGGCCGTCACGCTCGCGCCGCCCGTCGTCGCCCATGCGGCCGCGCGCTACCTCGGCACCGGCCTCACGCCCGGGTCGCTCAAGGTGAGCGCGAAGCAGCTCGCGGCGCTGCCGCTCCCGACCGACGAGGTGGCCTGGGACGAGGCGGCGGCGCTGGCCGCCGAGGGCGGCAGCCTGGCCGAGATCGGCCGGCTGATGACCCGCGCCTACGGCATCGACGACGGGCTCGTCGACTGGTGGCTCCGCCGGGCTGTCCGTGGCTCCGTCTAGGGTCGGTCGGGTGGACGCCATGATCGAGGCTCGGGGCCTGCGCAAGACCTTCGGCGAGGGGGAGCGCGCGTTCGAGGCGGTCCGGGGCATCGACGTCACCGTGACCAAGGGTGAGGCCTTCGGGTTCCTCGGGCCCAACGGCGCCGGCAAGTCCTCGACCATGCGGATGGTGGCCGCCGTGTCGCCGATCAGCGGGGGAGAGCTGCGCATCCTCGGCATGGACCCCGCCACCGACGGGCCGTCGATCCGCGCGCGGATCGGCGTCTGCCCGCAGGAGGACACCCTCGACGCCGAGCTCAACGTCTTCGAGAACCTCTTCATCTACGGGCGGTACTTCGGGCTGCCCCGCGCGGTGGTCAAGGAGCGCGCCGAGGAGCTGCTGGAGTTCGCCAAGCTCACCGAGCGGGCGAAGGACCGGGTGGAGGAGCTGTCGGGCGGCATGAAGCGCCGGCTCACCATCGCCCGTTCGCTGATCAACCGCCCCGACCTGCTGCTGCTGGACGAGCCGACCACGGGCCTCGACCCGCAGGCCCGCCACCTGCTGTGGGACCAGCTCTTCCGGCTCAAGCAGGCCGGCGTCACCCTCGTCATCACCACCCACTACATGGACGAGGCCGAGCAGCTGTGCGACCGGCTCGTCGTCATGGACAAGGGCCTCATCGTCGCCGAGGGCGCGCCGCTCGACCTGATCCGGCGCTACTCCACCCGCGAGGTCGCCGAGCTCCGCTTCCCGGTCGGCGAGGGCGCCGACGACAACGAGGTCATCGCCGAGAAGATCGCCGACCTCGGCGACCGGCTGGAGGTCCTGCCCGACCGGATCCTGGTGTACGCCGAGGACGGCGAGGCAGTGCTGGCCGCTGCTCTCGAGCGGGGGCTCCGGCCCGTCGCCTCGCTCGTGCGGCGCTCCACCCTCGAGGACGTCTTCCTGCGCCTGACCGGCCGGACGCTGGTGGACTGATGGCTGCCTCCCCGAAGGTGGTCGAGCCTGTCGAGACCCTCCGGCTGAGCGACGGCATCCTGCGGCAGGCCGACTACTGGGGCATCCTCTGGCGGCGTACCTGGCGCGGGGTGCTGGCGACCTCCTTCCTGAGCCCGTTCCTCTACGTGCTCGCGATGGGCGTGCTGCTCGGCGGGTTCATCCACGCCGACCCCGCGCGGCTCGAGGGCGCCCACTCCTACCTGGCGTTCGTGGTGCCCGGCCTGATCGCGGCGCACGCCATGCAGCTCGCGGTCGGCGAGACGACGTACCCGGTGATGGGCATGATCAAATGGCGCCCGACGTACCGGGCGATGTTCGCGACGCCGCTGGAGGCGCGGCACGTCGTGGGGGCGCACCTCGCCACGGTCGCGCTGCACCTCGCCGCGGCCACCGGCATCTACTCGCTGGTGATGGCACCCTTCGGCGTCTACGCGACCTGGTGGGGCGCGGTGCTCGCCTGGCTCACCCAGGTCGCTGTCGGGATGGCCTTCGCCGTGTGGATCTACGGGATCTCCGCGCGGCTGCAGAACGAGGAGGGCTTCGGGCTGATCTTCCGGCTCGGCGTCTTCCCGCTCTTCCTCTTCTCCGGCGCCTTCTTCCCGGTCAGCAACCTCGGTCACGTCGGCGCTGCGATCGCCCGCTGCACCCCGCTGTGGCAGGGAGTGAACCTGTCCCGGATGCTCACCCTCGACCACGTCACCTGGTGGATCGCGGGCGTCAACGCGGCCGTGCTGGTCGCGCTCGTGGCCGCCGGCTGGCGCTGGGCGGTCTCCGGTCTCGAGCGGCGGATGATCACATGAGCGTCCTCTCGCCCGGCGCCGCCGCCCAGCCGCTCCGCCCGTTCGCCGCCCTCCGGCTGCTGGTCTACCGCAACTTCGTCGTCTACCGGCGCGCCTGGAAGCTGTTCCTGACCGGCTTCCTCGAGCCCTTCTTCTACCTGCTCTCGATCGGCATCGGCGTCGGAGCGCTCGTCGGCGGCTTCGTGTTCCAGGGCCACCACGTCTCCTACAGCGCCTTCGTGGCGCCGGCGATGCTTGCCACCTCCGCCTTCAACGGGGCGCTCATCGACTCGTCGTACAACGTCTTCTTCAAGCTGCGGTACGTCAAGCTCTACGACCAGATGCTCGCGACCCCGCTCACGCCCGCCGACGTCGCGCGCGGCGAGATCGCGTGGGGCCAGGTCCGCGGCGGTGTCTACGCCGCCGCCTTCCTGCTGGTCATGGTCGCCATGGGGCTCGTGCAGTCGTGGTGGGCCGTGCTGGCGCTGCCGGCCGCGCTGCTGATCGGGTTCGCCTGCAGCGCCGTGTGCATGGCGGCCACGACGTACATGCGCAGCTTCCAGGACTTCGACAAGATCACCCTGGTCCAGCTGCCCCTCTTCCTGTTCTCGGCCACGTTCTTCCCGGTCACGACCTACCACGGCGCGCTGCGCTGGGTCGTCGAGTGCACGCCGCTCTACCGGGGCGTGGTGCTCTGCCGTGAGCTCACCCTCGGAACCCCCGGCTGGGCCTCGCTGATCTCGGTGGTCTACCTGGTCGCCCTGGGCCTGGCCGGTCTCGCCGTCGTACGACGCCGCCTGGAGACCCTGCTCCTGACCTGATCTCCCCGGTGCTTGGCAGGAAACCGCGTGTCGCCCGGATCCTGCCGTCCGCGATCCTGGGTGCGTGACGATCGCACCTGACACCAAGGACTGGACCTGGGTCCTCGAGAAGGCCTGCCCGGAGTGCGGGTTCGACGCCTCCGCGGTGGGCGGTGCGGAGATCGCCGGCGCGATCCGCGCCAACGCGGCGTTCTGGGCGCAGGCACTGACCCGGGAGGGCGTGGAAGCACGGCCCGAGCCGGGCGTGTGGTCGCCGGTCGAGTACGCCTGCCACGTCCGCGACGTGCACCGCGTGTTCACCGAGCGGCTCGCGCTCATGCTGACCGAGGACGACCCGCTCTTCGCCAACTGGGACCAGGACGAGACCGCGCTCGCCGAGCGCTACGACCTGCAGACCGCTGCCGCCGTGGCGCCGGAGCTGGCAGCGGCCGCGGAGGCGGCCGCGAGCGCCTACGAGAGCGTGGCCGCGGACCAGTGGGACCGCCCGGGCCGGCGCAGCAACGGCAGCGTCTTCACCGTCACCACCCTCGGCCGCTACCAGCTGCACGACCTGGTCCACCACCGGTGGGACCTGAGGGGCTTGCCGGTGGTTGAGTAGCCGCCGCGAGGGACGAGCGGCGGCGTATCGAAACCACCCCACCTGCAACGATGGACTCGTGCGGCACACGGAGTTCTGGGAGCGGATGGACCACCACCTGGGTCCGTCGTACTCCCGCACCTGGGCGAGCACCGTGGTGATGGCCGCCCTCGACGGCCGCACCGCCGAGCAGGCCCTGGCCGACGGCTGGTCGACCAAGGAGGTCTGGCGCGCGGTCTGGGAGATGCTCGACCTTCCTGCCTCCGAACGCTGAACCCGCAGCGCGCCAGCGGCCTACGATCAGCCCATGCTGGTCGAGCGCGAGGCCCAGCTCGGGTTGCTGCGCTCTGCCCTCGGTGGCGACGAGGGCCGCTTGGTGCTGGTCGCGGCCGAGGCCGGCTCCGGCAAGACCTCGCTGCTCCGGGAGTGGACCGCAGAGGTGGCGGTCCTCGGCGACCGCCCGGTCCTGTGGGGCGGCTGCGACAGCCTCCGGACCGCCCGTCCGCTCGGGCCGGTCCTGGACTGGGGACGGGCCGCCGATCCTGACCTGGTCGAGCGGATCCGTGCGGGAGCGCCGCTGTCCGAGGTCCTCGAGCGCACCCTCGCGACCCTCGAGCGGCTGCGGCCGGTCGCCGTGGTCGAGGACGCGCACTGGGCCGACGACGCCACCGTCGACCTGCTGCTCTTCCTGGGCCGTCGGGTCGCGACGACCGGTGCCGTGCTCGCCGTGACCTACCGCAGCGACGAGGTACGGCGCGGGTCGCCCCTCGCCCTGGTCCTGGGCGACCTGGCGGGCGCGGCGCCGCTGCGGGTGGCCGTCCCTCCACTGAGCGTCCGCGGGGTCGCGGAGCTGGTCGCCGCGGAGGGCCACGGCGTGGCGGCGGAGTCCCTGCACCGGCGTACCGGCGGGAACGCGTTCTTCGTCACCGAGTGCCTGGCTGCGCCCGAGGCCCTGCCGGACACGGTCCGCGACGCGGTGCTGGTCCGGTTGCACCGGCTGAGCGGGCCGGCGATCAGCGCGGCCGAGACGGTCGCGGTGTTCCCGGGCTCCGTCGAGCGCACGGTGGCCGAGCAGCTGGGCGCCGATCCGGACGGCCTCGACCTGGCGGTCGACGACGGCCTGCTCGTCGAGGACGGTGGGCGGCTGGCCTTCCGGCACGAGCTGGCGCGGCTTGCTGTCGCCGACGCCCTGCACAGCGCGGACCGCCGCCGGCTGCACGCCGAGGCGTTGCGCCTGGTCGAGGCGATGGTGCCGGTCGACGAGGCGCTCGCGGTCCACCACGCCGTCGAGGCCGGGGACACGGTCGCCATGGTCCGGCACGCCCCGGCGGCGGCCGACCGCGCCGAGGTAGCCGGCGCCCGGCGCGAGGCGATCGCCCACCTGGAGCTGGCGCTCCGGGTCGGCAGCTCGCTTCCCGTCGCCGAGCGCTGCGCGCTCCTCGCGCGCGTCGGCGGTCTGCTCGACGAGGTCGGTGACCACGCCCGCTCCGTCGACGCGTACGACGAGGCACGCGCGCTGGCCCCGGACCGACGTACCGCCGCGCGGCTCCAGCTCCGCGCCTGGAACCCGCTCAGCATGGCCGGACGTCTGGGGGAGGCGTCGGCGCGGCTCGACGACGCCATCACGCTCCTGGACGGGGAGGAGTCGGCGCCCGAGCTCGCCCTCGCCTACGCCCAGCGGTGCTCGCTGCTCATGCTGAGCCGCCGGCTGCGTGCGGCGCGGGAGTGGGGTGACCGGGCGATGTCCCTCGCCGTCGACGCGGGCGACGCCCACACCCTCGCCTACGCGCAGATCCAGAGCGGGGTGGCCCTGTTCATGGCCGGCGACGCGGACGGCTTCGAGCGCGTCGAGGCCGGTATCGAGGGGGCGCGGTCGCTCGGCGCCGCCGGCCTCGTGGCGCACGGCCTGAGCCAGGTCGGCTGCGGCGGCGGCGAGATCCGGGAGTACGACGGCGCGATCCCCGCGCTGCACCGGTGCATCGAGTACGCCGACGCCCACCAGGTCCACGGCCGCGGCAGCTACGCCCGGGCGTGGCTCGGGCGCTGCCTCGTCGAGATCGGCCGCTGGGACGAGGCGACCGTGCTGCTGTCGGGCCTGCTCGCGGCACCGCGCACCACCGGCGTGACGAGGCTGACCGCCCTCGCCGCGCTCGGCCGGCTGCGCGCGCGGCGCGGCGACCCCGACCCGTGGTCGCCGCTCGACGAGGCGCTCGAGCTCGCGCGGCCGACCGGCCACCTGCAGCGGCTCTGGCCGGTCGCGGCGGCGCGCGCCGAGGCTGCCTGGCTCGCCGGGCGGGTGCAGGACGAGGTGCCGCTGGTGGTGGACGTGCTGGACCTGGCCCGCGGGCTCGACCAGCCCTGGGCGACGGGGGAGCTGACCTGGTGGGCGGTCCGCGCCGGCGTACCCACCGAGGTGACGGGGGAGCTCGCGGAGCCCTACGCGCTCTCCCTGGCCGGCCGTCCCGCCGACGCGGCACGTGCCTGGCGCGCGCTGGGGTGCCGGTACGACGCCGCCGACGCGCTCGCCTGCAGCTCTCTCGACGAGGACCAGCTCGAGGCGCTCGACCTGCTCCAGCGGGTCGGTGCCCGGCCGGCCGCGCAGCGACTGGTCGAGGCGCGGCGTGCGGCGGGCCGGCCCGTGCCCCGCGGCCCCAACGCGACGACCCGCGGCAACACGGCCGGGCTGACCGCCCGCGAGCTCGACGTGCTGGCGCTGGTGGCCGGCGGGCTGAGCAACCCCGAGATCGCCGAGCGCGCCCACCTGAGCGTGAAGACCGTCGGGCACCACGTGTCCCACATCCTGGCGAAGCTCGGGGTGGCCAACCGGACCGAGGCCGCGGCTGCCGCGACCCGGCTCGGCCTGGTCCCGGACCCGGGCCAGACATAGGGCATCTGCCCGATGTGAGGGGTGGCGGTGTGGTGCGAGCGTGGGTGCACGACGTACCACCCATCCCGCCATCCCAGGAGGAAGACATGCCCCGCTACCTGATCGAGCGCGAGCTGCCCGGAGCCGGCAAGCTCAGCGACGAGGAGATCCAGGCCATCTCGCAGAAGTCCAACGACGTGCTGTCCACCATGGCGGGCCGCGCCCACTGGGTGCAGAGCTACGTCACCGACGACGCCATCACCTGCGTGTACATCGCCGAGAGCCCCGAGGCGGTGCGCGAGCACGCCGCGGCCGGCGGCTTCCCGGTCACGAACATCCGGGAGGTCGGCCGGGTCATCGACCCGATGACCGGCGAGTGACGGGCCCGCGCCGGTCGTGGTGGGGACGGCCGGCGCGACACGCCGGTCCGCCTTGCCGTGCGTCGAACAGATGTTCGTCTAGTCTCATCCGTAACGACAGGGACCACTTCCTGTCCACAGGTACGACGTCGGACGAGCTCGTCCACAACCACGACCCGGCTGATCAGGCTGTGTCGGGACCTCGCTCTAGCGTCGCCGATGTACCTGGCCCACACCACGGATCAAGGAGATCTCCCATGGCTGGCGACGACCGCTTCAAGGCACTGGACACCGCACTGCTCAACATCGAGAAGGCCTACGGCAAGGGCTCGATCATGCGCCTGGGTGACGACACCCGCGCACCTCTCGACGTCATTCCGACCGGCGCCATCGCGCTCGACGTCGCCCTCGGCATCGGTGGCCTGCCGCGTGGCCGGGTCGTGGAGATCTACGGTCCGGAGTCCTCCGGAAAGACGACGGTCGCCCTGCACGCGGTGGCCAACGCCCAGCGCGCGGGCGGCATCGTGGCGTTCATCGACGCCGAGCACGCGCTCGACCCGGAGTACGCGAAGAACCTGGGCGTCGACACCGACGCCCTCCTGGTCAGCCAGCCCGACTCCGGTGAGCAGGCGCTCGAGATCGCGGACATGCTGATCCGCTCCGGCGCGCTCGACCTGATCGTCATCGACTCCGTGGCCGCGCTCGTGCCCCGCGCCGAGATCGAGGGCGAGATGGGCGACAGCCACGTCGGTCTGCAGGCCCGCCTGATGAGCCAGGCGCTGCGCAAGATGACCGGTGCGCTCAACCAGTCCAAGACGACCGCGATCTTCATCAACCAGCTGCGCGAGAAGATCGGCGTCATGTTCGGCTCGCCCGAGACCACGACCGGTGGTCGCGCGCTGAAGTTCTACTCCTCGGTCCGCCTCGACGTGCGCCGCATCGAGACCCTCAAGGACGGCACCGACATGGTCGGCAACCGCACCCGGGTCAAGGTCGTCAAGAACAAGGTGGCCCCGCCGTTCAAGCAGGCCGAGTTCGACATCATGTACGGCCAGGGCATTTCCCGCGAGGGCGGCCTGATCGACGTCGGCGTCGAGGCCGGCCTGGTCCGCAAGGCCGGTGCTTGGTACACCTACGAGGGCGACCAGCTCGGCCAGGGCAAGGAGAACGCCCGCAACTTCCTCAAGGACAACCCCGACCTGGCCAACGAGCTGGAGAAGAAGATCCTCGAGAAGCTCGGCGTCACGCCGACCGTCGAGGACGAGCTCTCCGACGAGCCGATCGGCGTAGATTCGTTCTAGGCGCGAGCGCGTCGCCGCTGCGGATCTGATGGCGCGAGCGTGTCGCCGCTGATGCTCGCTCGCCGTCCTTGCGGAGCTCGCCCCCTCCGGTCGCTCGTTCCTCGCTCCCTCCGGGACCGAGCTCCGCGCGCACGGCCTCGCTCGCGCGGCGCCGCGCTGCCGCGCACGCAGTTGGCCTTCGTAGGTCCCGCCTTGGTCTGGCGGCAAGACCTGCGTAGCGGCGGTACGACCTGAGGAGGTGGACCTGATGGCGGAGTTCGACACCCGGGGGCCTGAGGAGCTTCCTGAGGCCGATCACGAAGAGGTGGCCCGGAAGATCCTGCTCGACCAGCTGACCGGGCAGGCGCGGAGCCGGCACGAGCTGGCTGCGCGCCTGGCCAAGTGCAACGTGCCCGAGGAGATCGCGGTGCGCCTGCTCGACCGGTTCGAGGAGGTCGGGCTGATCGACGACGAGGCGTTCGCCCGGGCTTGGGTCGACTCGCGGCAGCGCACCCGCGGTCTGGCCCGCCCGGCGCTCGCCCAGGAGCTGCGGCGCAAGGGCATCGACGACGAGACGACGCGGACGGTGCTGGCCGAGGTCGACCGCGAGGACGAGGCCGACACCGCCCGCGCCCTGGTCCGCAAGAAGCTGCGCACCATGGGTGGTCTCGCGCCGGAGGTCGCCACGCGACGCCTGGTCGGGATGCTCGCCCGTAAGGGCTACGGCTCGGGCATGGCGTTCGCGATCGTCCGTGAGGAGCTCGGGGCAGAATGGCCCGGTGACGACTGACGCCGGTCCCGAGCGCGAGACCCTCACCTACGAGCTCTTCGGGACCGCGGTCCGCGACCTCGCCCAGCAGGTCGTGGACGACGGCTACGAGCCGGACATCGTGCTCGCGGTCGCACGCGGCGGGCTCGGTCTCGCGATGGGGCTCGGCTACGCGCTCGACGTCAAGAACCTCTCCGCCGTCAACGTCGAGTTCTACACCGGCATCGACCAGCGCCTGGACGTCCCGATGATGCTGCCGCCGACCCCGGCCGCCATCGACCTCACCGGGATGAAGGTCCTCATCGCCGACGACGTGGCTGACACCGGCGGCACGCTCGAGGTCGTCCGCGACTTCTTCGCCGACCACGTCGCCGAGGCGCGGACGGCCGTGATCTACGAGAAGCCCTGGACGGTCATCCACCCCGAGTATGTCTGGCGCCGGACCGAGAGCTGGATCGAGTTCCCCTGGTCGTCCCAGCCGCCGCTGGTGCGCCGCTAACCTTCGGAGCATGTCGCTCGAGCACCTCACCGAGAAGCTCCGCCTGCCCGACGGCCCGTTCGCCCTGGCGGACTACCCGACCGACACGACGCCGGGCTTCGACGGCGACAAGGAGGCGGGGGAGCAGGCGCTGCTCGACCTCGGCCCGGAGCTGCTCGACCTGCAGACGAAGATGTTCGCGCACCGCGGCCGCCCGACAGCCCGCAGCGTCCTGCTCGTGCTGCAGGGCATGGACACTTCCGGCAAGGGCGGCGTCCTCAAGCACACCGTCGGCCTGGTCGACCCGGTCGGTGTCCGGATCACCTCCTTCAAGGCGCCCACCCCGGAGGAGCGGTCGCACGACTTCCTGTGGAGGATCGAGCGCGCCGTGCCGGAGCTGGGCTACCTCGGCGTCTTCGACCGCTCGCACTACGAGGACGTCCTGATCGCCAAGGTCCGCGAGCTCACCGACGCGAGCGAGATCGAGCGGCGCTACGGCGCGATCAACGAGTTCGAGCAGCGCCTGACCGACGAGGGCATCACTGTCCTCAAGTGCATGCTGCACATCTCGCCTGCCGAGCAGAAGGCGCGGCTGCAGGCCCGGCTCGAGGACCCGACGAAGTACTGGAAGTACAACCCCGGCGACGTGGACGAGCGGCAGCTGTGGACCGAGTACGCCGCGGCGTACCAGACCGCCCTCGAGCGCACCCACACCGAGCACGCCCCGTGGTACGTCCTACCGAGCGACCGGAAGTGGTACCGCAACCTCGCCATCGCGCACCTGCTCCGCCACGCCCTCGACGGCCTCGACCTGGACTGGCCGGCGCCCGACTTCGACCTCGAGCACGAGCTCGAGCGGCTGGCCGAGGACACGATCTCGTGAGCCTTCCCGAGGTGCGCGTCATCCGCTACGTCACCCCGCTCCGCGAGGGCGGGAGCCTGCCCGGGATCGTCGAGGCGGACGACCTCGGCACCTACGTGTGCAAGTTCCGCGGCGCCGGCCAGGGCCTGCGCGTCCTGGTCGCCGAGGTCATCGTCGCCGGCCTCGCCCGGGCGCTCGCCATCCCGACGCCCGATCAGGTGGTGCTCGACCTCGACCCCGAGCTCGCTCGCTACGAGGCCGACGAGGAGGTCCAGGAGCTCATCACCAAGAGCGTCGGCAGCAACCTCGGCATCGACTTCCTCCCCGGCTCCTTCGGGTACGACGCCGCCACCGAGCCCGATCCCGAGCTGGCCGGCCGGATCCTCTGGCTCGACGCGTACGTCGCCAACGTCGACCGCAGCTGGCGCAACCCCAACATGCTGCTGTGGCGCGGTCAGCTGAACGCCATCGACCACGGTGCGTCGCTCTACTTCCACTACTCCTGGCCGGGAGGCCCCGGCGATCCGGCGCGCTTCGCCGCCCAGCCGTACGACGCCGGCGAGCACGTCCTGCGCTCGTACGCCGCGCAGGCGAACGCCCAGGACCCGGAGCTCGCCGCCCGGCTGACCCCCGAGGCGCTGACGGCCGTCGTCGCCGAGGTGCCCGACGAGTGGCTCGAACCCGTGCCCGGCGCCGACACGTCGGACGAGATCCGCAGCCGCTACGTCGCGTTCCTGACGGCCCGCGTCGCCGGAGAACGGTCCTGGCTGCCGGCTCCGGTCGCCGAGGGGGCGGCCGGATGAGCCCGTACCAGTACGTCGTGCTGCGCTGCGTGCCCCGCGTCGAGCGCGAGGAGTTCGTCAACATCGGGGTGGTGCTCTACTGCCCGGACGAGAGGTTCCTCGACGTGGCGTGGGAGATCAGCGCGGCGAAGCTGCACGCACTCGACCCCGATCTCGATGTCGACGCCGTGGCCGACGCGCTCGAGGCCGTCGACCTGATCTGCCGCGGCGAGGCGCACACCGACGCGGCCGCGGCGGTCCGGGCCACGGCGTACGGCACGCGCGAGGCCGCCGACACCCAGGGCACCCGGTTCGGGATGCTCAAGGCGCCCCGTAGCACGGTCGTGCAGCCGGGGCCGGTGCACGGGGGAGTCACCGCAAATGCCGACGAGACGCTCCAGCACCTGCTGGAACGCCTCGTGACCTGATCAGTCGGTGATCGAGTAGCCGGTCGGTGGCCGAGCCTGCGAGGCCACCAACCGGCGTATCGAGATTCAGACCGGAACGAGCTCGACCGCCCCGACGGCGTACCGGGCGAGCACCGTGCGCGCGATCTCCTGGTGCGCGCCCAGCGGCTCGGACACGGCGACCGCCCCGGCCTCGAGCGCGAGCTCGGTGGCCCGGTCGACGAGCGAGCCGGGCGCCAGGAACAGCGAGGCAACGGCGACGTGCCGGCGTCCCTCGGCGCGGAACGCGCGGACCGCCTCGCCGGTCGCCGGCGGCGCGGCCGAGGCGTACGCCGCGGTCACGGGCAGCTTGTGGTGCGCGCCCCAGACCCGGGCGAGCCGCGCGACGGCCTGGTTGGCCAGCGGGTCCGAGGAGCCGGCCGCGGCGAGCACGAGCGCGTCGAGCTCGCGGACGCGGGCGTCCTTGAGGGCAGCGCGCAGCCGCTCATCGAGGACCTCGAGGAAGCGGGGCTCGAGGCCGAGCACCTCGGTGCGCCGGATCTTCAGGCCGGGGTGGCGGGTCGTCGCCTCCTCGATCAGACCGGGGACGTCGACGCGGGCGTGGAACGCCTCGACCAGCAGCAGCGGTACGACGACGATCTCGTCGTACCCGGCCTTCACGAGTTTGTCGATCACCGTCGCGAAGGACGGCTTGGCGAGCTCGAGGAACGCCTTCTCGATGCGCAGGTCCGGCCGGAGCGCCTTGACTTCGTCGACAAGGGCGGTCACGGTCGCGGCGGAGCGGGGGTCACGGCTGCCGTGAGCCAGTGCCACGAGTGCAGGTGCGGTCATCGGGTGTGCCTCCTTCCGATCAGGTGTGGATTCCGCATTCGGTCTTGTTCATCCCGGCCCAGCGCCCGCTGCGCGGGTCCTCGCCGGGCGCGACCCGCGACGTGCAGGGCCAGCAGCCGATCGACGGGTAGCCGTCGTAGACCAGCGGGTTGACGAGGACACCGTTGTCCGCGATGTAGCGCTCGACGTCCTCGTCGCTCCAGCGAGCGATGGGGGAGACCTTGACCTTGCCCTTCTTGGCGTCCCAGCCGATGACCGGCGCGATGACGCGGTTGTGGGTCTCGGCGCGGCGCAGGCCGGTGGCCCACGCGTCGTACCCGTCCAGCGAGGTCGCCAGGGGCTGCACCTTGCGCAGCTTGCAGCACATGTCGGGGTCACGCTTGTAGAGATCGGGGCCGTACTCGGCGTCCTGCTCGGCCACGCTCTGCACGGGCGTGATCGTGATCAGGTTGACCGGGAGCGTGTGCTTGACCGCGTCGGCGGTGCCGATGGTCTCGGCGAAGTGGTAGCCGGTGTCGAGGAAGACCACGTCGATGCCGGGAACGACCTTCGACGCGAGGTGCGAGAGCACCGCGTCACCCATGGACGACGTCACGCAGAAGCGCTCACCGAACGTGGCCGCGGCCCACTCGATGATGTGCTCCGCCGGCGCGAGCTCGAGCTCGGCGCCCATGTGCGACACGAGCTCGCGCAGCTCCTCCGGCGTACGCCCCTCGGTGTGGGTGCCCCGGTTGTTGCGCGCGGTCTCGGTCGCCGAGGTGGTCATGCGACCGGCTCCAGCTTCTGGTCCCCGCGCAGCAGGGCTTCGTCGGCACGCTCGATCCAGGCGGCGAACCGCTCGCCGTCGTTGCGGTCGGCGAGGTAGTTGCGCACCACCGTCTCGACGTAGTCGTCGAGCTCGAGGCTGGTCACCTTGTGGGCACGCAGCTTGCGGCCCAGGACGGTGATCTCGCCGATGCCACCGCCCAGGTGCACCTGGAAGCCCTCGACCTGGTTGCCGTCGTCGTCCATCACGAGCTGGCCCTTGAGGCCGATGTCCGCGACCTGCGACCGGGCGCAGGAGTTCGGGCAGCCGTTGACGTTGACCGTGATCGGTACGTCGAGGTCGGGGATCCGGCGCTCGAGCTCGCTGATCAGGTCGCTGGCGCGCTTCTTGGTCTCGACGATCGCGAGCTTGCAGTACTCGATGCCGGTGCAGGCCATCGTGGACCGCCGCCAGTTCGACGGGTTGGCCTCGAGGCCGATCAGCTTCAGCTCGTCGACCAGGGCGTCGACCTTGTCGCCATCCACGCCGATGACCACGAGCTTCTGGTACGACGTCAGCCGGACACCCGCGGCGCCGTACTGCTCGAGCACGTCGGCGAGCTGGGTGAGCAGCGTGCCGTTGACCCGGCCCACGACCGGGGCGGCGCCGATGTAGAACTTGCCGTCCTTCTGCTCGTGCACGCCGATGTGGTCACCCGGGCGCGTGGCCGCGGCGGGGGACTCGTTGTCGATCAGGCTCCGGCCGAGGTACTCCTTCTCGAGCACCTCGCGGAACTTCTCCTTGCCCCAGTCGGCGACCAGGAACTTCAGCCGGGCGCGCGAGCGCAGCCGGCGGTAGCCGTAGTCGCGGAAGATGCCGGCGACACCCGCCCAGACGTCCGGGACCTCGTCCAGCGGGATCCACACGGCCAGCTTCTGGGCGAACATCGGGTTCACCGAGAGGCCGCCGCCGACCCACAGGTCGAAGCCGGGACCGTGCTCGGGGTGCACCGCGCCGACGAAGGACACGTCGTTGATCTCGGGGGCGCCGTCCAGGCTCGGGTGACCGCTGACGGACGTCTTGAACTTCCGCGGCAGGTTCGAGAAGTCCTTGTTGTTGAGGAAGCGCCGCTTGATCTCCTCCAGCGCCGGGGTCCCGTCGATGATCTCGTCGGCCGCGATGCCGGCGACCGGCGAGCCGAGGAACGGCCGCGGGCCGTCGCCGCAGGCCTCCAGGGACTGCAGACCGACCGCGTCGAGCCGCTCCCAGATGGCGGGGACGTTCTCGATGTCCACCCAGTGCAGCTGGATGTTCTGCCGGTCGGAGATGTCCGCGGTGTTGCGGGCGAAGTCGGTGGAGATCCCGCCCAACGTGCGGACCGCCTCGGGGGAGAGGAGCGCACCGTCGGTGCGGATCCGCATCATGAAGTAGCGGTCGTCCAGCTCCTCCTCTTCGAGGGCGCCGGTCTTGCCGCCGTCGATGCCGGGCTTGCGCTGGGTGTAGAGACCCATCCAGCGGAAGCGGCCGCGGAGGTCGGCGGGGTCGATCGAGTCGAAGCCGCGCTTGGAGTAGATGTAGAGGATGCGGTCCCGCACGTTCAGCGGGTCGTCGTCCTTCTTGGACTGCTCGTTCTTGTTGAGCGGCTCGGTGTAGCCCAGGGCCCACTGGCCCTCGGCACGACGTGGCCGGGGGATCTCGGTGTACTGGGCCTTGCTGGCCTGGTAGCGCAGATCGGGCATGGTGGAAGCAGGTCCTTCGCTGACGGACGGCGCCGGTCGCGGCGCGGAGTGTGAGGGAGGTCGAGGTCGGGGTCAGCGAGGCCAACACATCGCGCTGCGCGTACGCCCGAGGTCCACGTGGCGACGTACCACGAGGAAGGCGTGAGTTGCGGCGGAGACCATGTCAACAAGTCTCAGGTTTCGGACGGCCATCCCACAAACGCTGATCTCATGATGTGGATACGCGGTTCAGGATGTGAGACGGAGTTCCGCTCGTCAGGCGCAGAATGCGGTGTCGTGCGACTCAGGTCACAACGCAGGGCTGGGCACGTCTCCCGCGGCCGGCTGCCGCCACTAGTCTGTGCCGCATGAGCGAGTCGCCGTCCATGAACCTCGTCAGCAGCGCGTACCGGCAGGCCCTCGAGGTGATCGCCTCGGTGGAGCCGCGGATCGCCGAGGCCACCAAGCAGGAGCTGGTCGACCAGCGCGCCTCGCTGAAGCTGATCGCCTCGGAGAACTACGCCTCCCCGGCCGTCCTGCTCACGATGGGCACCTGGTTCTCCGACAAGTACGCCGAGGGAACGGTCGGCCACCGCTTCTACGCGGGCTGCCAGAACGTCGACACCGTCGAGTCGCTCGCCGCCGAGCACGCCAAGGAGCTGTTCGGCGCCGAGTACGCCTACGCGCAGCCGCACTCCGGCATCGACGCCAACCTGACGGCGTACTGGGCGATCCTGGCGCAGCGCGTCGAGGGCCCGTGGCTCGAGAACGCCGGCGTCAAGAACATGAACGACCTCACCGAGGCCGACTGGGAGAAGCTCCGCGGCGAGCTCGGCAACCAGCGCCTGCTCGGCATGAGCCTGGACGCCGGCGGTCACCTGACCCACGGCTTCCGCCCGAACATCTCCGGCAAGATGTTCCACCAGAACCAGTACGGCACCGACCCCGAGACCGGCCTGATCGACTACGACGCCCTCCGGGCGAAGGCCAAGGAGTTCAGGCCGCTCATCCTGGTCGCGGGCTACTCGGCGTACCCGCGCCGCGTGAACTTCGCGAAGATGCGCGAGATCGCCGACGAGGTGGGCGCCACGCTCATGGTCGACATGGCCCACTTCGCGGGCCTGGTGGCGGGCAAGGTCTTCCAGGGCGAGGAGAACCCCGTCCCGTACGCCGACGTCGTCACGACCACGACCCACAAGTCGCTGCGCGGCCCCCGCGGTGGCCTGATCCTGGCCACCAAGGAGTACGCCGCCAACGTCGACCGCGGCTGCCCGATGGTCCTCGGCGGCCCGCTGTCCCACGTCATGGCCGCCAAGGCCGTGGCGCTGGCCGAGGCCAAGACCGAGGCGTTCCAGGCCTACGCCCAGAACGTCGCCGACAACGCCAAGAGCCTGGCCGAGGGCTTCCTCAAGCGTGGCGCGAAGCTCGTCACCGGCGGCACGGACAACCACCTCGTGCTCCTCGACGTCACGAGCTTCGGCCTCACCGGTCGGCAGGCCGAGCAGGCCCTGCTCGACGCCGGCGTCGTCACCAACCGCAACTCGGTCCCGGCCGACCCGAACGGCGCCTGGTACACCTCCGGCATCCGCTTCGGCACCCCGGCGCTCACCACCCGCGGCTTCGGCCACGACGAGTTCGACACCGTCGCGGACCTGGTCGTCAACGTCCTCAGCAACACCACGCCCGGCGTGACCAAGGACGGCGGCTCGTCGAAGGCGACGTACACCCTCGCCGAGGGCGTCGCGGACAAGACCAAGGCGATCTCGGCCGAGATGCTCGACAAGCACCCGCTGTACCCAGGTCTCGACCTGGCCTGACCCTCCGGGCGATCGGGGCCCGAGGACCTCGGGTCCCGGGTCCCGTGACCCGCCCGGGCCAGTGCCACGACCCGGCCGGACAGACCTCGCCGCGGCAGGTCTCCGGGTGCTGACGCGGGCCGCTCGGATGCGCCAGGGTGTGCACATGGCGAGGGATTTCGGACCGTGGGTACGCCTGGACTGGTGCCCGACCTGCTGCACGTCCACCGAGCAGTCCAGGTGGCACTCCTACGTTGCGCCCGGATCGGCGCTCAACGGGCTGAAGGTGCGCTGCAACGTGTGCCTGCAGGCGGTGCCCACGGGCGTCGAGGAGCTCGCGCGCGAGACGGTGGAACCGCTCGCTGTCGCGGTCGGCGACGTGCCGCGCGGGCGTCACTCACGCTGAGTCCGCCCCGATGGGGCATCCGATCCGGAGCGGTGGGTACCCCAGGGTTGAGTCCAACCCGAGGAGGAGACCCATGTCCGGCGTACTGCACGACATCAAGAGCGACCTCGATGGAATGTCCACCGACCTGTGGGCTGACCTGAAGCAGCTGGCCGAGGACGTGCGCCCGGCCGCGGGCACGACCTGGAACGACGCACGGGACCGCGGCGCTGCGGTCGGCGCGACGCTGGTGAGCCACCTGCCGGACCGAGTGATGGAGAAGGTGCCGGACGCGGTCAGCGACCGCATGTCCGGTACGACGTCCCACGGTTCGCGCGCCAAGAAGCTGCTCCTGCTGGGCGGTCTGGCTGGCCTGGTGGCGGCCGGGATCGCCTGGTTCCGCAGCGGCTCGGCGCCGATGCAGCCTGCCGCGGCCGCCTACCCGCCCGCTCCGGGGCGCCCGACCACGATGAAGGACGAGGCGCTCGACCTACCAGTCAACGACGACCTGTCCTGACCCGTCCGGTCAACGGGGGAGCAGCTCGAACACCTTGATCTCACGATCGGCGCGCAGTTCGTAGCGAGCGAAGTTCGGCCACGTGGCGACCATGGTGCGCCACGCGGCCGAACGCTCGTCTGCGACCAGCCTGCGCGCGACGAAGTCTGCGGTCCGGCCGCGGAACCGCACGGTGACCTCGGGGCGAGCCTCGATGTTCTTCACCCACAGCGGTTCGCCGGGGCCGCCGAAGTTCGACCCGGCGATCAGGATCCGGTGCCCGTCGGGCACGCACAGGAGCGGCGTGCTGCGCGGCAGGCCGCTCCTGCGCCCCGTCGTGGTCAGCACCAGGTTCGGCAGACCGGCGATGTCGAGGATGGTGACACGCCCGCCCGTCGCGCGCTGGAGGAGCCGGTCGGTGCGCACGATCTGCGGCAGCAACCGGGGCATCCACGAGATCGCCCCGATCCGCACGCCGAGGGGTGCCAGCGGCCCGAGGGGCCGGGGCGACATGTCGACGCTGGTGCTGGGCATAGAGGCCTCCTCGTGATGCGGAAACGGCCCCGGCTGCATCGCTGCTTCCGGGGCCGATCTCGTGCTCGGTGGGTGATACTGGGTTCGAACCAGATCACGGCCACTCTCTGGTTTCGCCTCCGTGCCTAGCCTATAGGGCTCTGACCAGCGGTTTTGTCCAAGGGCGCCCGTGGTCACGGTGGGCCATCGCGGGTCAGTTCTAGCCCCTCTTGTAGGCAAGTAGTAGGCAGGCTCCCGGACTGAGGGGGCCAGCATGGCGGCGTCCGACAGCAATCCGCCCAGGCCTGACCGTCGTCCTCGACCGACGTCGACCGTGCCCGTCGCTCAGTTCTTGTACTTGCGGACGCGGTCGAACCACTCTTCGACGCACGCATGCTCCTTCTCCAGGTCCTCGACCGGGGGCGCGGAGTAGTTCAGGGCGGAGTCCTTGTCGTGGCGCCGGGCCCATCGAGAGCAGCGCTTGTAGGACTCCTGGAACTGCTTGTTGTCCTCAGCCGTGATCCTCGCGACTACCTTCATCATCGTCACTTGGACCTCAAGGGTGCCTCGGTTGACGAGCGCATCGGCGACGTTCTGGCTGATGAACCGCTCCCAAGTCTCGGAGAGATAGCCAGCCCACATTGCGACCTCGCGGTCGTAGGTCTCGCTGTCCCACTCAGCAGCTTTCTTCTTGATCCGCGCAAGCTCCTGCTTCAGCCATCCGAGGCGGGCGGGTGCGTCCTTCACCGCCCACGGATGGTCGTCCCTACACGCGCCCGGCTGCTGGTCGGGCCGGCCGCGCTCGATCGAGCGGGTGGTGAACTCGATGTCCTCCTCGCCAGCGCAACGCTTGATTTCTGCCGCGAACGTGGCGTCGTGGGTGAAGAAGATGACCTGCCGATTCTTCGCCAGGTCCACCAGCCGCTCGGCAACTCGGCCGCGCCGCTCGTGGTCAAGGCTCGTCACGGGGTCATCGAGCACGAGCGTGGATCGCGACTGGTCGAAGTGGGCCTCGGTGAAGAATCCGGCCAGGCCAAGCGCCGTCTGCTCACCCTCCGAGAGAACCTGTGGGAGATCTGCCGCCAGCGTTGCGCCGATGAAGTCCGGCTTGTGGAGCAGTGCGCCCTGCCGTCCCTTCTTGTCCTGGAGCGTTACCCCCTCGACCCGGAGTCGCTCGGACTCGCGGGAGAACCGGTCTTGGACCGCGACCGTGACGTACTTCCGGGTCAACTCACCTACCTTCGTCGTCAGGCCCGTCGTGGTGGTCAGCTTCCGGGCTTCCTCGATGCAGCGCCGGGCGAGGAGTCGGTCGCGTTCGGCAACCAGCGTGGCCTTGGCCCTCGCGAGGGTGATCCGCGCGCCAAGATCGCGGCGCTGCCGTGCAACCTCCTCGATCTTGAGGGCGAAGTCGCCAGCCTCGATTGCCCGAGCCTGCGCGCGCTGCTGATCCGCCAACCCGTCCAGATCGCCCACCAAGCCGCCAATGTCGGCGCCCGACAACTGCTCGTGTAGCGGTTGGGCGAGGAGCCCTTGCTGCCGAGCACGGAACGCGGTCAGTGCGCCCTTCACTCGGGCCTTCAGGTCCGAGTGGTCCTGGTCGAGAGAGGCGGCGGCGACTGCCACGGCGGCAGGTTCGACCTGGACGGCCGCGATGCTGCGGAGCGTCGCCTCAAGGTCGGCCTCCGCCCGCTTGGCGTGCTGTTCGGTGTCATCTGCCAAGAACGCATCGAACCGGTCCAGACGCTGACTCGCCTCACCAGAGAGTTGCTGCTGGCACAGCACGCAGTGCGCGTCCTCGCCCGTGTGCGGATATGCCTCGGCCGGGTACGCCTCTGCCTCGGAAAAGCGCCTGGCAGCCTCCCACAGGGCCCTCCACGTTGATGTGCCCACACCGCCGATTGGCTCGCCATCGAAGGACGCCGTCGACGCCATTGAGGCCGCTGCACGCTTCTCACGCGCATCCGCGTCGAGCCCCCGTAGAGCCATGACCGCGCCGTCGCCGAGCGAGCGCTCCAGGTCCTTCAGGTGTGCCGAGACAGTCTCGATGGACCCGGCTGCCGAGTTCAGCCGCGCTTTCTCTCCCTCGGGGTTGGTTGACCGCAGGCGCGCCTCCTCCGCCTCCAGATGCGCAGCTTCCGACTCGTGGTCCTCGGGCAGCGTGGCCGCGGCCTCGATGTCGGCGTAGGTCGTGTCGGCCTGCAGAGATGCGGCGAACGCCGCCGAGGGCGAACCCGGGGCCAACGGAGGCAAGGTCGCCGCCGCCCGCGCGTTCTCGCTCAACCGCCGCTCGAGTTCACGACGAACGCCGTCACAGACGTCGTAGAGGTCATCAAGCAGGGTCAGCGCGGACGGACGGTAGGCAATCTCGGCCTCGGTCGTCAGGTAGGCGTCACCGCACTTCTCGTCGTAGAACGCCACCCGGCCAAGCGGGAGCGGCGGCCCGCCCGCAAGATCGGCTTCGGCGGCGATGCCGCCGACCGCGTAGTCAAGATGCCCTTCACGGCTCTGCTGCGGGCCACCGAACACGTCAGGGAGGATGTCCTCCCTATGGCGGGTGCGGACCATCTGCTTGACCAGGCGGGCGTAGCCAGACTTGCCGCTGCCGTTGAATCCGAAGACCACGGTCACGCCGTCCGCGCCGAACGTGAGTCGCTCGTCAGGACGGAGCCGGTTCACGTTCTTCACGTCCCTGACACAGACGAGTTTCACCTGGTCCTCAGCCGACTCGGCAGGTGGCCTTACATCAGCGAGCCAGCCGCCGGGCGGCGTCGTCGGGGCTGGTTCGAGCAGGGAGGCGGCGATCGACGTATGGTCCTCCGGGCCGACCGTCTCGCCCGATGCGAGCCTCGCGAGCACCTGTTGCTGCCACCAAGGACGCGACTCTGCCCACTCGATCAATTCGCCGTACAGACTCATGCCGCACCACCGATCGAACGACGACGGGTCGGAGGTGGAGCCAGGCGGTTGCGATCCGATAGCAAGGTGAGTCGTCTCCTCGAATCCGCACGGTGAGCGGCGGTGAGCGGCGGTGAGTTCGGCAAGCGGACTAATACCGTAGGGGCGACCTCCGACAATCGGCAGGCAAAACCAGAGCCTTGCTGGAGACTCGTTCCACGGTCGCCAGGCGGGTGGGTCGTGGCAGGCTGCAGATGGGACTGGACGGGCCTTTGGAGGCGGCGGAGACCTACGCCTGCGAGCAGGACATGCCGGCGCGCAGGCGTGCCGGCACCGAGGGATTCCGGCCCCGCCGACTCCGCCACACCGCAGCCCTCCGCTGGCTCGCCGCCGGCGGCTCCGAGTCGGGCCTCATCGCCACGCCCGGCCGGACCCGCGTCGAGACGCTCATCAGCTACGCGCGCGCCCACGCAGGCGCGCGCCGCCGCCGAGGCCAGGCGCCTCGACCTCGAAAGGTACTGACGGCGCGGAGTCGTGGCCGACAATGTCCTTCGCGAGAAGGACGGCTTTCTGTTGCCCGCCGGCCGCGGTGCAACACACTTGCCGTGTGACAGACGTGCAGAAGCTGGCGGGAGCTATGGGAATCGCCTCTTGGAAGGCGCGAGCATCCATGCGTGAGTACACCCTCGCGTCCGCGGGTACGGGCAGATTCCTCCACAAGGCTGGCAAGGGAGTTACCTCCAAAGCTGCCGCAGCGGCATCGATCAATGAGGTCGGCCTTACCGATGTCGCCATGGCGAGCCTGTGGACACACGCGGAAGCAGGCACGACGTACGCCGTCACGTCCAAAGCCGAGGCCAACGTGCTCGGCGGAGATCTGGCAGTTCTGGATGGAGCCGGCACGTTGCGGATCTACCAGGCGAAGCTCGTCAAGGATCTCGATGCTGTGTCGGGTGAGTACGTGCTCAAGTCCGCGCTCGCCGTCGCCCACACCCTCCTGCTTAACTCGGGGACGTTCAACTGGGACGGGCGAAGGTTCCACATGAACGGCTACCTGGCGCTGTACCAGCAACACCTAGGCGTCGTGCATGGCACCCGCAAGCCGCATCGATCTGTCTGGTGGACGGCGACTGCGAACTCGGTCAACGCTCCGGCGCTCGGCGCGCGCTACTACTGGGACATGATGCGACCGACGCCCATGGCCTCGGCCAGAGGCATCATGGCGGCACCGGTTCCACCGCTTCCGGCGTCCACGGCGGTCGACCGTGTGCCGATCCACAACAGTTGGCCGTGGGAGTACTCCATCGCGAACACTTGGACTGGGCCTGCAGGTGGCCCGCCAACGGATGACGCGGATGGTGAGCCCGCTCAGCGCAATCCGGGCGACGCGCCGCCGCCCCTCGCAGAGGCGGGCGACTTGTCGCCTCGATCCGAGGAGCAGCGCGCGGACTTCGCGTCGCGACTCTTCGACCGCCTCTACGAGGACCGACCCGCATCGCTCACCGTTGCATTCGTCTGACCAGCGGTGGGATCACCAAGACGACTAGTCATCGAGGCCTCCAACGGTTAAGAACCGGCTGACGACAACCACGGGAGATGGCCGTACCGGTGCCCGATGGATGCCAGAGTGGGCCTGTGATCGTGGAGACCAAAGTCGTCGGCACCAAGGAAACCGAGTCCCTGAGCGTCTCGATGCCTGCCGCCATCGGAACTCTCCGTGACCTCCTGGCTGCACTGGTGCGCCACGAACTCGCTTCCTACGAGCAGCGGAGAACCGCCAGTAGGACCTTGCGGGTTCTGACTCCTGCCGACCTGGCGCGTGGCGTCGACACCGGCGCCTACGGTCGCGAGAGCCGAGCCGTAGCGGCCCCGCCACCGGAGGCCGAGGCGATCGAGCGAGCTGTCGAGGCATTCACCGACGGACTCTTCTTTGTGTTCGTCGACGACCGCCAGGTCGAAGAGCTTGACGCACCAGTGGCGATCCGCCCAGAGTCGACCCTGCGACTCGTCCGCTTGGTCGCCCTGGCTGGGGGCTGAGCATGCTGTCGGGAGACGCCGCACGAGCGGCACTGCAGCAGTACGCCGCGCCGGAGAGCGAGCGCTCGAAAGGCATCCGGATCCACAAGCTCCTGGCGCCGAAAATCGCAACCGACATCGTCACGGCAATGGCTGACACCCGCCGGCCCTGGAGACCTGTCGCCGAGCAGCTCGACGAGCTGAGCCTCCCGAAGCGCGAGAAGGTATTCAGCGCACTCAGTCCCGCGCTCGGCAAGGACCTCGCTCATTGGTGGGAATGGTCCGCACATCAGCCCTACCAGCGCGGGTGGCAACGACGCGCCTACCGCTCCTCGGATCGCGCCGACTCCCGTGCCGCTCGCTGGGACGAGCTACGCCGATACCTGCGCCACTCAGTCGACTACCCGCAGCCACTGTCCTGGCAGGCAGACTGGGCGTTGCACCTCGGCCAATATGTCCCGCTCGGCTCGCTGTTCGCCTCCGCCATCGCGCACGGCAACACCAGCATCGCCCGCACCCTGGCCGCGAGCCTGCGCGGCGAGCACGACATCAGCGGACCTTCACACTCCGCATTCGTCGCACTCCTGTCGTCACCAGACCCCGCCGGGTGGGCCGAAGTGGAGCGCCTGCTGGCAGCCGCACAGCGCTCCGAGGGACTGCGGCAGACGATCCTCGAAGCAGCCGACCTCGCCCATCCCGACGCGTTCGCTCGAATCCTCGACCTGATCGTCGAACACCGGCTCGCCCGATTCGCCGGAACCGTCCGCGCACTGGGCGTCTGGATAGGAGAGGACCTCTCAGTCCGACAGGAGAAGCAGGTCGCTCAAGCAGTGGCCACGATCCGCGACAACCTCCGGCATCCCGTCCCGCCCACGGCACTCGTCGAAGCCGACCCGGTGACCGCATTCCTCGGCGTGTGGTCGCTCGCAGTTCGCGATGTTCGCTCCGCCATCGCGGCCGCCGAGTCCCTCCAGGGAAGCCCAGACGAACGCACTCGGCTGGCAGCCGCCCGACTGCTGACTGACTTCGCAATCCCCGCCACCGGCCCGGCACTAACGCGCGCGATCGCCGACACCTCCACCCCGGTCTACGCCGCGGCCGTCACCGCCTGGCCGGCCCACGCCTACGCGTTCGCGCAGGTTCCGGTCCCGATGCCCGAACCTGTGCGCGCCAACTTGTACGAGCGGGTCCGCACCCTCGGGAAGGTCCAAGAGGTCGAGACGGGACTGATCGGGACTCTTCCACGCAAGATCGGGAGCACACTCGCCGCCGACACCCTCATCTGCCACTCCGGAGACCGGCCGCTCGACCCGGACCTCGTGGCCGCAGCCTCAGCCGACGGGCGGTGGGTCGCCGCCCGCGAGTATGCGAAAGACCCCGTCGCGAACCGCGCAGCGCTTTTCTCACTCGTGACTGACCGCTCGACGTCCGTGCGGGACACGGTGGGCGGTGCGCTGCTGACACTTCCCGAAATCTCGGAAGGCGAGGCCCGCATCCTGGAGGACGCGCTCACCCGCAAGGCGGCCGACCTCCGCACGACCGCTCTCTCCATCCTCCGGAAACAGAGCGCGTCCGCACTCGACTCGTCCACAGAACGACTCGCCTCCGGGACGGCCGACCAGCTGCGCGCAGCCGAAGAACTCGGCGGCGGCCGAGAAGAAACCGACGCCACCGCGAAGCAGGTCCCTTCCACCATCCGCTTCTCCGCCATCGACCGCACGCCCGCTCAGCGCCCGACACCGGCACCCGAGTCGTATTGGACGCCCCATCACGAACGATTCCGGCTCGCCTGGACTTCGTTGACCGGATGGCTCGCCGAACATGCCGACGTGGAGGTCCAGACCTTCCAAGGTGTCGAGCTCCTCGCGAACATCCGCTGGATCCACGCAGGCAAAGACGGCGCACTCCCGATCCCCGAGATCCTGGGTCCTTGGTGGGAACGCATCCAGCCGCAACTCACCGATGGAGGAGTCGAGCTGGCGCTGCTGTCCTACGTCCCGCGAGTCAACCAGCGCTGGGCGGCCGACCTCACCCGCTCTCTGGTCGGGCCGGTGGCCTCGGAATTCCCCAAGGCCGACGTCAACGCTCTGCAGTGGCAGGTCTTCCGTGCGATCGGACACCACGCCAAGCGCGACACCTGGGCCGAGCCTTTCCTGCGCTTCCTGGAGACGGCCGCAGCGGCTCTCCCCATCGACGGCGTGCGCGGCCCTGCTGAGGTGCTGGAGCGACGTGGCCGAAAACTCGAACGCGATCGTTGGGGCAATGCCATCGGCGCGGACAGTCGAGCAACTTTCCGGGACCTGTTCAGCGGCAGCCCCGACTTCATCGACGTCGCGAAACTGACCGACGACCAGGTCGCCCGACTGTGGCGCACGCTCAGGTACATCGACGAACCCGAAGGATCCATCGACCGGTGGGACGGTCCGAAGGTCGAGGTCGAAGTCCGCAACGCCTACGGCCGTGCGGGCGGCACCATCCAAGTTCCCGACCAGCCCGACCGCTGGCCGCCCCCCGCCAGGACCCTGGTCGAAGCCTTCAGCAGGGGCGCGGCCAGTCGGGCCGACCTCATCGACGCCCTCGTGGTCGCGCCACGCGTCCACTACTGGTACTCCCACGGACCCCGCCAAGACGCCCTCCGGGCGCTCACCGGCCTGCGCCCGGAGCCGTGGGCAGGGGCCACCGATGTCCAGGCAGTCGTCTCTGACGTCCGGACTGCCGTCATCGAAACGGAGGTAGCGCGAGGCGACCTCCCGACCGAACTGTCCGAGACCTCCCATGGCTTGCGCACCACCTACGGCACCGCGCAACTCGTCCAGTGCCTCGCCGCGCTCGGCAAGCGTCCCTTCGCTCGCGCCCATGCATGGACCCAGTCGCGAGAAAGCAACCTGTCCCACCTCATTCGCGTCAATCAGCCAACGCCCGAGGACTCCGCAGACCTGCTCGGCCGACTAGCCAAGGAGGCCAAGATCTCCGACCAGCGCCTCATCGAGACCGCGGTGTACGCACCGCAATGGTCCGGTCTGATCGAGCAACACCTCGGATGGGACGGTCTCGAGTCCGCCGTGTGGTGGGTTCACGCCCACACCAAGGACGACAGCTGGTCCGTCGACGCCGAAATCCGCGCCCAATGGGCCACCGAGGTCAGCCAGCGAACACCGCTCGATGCGACCGACCTCGTCAACGGTGCCGCAGACGTCGTCTGGTTCCACGACATGATCGCTACGTTGGGCCAGGACCGCTTCACCGACGTGCTCAAGGCCGCCAAGTACGCCTCGTCCTCCGGTGGTCACAAGCGGGCAGAACTGTTCGCCACAGCGCTGTTCGGGAACGTCGACGAAGCCGATGTCACGCAGCGGATCCGCGACAAGCGCCACCAGGATTCCGTGCGCGCCCTCGGACTTCTCCCGCTGCCGGATCAGCAGACCCTGCTTCGTCGATACGAATTGCTCCGTGGCTTCGTGGCCTCCGACCGAACCTCGGGCTCACAACGGCGCGCATCAGAATCCATTGCCGTTGAGGTCGGACTCGAGAACCTCGCCCGCACGGCCGGCTTCCGCGATCCCCAACGCCTCGTGTGGGCGATGGAAGCAGAAGCGGTCCGCGACCTTGCCGACGGTCCCGTCACCGCCAGCGACGGAGACTTAACGGTGGCCCTCGCGATCGACTCCAGTGGGTCGCCCGAGCTCACGGTGCACCGGGCAGGCAAGCCGTTGAAGTCCATCCCCGCCAAGAGTGCGAAGGTTCCAGAGATCGCTGAGCTCCGGGACCGGGCAACCGCACTGCGGAAGCAGATCCGCCGCATGCGGAGTTCGCTGGAGTCGGCATGCGTTCTCGGCGACGCCTTCGAACCCCACGAGTTGGCGGATCTCCTGCAGCACCCAATCATCGCCCCGATGCTCCGCGAACTCGTCCTGGTCGACGACGAGGGAATCGTCGGCTTCCCGCTGGGCGGAACGAACCTCGCCGGCCCCGACGGCTCCGAGCGGACAAGCGTCGGCGCCCTTCGCGTGGCCCATCCGAATGACCTGCTGACGTCGGGCGAGTGGCCCGACTTCCAGCACGCCCTGATGGTCGACGAGCGACGGCAGCCCTTCAAGCAACTCTTCCGCGAGCTCTACACCCTCAACGAGAACGAACGCGACGAAGCAGGAGTGAGCTCCCGCCGATACGCGGGCCATCAGGTCGAAGGTCGGCAGGCCGGCGGAATCTTCACCTCCCGCGGCTGGGTCGCGGACTTCGAGCAGGGCTTCTCCCGCACCTTCCACCAGCAGAAGATCACCGCTTGGTGCCACCTCGTCAATGGCTGGGGCTCACCCACCGAAGTCGAGGACGCCACCATCGACGACATCACCTTTCACCCATCCGGCAAGTGGCAACCACTGCCGCTCTCAGAGGTCCCGGCACGTGTGTTCTCCGAGACCATGCGCGACCTCGACCTCGTCGTCTCCGTCGCCCACTCCAGCGGTGTCGACCCCGAGACGTCTGAGTCGTCCATCGCGATGCGAGGGCGCCTGGTCGACGAAACCGCTTCGATGCTCAACCTCACCAACGTCGAGGTTGGCGGCCACCACGCCAGGATCAAGGGAGAGCTCGGAACGTACTCGGTCCACCTCGGCTCGGGTGTCGTACATAGGATCCCCGGAAACGCCGTATGCATCGTGCCGGTATCCGCCCAGCACCGCGGCCGCATCTTCCTGCCCTTCGTCGACGACGATCCGCGAACGGCCGAACTGGTGGCCAAGGTCGTCCTGCTGGCCCGCGACGACAAGATCAAGGACCCGACGATCCTTCAGCAGCTGGTCGGCTGACGGGAGTAGGAGGGATCGAATGACCTTCACGATCGACAAGGTCCCCGGCGGAGACATTGCCGCTTGGGGACGCGAATGCCGCGACAAGGCGCTGGCAGGTGCCGCCGAGGGCGACCCGCGAGCTGTTCACGATTGGACCAAGTCCTGGATCGGCTGGGGTGGGGGAGCGTGGCTTCCTGACCCCTGGATCCTCTACACGGTCGCGGGACTCCTCGAAGGCAAGCCACGCATCGCCGTGCACAGTCTCGACATCGCGATCCGCACCTGGCTCGCCGGAGCCTCTGATCGCGCCGCGCTCACGTGGTTGCGAGGCATGGTCATCAGCGATCGACTGAACGACCCCAAGACGGCGCTGATCGACCTCCGTGACGCTGCCGCACAGGTACCTGGCTGGATGACGGTCGCGCCCGATCAAAGGCTCGAGGAGTGCGAGAGCGCCGCGGCGACGAGTCGGAAGCGGGTGGCGTCAGTCAAGCCACGGCCAGCGCACGTGGGCGCGTCCTCGATGGTCGACGTCGTTGCCCCACCCGTCGTCGGTCGCATGATGGGCAGGAGCCTGAGGTCTGGAGCGCCGTCCGACACCACTTCGGATGAGCGCCGAGGTCAAGCTCGACCGATACTGGGTTCGACCCAGACCACGGCCCCTCCTTGGTAACGCCGCTGCACCTGCTCTACAGGGGCGCTGGCCCGCATGTTGTCCACAGGGTCCCGTATTCGCAGGGAGCGATAGCTGCTCACTTCTAGCCTCGTTTGTAGGCAGCTCGTAGGCAGGCTCTGGCCTGGGAGGTGAAGCGCATGGCGGCACGGACCCGCAGGGGCTTCGGGGCGATGAAGAAGCTGGCGTCTGGGAGATGGCAGGCGTTCTACAACGACCCCGACGGCCGGACGACGCTGAGTCGGAACGGGAAGCCCGTCCCGGTTCGCCACTACGCCGGCCGGTCCTTCGAGACCAAGGTGGACGCCGAGGCATGGCTCGCGGACGAACGCCGTCTGATCACCTCCGGTGCGTGGACCTCGCCGGCGGATCGTGCTGCGGCGAGGCGAGCGCGTCCCGAGGTCATCACTTTCGGCGCCTACGCGGAAGCGTGGCTGGCAGGACGCAAGGTGAAGGGTCGCCCGCTCGCGGGCCGCACGCGGGACGGCTACCGCGATCTGCTCGACCGCCTCATCCTGCCGACCTTCGAGGAGGTCACGCTGACGTCGATCACGTCCGACATGGTCGATGCCTGGTACGAGACCGTTGCCCGCGGGCGACCGACGTACCAGGCACGCGCCTATGGCCTCCTGCGCACCATCCTCGGAACCGCGGTCGAGCGCGGCCTCATCACGACAGCCAATCCGGCGAAGGTCCGCGGAGGAGGTACGACGAAGCGCCGCCACGTGGTCAAGCCCGCCAGCTTGTCCGAGCTCGCGATCTTGACGGCCAACGTTCCCGAGCGGCGACGGATGATGGTCCAGCTTGCAGCCTGGTGCGGTCTTCGCTTCGGCGAGCTGGCCGAGCTTCGTCGTAAGGACGTCGACATGACGCACCACCTCATCCATATCCGGCGTGGCGTGACCAAGGTCGACCCGCCCCACAACTCGCTGCCCGATGGGGCCGTCTCATGTCCGTGTCGGCCCGACTGCGTGGTCGGGCCGCCCAAGACCGACGCCGGCGTACGCGACCTACCGATCCCGCCGCACCTCGTCGGCGATCTGAAGACGCACCTCCAGGAGTACGCCGCGCCTGGCCGGGACGGCCTCCTCTTCCCCGGTCCGGGCGGGTCGCATCTGCGGCCCTCGGCGTTCTACGGACGCGTCGCCGCCCTCAAGCCGGACGGCGAGATCCAGCGCAAGGGGCACGGCTACTTCGAGGCACGGCGCCTTGCCGGGCGGCCCGACCTGCACTTCCACGACCTGCGCCACACCGGCCTCACCAACGCTGCCGTTGCTGGAGCGACGCTGGCGGAGTTGATGCAGATGGCCGGCCACTCCACGCCCGGCGCGGCGATGCGCTATCAGCACGCGGCGAGCGACCGCATGAAGGACCTGGCAGCCAGGTTGTCGAAGATGGCTGAAGCGGGGGAGTAGCGGCTCACTCGCCGCGCCGTGTGGTCGGGATCCGGTGCCCGAGTGACTCCAGGTCCTCCAGGCGGACGCGGATGCAACGGGGGCCGAATCGGTACGCCGGAAGCAGGCCGGCCGCGATCCGGCGGCGGAGCGTCTTCTGGGACTGCCCGACCACCTCCGACGCGTCGGCAAGAGTGAGGTAAGTCGGAGCAGTGATCGTGCGGTGGGCGGTCATGCCAGTGGTCCTTTCGAGCGGTGATGCCTCTGAGGTGGACGTGGCTTGCCAACGGCTCCCCGGTGTAGCCTCGACACGTCCCTTCGGCTCCATGGACCTTGGAATGCGGGTGAGCCGGGCGCATCAGCGCAGACCGCCGCCGTGCCGTTCGTCGATAGTGACGAGGCGCCACTCCACACAGTCATTTCTGCTGGAGAGGCCAATGTGCACGAAGGTCCCCTATCCGAATCGCCAAGCGGCCCGGCACGCTATCAAGGCCATGGTCGCCAAGGGTTGGAGCGTGCGGTCCATCCACCCGTGCTTCGACGAGCACAAGGGTGCGTGGCACATCACCCGGAACAAGCCGCGGGGCTGGTAGGCCTTGATTCGCTCGAAGTCCGCGGCCGTTAGAGAGCCGGGAAGTCGCCGCGGTCTGGCCTTGGCCTTGGGCGGTGAACGAGCGCGGAAGCGAGATCGGCCCGGCTGGTGCCGGGTGAGACGACCTGCGGTGCAGGCCTCGGCCGGAGATGTTCGCGTGTGGTGCGGATGACGTCGAGATCGGTGGCCCGCGAGACGGGTACGAAGCGTTCCCTGACCGGTGCCACAAGTTGGCCGTCGCCGCTCACCAGTCGCGGAACGGTGACGCGTTGGACGAAGGCGCCTCGCTCAACCCCGGTCTCGAGGATGTCGGCGATCCGCGCGTCGAGTCGCTGGAAGAGTGCTTGGAAGCCGCCGAGCATTCGTGGCTCGATGATCGTCTCAGCGGATAGGGAGCTCATCCGGCTGACGGCGTTGGCTGCTTCAGCTGCGGCGGCGCCGCCGTTGCCGAGGCGGCCGCCGACGTTTCGGAGTTCGTGGAGCATCCGGTCGTAGGTCGATGCTCGCGCGCGCCAGCGTGCAGCCAGGTCCGGGTCGACCTGCTCGGCGTACGGGACGAGGCGTCCTGTCAGCAGTCGCTGGGAGTCGACGATGCGCCTGAGGTTCATCGCATTCGGCGGGGACTTCAGGCCGACGAGAAGGTTGTGCTGGGCCTGGAGCACGCCGAGAACTCCGGGCTTGCCGGGTCCGGGGATCGGCCTCGTGCGCGGGTGCCAGCCGGTTTGGTCGACGCTGAAATCCGGTTGGCCGAGGCTGACGTCGAGCGCTGTCGCGAGTGCGGCCCAGCCGAGCCGGTCGCTTCCGGGGAGCGTCTCCCACCCGGGGTTGTTGCGGTAGCGACGGTCCAGGACGACGAGTGCTTGAGTGATGGCCGCGACGTCGCCAGCGATGGTGCGGGCCTGTGCGGCAGTCAGGTGGATGGACTGGTCGGGCGCGGTGTCGTGCTCGGCCAGCGCGGCCGCCCTGGCCGCCACGCGCCAGTGCTCGACCACATCGTTCGCGGCCGTGCTGGTGATTTCCGCAGTGGTGGCGCGGTCGGTTGTCCCCGCTTCCCAGGCGCGGATGAGGGCGCGTTGAAGCTCGCGTACTGCGGCGCCGTGGTCGCTGGTCGAGCGGAAGGGGTCGGCGGGCTTGCTAGGGACGTTGGCGAAGGTCAGCGGTGCCGCGGCGTCGATCGCCTGTGTGCACCAGGCGAGTACGACCTGCCGGTATCGCTGGATCTGGCGGCCCACCTCGGCTCGTTCTGTGGGCGAGTCGGTTCCGAGCCGGTGCATGACCCTGTGTTGGCGAAGCAGGATCGCCAGCTCGGTGCGCATCTGCGCGCCGTTCTCGCCGTACATCAGGGCACGTCCAGCTCGCGGGCTTCGATCAACCTCGCGAGGATGAGCTCGACAGACAAGATGTCGATCCCATGCTGCTCGAGCTCCTCGATGGCGCTGGTGGCGACGGCGAGCAGGACGTCGCGGTCGTCGGTGAGGCCCGCGGTGTCGAGTGCGGGGCAGTCGTCGCCGTGGACGCGGTCGAGCTCGAGCAGTGCGTCCTCATACGCCGACGAAGCCTCGGCCGTGACTGCGAGGTCGGCCAGTGCGGCGACGTACGAGCGAGCCTGCGCGAGGGTCTGGACGTGGGCGAGCAGCATGAGCCCTCCTTCAGAAGGTGAGGTGCCAACCGTCCGCCAACCGCACGCGGCGTAGGTCCGCGGACGCCGGTGGCTGTGGACGAGTTCGCGCCGGCGCCTCCTGTGGCGTCGGATCAACCAGCGAGCTGACGGCGCACGAGCGCTTCGACGCGCTCACGGTCGCGGAGATCGTCGCGGACGAAGTCGGCAAAATCCTGGTCGCGGTTCCGGATCTCGACCTCGGTGGAGGACCCGGCGGGGTCTTCGCCCGGCCAGGTGGTCTGCCGTGTCGGGCGATCGCGGTCCAAGCGCGTGCCGCAGATCGACACCCAGTCACGCAGCCGGTGACGGGCCTCGGCGAAGTCCCGCATCCATCCGATCGGCGAACTGGGGGAGCTGGACTCGTGGTAGCAACTCAGCCAGTGGGTGTGTAGTGCGGAGAGTTCCCAGACGAGCTCGTCGTGACGGTGCCAGTACGGCGGCACAATGTTAGGCGGTAGACCGAAGGTGCTCTTGAGCCACTTCACCCACTGGTCCAGGTCGTGCCACTCGCGCCCGGCCTCCTCCGCGTCGAGCAGGTTCCAGTTGATCGGTGGTGGTGGGATCTCGCGCGGTTCCCGCATGCTGTGCGGCGGCAGGTCGTGTGGCTCGTCGGGGTAGTACTCGTCCATGACGACCCGCCGGTCACATTCCGACGGCGGGCGGCTGGGCTACGGCGCTAAATGGCCTCTCAGCGGCGTGACGTGCCCGCTGGACGGTGTAATCGGTCTTGTTGGCGTTGTGCCCGATCTTGCGAGCGACGAACTCCTCCTTGATGACACCACCCTTGCGGCCGTCGAGCTCGTACTCGTGGATGTATCCGCTGGCGATGAACGAGTCACCCTTGCGGAAGCGTGCGTACGTCTCGCGGGCCGTGCTCTCGAAGGCGACCATGTCGTGGAACGTCGGGTCGAGTTTGGTGAACTCCCCGTCGACCTCCTTGCGCCACTGCTCGACCCCGACACGGATGCGACAGCACTCGTCGCCGGACTTGGTGAAGTGCAGCTCGGGTGCAGAGGCGATGAAGCCGACCAGGCTCATCTGGGTGGGGATAGACATCTTGGCTCCTGAATTCCGGGCGCGCCCTGGCGGCGCTTCGCTCAGGAGTTAGGTGCTTCGCGAAGCCCAAGTTTGCTAGGTCACCAATCTGCCGTTACGGCTGCCAGGAAGTTCTTGGTGGTCCGCCCGACTGACCGAACCGAGCCGGGCTTCCACTGCCTGGCCGCAGCCAAGACCTCAGGATCGAAGTACTTGAGGCAGTCCGGACCAATACCTAGTACGACGCTGTTCGGGTCCGACAGCGGTTGGCCGCACTTTGCACAAGTAGTGACCGCGAACCGCTTTAGTCCGTGGCCCGGTCGGAACGGGCGCCTCCCCAGGCGCTCCACGGTGCGATCGAATTCTGCTACAGGCGCCGAAGGATGACGCTGAACGGTCAATTGCGGTGCAGACTTCGGTGACATTTCGAGGAACTGCTCCTTCACGGCCACACGGGCATCAGGGATGGACGTGAAAACCCACACAAGGAGACCCGCGGAGGCATTGTTCGGCATTGCTTCGAGGGGCGCGAGCCGATGTGATGACGGGGCAATCAACCAAGCCCCGTTGATGAACTGGCTGTCGCGGTGGGCAACCCAAGCGGCACTTGGCGCATCTCGGAGGGTTACCCAGACCTGGACGCCTATGCGTGCTGCTACGAAGTCGAACCGTGCGCGGAATTCATTGAGACTCAGCGCCGCTGTCTCGGTGCGTCGATCATCGAGTGCCCTCGCAAGTCGCTCCCAAACAGGGCTTCGAAGTGCTGCATCCGCCGACGTAGCGCCGTCCGAACTCGGCGGCGCCAACTGCGGCCGACCTTGGCCCCGACGAGGGCGGGGCACGACGTTCGCGGCGTCCGACATTGAACCGGGTGAGTCCCAGTTCGTTTCAGGGAGTTGCCCGTCCAGAAGGCGAATCTTTCGTTCCCAAGGTTCGCGTAGTTCCTCCGGTACGGCAGGCAGATGAAGAACCTTGCAGGCCTCGAGCATGTCGCGTGCTCTGTCGACCTTGCCCTTGCGTGACCACGCCTCCACCTGCATCAGGTTCGCGGCCAGTCGAGTCACCGGATCCCGTTTGCGCGGCGAAGCCCGCGGAGGCACGGCGGCTGGCATGTACGGGATCCTGCCACAACGATGAGGCGCTGGCCGGAGCTTCACCGACGACCGGGCCGGATCGTAAATGGACGAAGTCTAGTGACGATCGAGGGCGCACTGCGTAGGAGCACCAGGCCGGTGCCGAAGGGGAGTGTGCGGATCCGCTCGGGCGGCATGACGGCGACGCGTCGCGTGGACCGTTGCCGCGACCTTGCGCCGTAGTCGCTGATCGTCAACGAATCCGATCTCTCGTCGCGCTCGCCGATCAGGACTGACAGTTCTTGAAGATCCTTCGAGGCGGAGGCGCCGCCCAGGATCACCTTCACGATGGACGCGTCCCAGATCGTGCTGGCGGCGTGATCGCCCCACTTGTTCCGCGCCTGGGCGAGCGACTGCAGCACGGGCATCGTGGTGATGCCGGTGCCGCCGCCTTCTGCCATCAGTACCGGCAGGGAGGGCAGCGGGGCGAGGTTGCCGATCTCGTCGAGTGCGAGCAGGAGCGGAGGATCCAGCCGGGCGCCCGGTGAGCTGGCTGCGAGATGCCGGGCTACTTCGGTGAGGTCTTCGAGGAATGCCGCGACCAAGGGCCAGGAGGCGCCCGCACCGGCGCCGGTGGCGAGCAAGTACAGCGTCCCGTTCTGCCGAAGGAAGGCAACGGGGTCGAACGCTTCGTCAGCAGCCGGGCTGACGGCATCGAGGACGTCGGGATCGGCGAGTGAGGCGAGAGCTTGGCTGACGGCCATCCAGATGGAGTCGCGGGTTCTGGGATCGGCGTTGATCATCCCGTCGAGTGCGTCGGACCATCCGGCTGCGGCTTGCGAGCGGCTGGCGAGGATGCCGACTGCGTCGGTCGCGGCCGCGGGCGATAGCGACCAGTCGAAGAGCGTGCGGGTGGAGAGTCCGTCGATGGCGGCGGCGTGCAGGAGGGACTGCAGCGCCGTGCGGGCCTTGCCTTCCCAGAACCCGCCCGACTCGACCCCACCTGACGACAGGCCGGTGGTGGCCGCGAGGCCGGCGGCGCGGATCATCGCGGTCAGCGGTCTCTCGCAGCCGCGTATTGGCGACCAGCGAACACCACTGCCCGACACGCCAGGCAGGCCGGAAGCCAGGTTCTGAGGGTCGAAGACCGCAACAGGTCCGCTCTCGCGGCGGGCTGCGATCGTGGCGACGATGTTGTCCGGCCTGGTGGAGGTCGTCACCACGGCGCCGGGGGCGTCGAGGATCGTGTTGATGACCAGATGCAGGCCCTTGCCAGAGCGCGGCGGTCCGATGACCAGGATCGAGTCCTCGACCGATGCCCAGATCTGGCGGCCGCAGCTGTGGCCGAGGAGATAGCCGACGTCGGTCGGCTGCGGATGGGCGATCGATGGACGCAGGGTCCGGCCGCGTCGTACGAGCGCGTCCCGTGAGGCCGCGGCGTCGATGTCGCGGCGCGTCGCGATGCCGGCGATCTTGCGTGGGTCGTGCGCGCTCCGGTGCCGCGCTCGGGCGACGACGGACCAGACGAGCCACGCCACGGCACCGAGCAGGGAGAGCAGCAGGGCAAGAACGAGCCAGTACGTCGTGGTGGGCACGGTCGGCCGACCGAGTGCTCGGCCGGGATGGCCGGGGTCGGTCAGAACCCGCAGTCCGCTCGCGGCACCACCGATCGGCGCGGGCGCATTCGCCAGCAGACAGGCGAGCTGGCCGGCGAAGGCAAGGGCGACCCCGACGCCCGCGACACCGACGAGACCGATCAAGGCAGCGTTGACGAGCTCGTCGCTTGTGCCGCGTACGCCTGGGTTCACGAGCTCTCCTCGACGGGCGCCACGGTCAGCGAGGTCAGCCCGAACAGCACCAGACCGCTTCTCGCCGCGGCCACCAGCGCCGGCGGAAGGTTGATGGCGGCGGTGCCGTCGGCGTCGGCTAATCGCCGTGCAACGACGTAGGCGAGCGCGACCTCTTCGCCGGGGCGGAACCCGGCACCGGCCAGCGATGGAGACGCGATCTCGGGTGCGCACTCATCGGCGGCCGGTGCCGGGGGATCGGTGGGGAGGTGGACGTCGGTGTAGGTGGCGCCGTCGGCTTCGCGGAGGTCGATCCGTACCGGGCAGCCGAGGTCGGTGGCGATCTCGTCGACCACAGCGCGCAGGTCGGCGCGGGTGAGCGTGCGGTCGTCGGCGTAGGCCTGCCCGTCGAGGGTGACCCGGACTGTGCCGTCTTCGTCGACGGTCACTTGGACGGTGCTGAGTACGACGGGGACGTTCACAGCCCGATCACCGACCCGTCGCGGCGTACGCCGGTGGTGATCCGGGTGCTGTCTGCGTGATGGCTCAACGCGTCGGGGTCGAGCCCGGGAGGGTTGCCGTCGCCGGCCTGCTGAGTGTCGAGCTGATCGAGGACGCCGAGTGCGGTGCGGCGTACCCGCTCGGCCGTGGACTGGACGACCTCGACCGGCGACTTGTCGGGGACGCGCGCTGCCCACGTTGAGACGTAGGGGACGGTGTAGGAGGTGGTGTCGAGGCCGTGGGCTGCGGCGACCATGAGTGCGACGGACTCGGCCTCGACCTCCGCGACGCCACGGTGGAGGGTCGCGTCCGCCGCGACGCCGGTGGACAGTGCGTCGCTCTGTCCAGCATGCAGAAGCACGTGGCCGAGCTCGTGGGCCAGCGTCTTCACCTGAGCTGCGTCGTCCATGTCCATCCGGAGCGAGACCTCTTTGGTCAGGAAGTCCGTCAACCCGTTGGCCCCGCCGATCGCAGCAGACGAGGAGACGAGCCGCAGTTCGAACCCGCGAGCGGTGATCTGGTCGGCCAGGCCGTCCCACAGCCCGGCGGGCGCTTCGCCCTGCAAGAGGTCCGGGCGAGGTAGCTCGGGAACGGGATCGCCGCAGGTCTGGGAGACGTCCCAGACGTGTGTCGGCTTCAGGCCGATGACCTTCGACTTCACGACCTCGCCGGGTGCGGGCTTCTCGCCGCGCGAGAGGCGCCGCCAGGAGGCGGCATCTGACGGGCTCGTCGTGGCGTAGCGCGCGGTGACGGGGGCGAGGATGCCGTACCCGCGCTGGCCCTTCTCGACATGTCGCCCGAGGCTGAGCCACTGATGGAACCCCGCGACGTACGTCGGCGTCGGCGCGGATACGCGACCTTCGCCGTACGCCGCTGCGTGCTGCGACCAGATCAGCATCGTGTTGTTGAAGCTTCTGGAGCGGAACTGTGCTGCGAAGGTCAGCGCCCGCTTCCAGTCCTCGCCGGAGACGAGCGCCTCGACAGCATCAGTGAACTGCGCGTGCAGCGCTTCGATCTTGGCGTCACGCGTGGTCGCCGCCTCGTACACAACTGCCTCCTTAGGACGATGACACCGATGAGGTACGCCGAGCAGTCCGGCGGCACACGACAGCGGCCCTCGCGATCACAGTCCGGCTGCGCGAGCTGACGTATCGAACAGCTCCAGCTCGGCGAGGTGCATCTGGTGCTGCACGACGAACGACCGGTTCTTGATCCGCCACAGCCCCTGCCCGGTCCCGAGCGTGGGGATCAGCGCCTGTTCCGTGCTTGTCAGGCCGAGCGCCGCTGATGTGGATCCGAGTTGGTCGGGCTCCTGGCGATAGACGATCCGGGTCTCGGCGTTCGCGAGCAGCGATGATGCCAGCGCGCGCATGGCGGAGCCCTGGTCGCCGACGTTGTCGAGGTCGGAGAGCTTGTGGAAGATCAACATGTTCGCGATGCCGTAGTGCCGCGCGAGCCGCCAGTGGGCGTCCATCCGCCGCAGCAACGCGGGGTGGGACATGAGCCGCCAGGCTTCGTCGTACACGACCCACCGTGGTCCGCCTGCCGGATCCATCAGCGCCGACTCCATCCAGGCCGATGCGCAGGTCATCAGGATCGAGATGAGCGTGGAGTTCTCGGTGACGCGGGACAGGTCGAGGGAGATCATCGGCAGCGTCGGGTCGAAGTCGACTGTCGAGGGACCGTCGAAGAGGCCTGCGAGGTCGCCGGCAACGAGGCGGCGCAGCGCGTGGCCGACGAGTCGACCGTCTTCGATGAGTCGTCCGTCGTGATCGTCTACGGGATCGGGGGCCAGGAGCCGGTCGACGACCATCGGGAGGACGGGTACGTCGGCACCGCGGACCGTCCGGTCGAGAGCCAGGTCGACCGCACTGTGCTCGAGTGGACTCAAGCGCCGGTCGAGGACGGTCTCGGCGAGGGCGCCGATCAGGTCGCGGCGACGGGCTGTGACCTGGCTGGTCCACTGGACATCGTCGAGCCCCGCAGGTCGATGCCCTTGGTCGAGCGGGTTGAGCCGGTTGGGCATGCCGTGCCCGAGTGCGATCGCCTTCCCGCCGATGGCCTCGGCGACGGCAGTGTGCTCGCCCTTGGGATCGCCCGGAACGTAAACGCGCCGACCGAACGGGATGGACCGGGTGTAGAGGCTCTTGGCCAGCGCAGACTTCCCTGCGCCGACGATCCCCGCGAGCACGAGATTCGGCGCAGTGATCAGGCCGCGGGCGTACAGGACCCAGGGGTCGTAAACGAACGACGATCCGGAGTAGAGGTCCTGGCCGACGAACACGCCCTCGGCTCCAAGACCGCCCTCGGCGAGGAAGGGGTAGGCGCCCGCGAGGGTGGCCGAGGTGTCCTGGTGGCGGGGGAGTCGGAAGCGACCGGGCGTACGTAGGGCAGCCGGACCAGGTTCGCCTGCGGCAGGGAGGATCACGGTGGAGCGGCGCTCCGCGGCGAGCGCGTCAGCCTTCTGCCTTGCGAGGCTCCGTCGCGCCTCGCGATCCTCGGTGACTAGAGCCCGCGCTGCTGCCTTGCGCAGCCTGCGATCACGGCGCCGCTCCCGTCTCGGGGAGACGAGCACACTGGAATGGAGCCGGCGCTCGTCGTATCGGTCGCTCACAGGGAGAGGCCGGATTCGCGCCGAGCCGTCGGCAATGGTGGCACCGGAAGGTGCACGTCGTAGGTGATCGCGGCTTCGAGTTGGTGCGCGCGATCGACGGTCGCCGCGACTTGGTTGACCATCTCGGCTGCGCGATGGAGCTCCCACGAGACCTGGTACGCCGCCGCTCGGTCGGTCCGTCTAGCTGGCCCCTGCCGGTGGTCGGCGGGTGTGTGGTCGTGGGTGGCGCCGAGCTGTCGGAGCACCTGGGCCATGGAGCCGAGCGCCGAGCTGAGCGAGCCGATGACGTTGTAGATCGCCGTGGGGTCCTCGATGTTGCGCGTTGCGTGGGCCAGACCCCGGACAGCCTCTCGGGCTTCGTCTGCGTCTGCGACGGGGTCATTGAACGTAGGCATCGCGTCCTCCTCGATGGATGAGTGCTCATCAACGAGGTGCTCGTGGCGCTCCGCCGCGTCGACCGGGCACCACGCGCCGGGTCGATCTAGCCTTCGGGACCGGGCTGATCTGACCGAGCCCTGTCCGAACTGCGGCCACATGCTCCGCTGGGAGACCTCGCACGAGCGGTGCGACGGCTGCGGCTACATCCGGCCCTGCTGCGAAGGGTCTCCCTGCAACTGACGGGGCTTCACCGCGCCAACGCGTATCTGTCGTCGCTCAGCCGCTTGAGATCGGCGACCACAGTTTCGCGGTTGGCCGGAGCATCGACGCAGATCCTGGATGCCGCCATCTTCAGGCGCCGCCGGCGACGGTTCGGGCGCCCATCCGGGCCCCGCGAGTCCTGGGACTTCCGCGGGACCGGTCGCGCCCGACGTGCAACGCGCATCCGGTGTCCTCGGGCCCATGGTGGTGGTGGGCTGCTGGGGCCACCGGGCAGTGTTCACTTGAGCGCGATGAATGTGTCGTCGCTGAGCATCCCCGGCGAGACGGCGAGTACGCCGGCCTTCCAGTTGGCGGTTGGGATCTCGATCAACTCGTTCCCGGTCTCATTGCCGCCGTGGTACAGCGTCCTCATCAGGTCGAACTGGTGGTCGGGGATCCACATGCTGTTGCCGCTGGTCTGGTCGTAGCTCCTCCCGTTGCGAGCCACGTACTTCACGGTCGCGAACGAGGAGTCTCCCTGGGCGTCGCGGCCGTTGTAGGTCGCGGTCAGGTTGACCAGGAGCAGGGTCTTGCCGGCGGGCGCGGACTGTCCCATCGAGTCGGAGTTCACGGTCTTGACCGAGTTGATCCGCACGGTCCAGTCGCCGCCGGTGATCGAGGATCCGAGCGGCGCCGGGTCCGTCCGGCGGGTGCCGGCCGCGGTCTTCGCGCTGTCGCCGCCGCCGGAACCGGACTTCGCACCGGGCGTCTTCACCGTGCTGGTGTCGACGTTGTTGCTGGTCGCGTCGTCGATGGCCTTGCCGACAGCGGCGTCGATGATGATGGCGATGATGATCGCCAGCACGCCGAGGACGATGCCCGCGATGGCCAGCCCCTTGCCGGCACGCACGGCCTTGGACCGCGCCAGCCCGATTCCGGCCAGAATGATCCCGACGACGGCCAGGACGATCGCGCCGATGTTCACGACGGGGATGAAGGAACCGAGGGCGCCGAGGAGTCCCAGGACGAAGCCCGCAACGGCAAGGCCGTTGCTGCCCTTGGGGGCGATGGCGGGCGCGCCGTACGGCGCCGTGGGGATCTGTGGATCAGACATGGTGTCCTCCGTCTGTCGCGACCCGATGTCGCGTCGAGAGCGGCCCGAGCCGCGTTGTCTATGTGCGGGGATAGGTCTAGGCGCAACTGCCGACACAATTCGCCGGCCGCCTCCTCGAAGAGGCGGGGAATCGCTGCGCGCCCCCGATACGACCGGCAGGATGAGGCCCGTGGCCAAGGAACGTAGGCAACGGGAGTCGGCGCCCCACCGCTCCCGTTGGGCGTTGGACGAGTACGCCGAGCGCAGCACCGTTGTCGCGGACACTGCCGACGGGTTCACCGCCGAGGTCGACCTCCTCGAACCGGTCGGCTGGCCGGTCGGGCTGATCACCCTGGCAGCCTGGCCGGCCGCCGGCGTCTTGAGTCCTTCCGGACTGGTCAGCGAAGCGCCGACCCGGGCGGAGCGCCCGTGGGACCGTCGTCGGTCCGGAGCGCGGCAATGGTGAAGCTGTTCCCGGAATCCCCGCACTTCCCGACCGTCTCCGAGCAGCAGGTCTGGAAGCAGTTCCGCGACGGGCTCGGTCCCGACGACGTACTGTTCGCCAACCTGCGACTCACCGACGAGACCCGGGACTACGAAGCCGACCTGATCGTGGTGATGCCCGAGTTCGGCGTGCTGGTGCTGGAGGTGAAGGGCTCGTCGGTCTGGTACGACGACGGCTGGATCCAGACCGTGGCGGGGGAGTCGAAGTGGATCCAGCCCGTCGACCAGGCGCGAGACGCCAAGCACGCGATCCGCCGCTACGTCGAGGCGGACCCGCGCTGGGGGAGCCGTGGGCGCGTGCGCTGGGCCCACGGAGTCGTCGTGCCGTACAGCACCTTCCCCGCGCAGGCCCTGCCCGACCTGCCCCGCTACGCGTTGCACGACCGCGACGACCTGCCCACGCTGATCGCGCGGGTGCGTCACAACGCCCACGACATGGAGACCAACCGGCGCGCGCTCGACGCCGACGACGCCGAGTGCTTGGCCGAGATCCTGGGTGGTCGCCTGCACACGGCGTACGACGTCAACGCGGAAGCGCTGGAACGACAGGCGAGCGCCGACAGGCTCACCGACCAGCAGAGCCTGATCCTCTCGGTGACCCGGCTGCTGAACCGCGTCGAGGTCCGCGGCGGAGCAGGTAGCGGCAAGACCGTCCTCGCCCTCCAGCAGGCCAAGGAACTCACCCGCGGGCGCCACGAGCGCAAAGGGCAGCGCACCGCCCTGCTCTGCTACTCGATCGGGCTCGCCGAGCACCTCAAACGTCAGGTCGCCTCGTGGCCCCGCAAGGACCGCCCCGCCTTCGTGGGCACCTTCCAGGAACTCGCGGCCGAGTGCGGCATGACCGACTTCGGCGACCGCACCGCATCCACCTTCTGGGAGGAGGAGCTGCCAGCACGGATGGCCCGGCTCGTGCAGGACCTGCCGGAGGGGAAGCGGTTCGACGCGGTCGTCGTCGACGAGGCCCAGGACTTCGCCGACTCGTGGTGGACCCCGGTGCTCGGTGCACTCCGTGACGAGGCCGACGGCGGCCTGTATGTGTTCTCGGACGAGAACCAGCGGATCTTCGGCCGGTTCGGCCGCCCGCCCGTTCCGTTGGTGCCGCTGGTCCTGGACCACTGCCTACGCAACACCAAGGAGATCGCCGAGGCTTTCGCCCCGCTCGCTCCCTCGCGGATGTACGCCCGAGGAGGCAACGGCCCGGAAGTCCGCTTCGTACCTGCGTCAGTCGATGACGCCGTCGATGTGGCCGACGAGGCAGTGATCGGTCTGCTCGACGAGGAGGGATGGGAGGCCGGACAGGTCGCGCTCATCACCACCGGATCCCGCCACTCGACCCAGGTCATGCAGCAGGACCAGGACGGGCAGCAGGGCTACTGGGCCACGTACTTCGCCGGCGAAGAGGTCTTCTACGGCCACGTCCTGGGCTGCAAGGGCCTGGAGCGATCCGCCGTCGTCCTGTGCCTCAACGAGGACGGATCCCGCGACCGTGCCCGCGAGCGCCTCTACGTCGGCATGTCCCGAGCCACCGACCTTCTCATCGTGGTCGGGGACCCCGACGTCGTCACGGCCGTCGGCGGTCACGAGGTAGCCAAGCGCCTGGGGATCCACTGGCGACCACTAGCGGATCGGAAGCTGCGATACGTCAGGTCTGGCCGCTGGCGATTCTGTCGGCTGCCGTGCTGCTCGGGCGCGTCCCTGCAACTGAGGTCTATGCAGGGACGTCCATCGAGTATTTGATGCCCTTCTTCTGCAGCGCCTGTCGGAGCGCATCGTAGGGGCCGACCTTGCCATCTGGGCCTGGGCCGAATCGCCACTCGACAGACCTACAGTTCTTGTTCTTCAGGAGAAGCAGGTCCTTCTCGATCTCCTCGAGATCGTGCTTCTTGTTGGAAGGAACGAGCCCGGACTTCACTTCGATGCACGCCCCGGTCGCTGGGTCGAATACGTCGACGTCCCTGTTTCCAGAGCAGGTCTTCTTGCACCCGGTCTCGAGTCGCTGCTTGCGGGAGCCCGGGATACTGGCGAGCACGTCGTCCTGGTAATCGCGCTCCTTGGGATAGACTGCTCTTGCTGCCTTCCGGACCTGGGTGGCGCCGGCCTCGGCCAGTTCGCGCGCGGTGGCGGGCACGAACGAGTTCGCCTTCCGCCAGACGTTGACAACCTTCGCAACCCTCTCGGCCAGCGGCGCTGCTGCTTCAAGCACTCGGCCTACTGTCGCACCCTTTGCTGCAGTCACTGCGCCGGTAATCGCGGCTCCAACCTTGGTCCCCTTCGCGACCGCTGCCAACTTGGCGAACCACATCTGGGGCACCACGGATGCGAGCGAGATACCAGCCATGAGGTAGTCGCCTTCAACGGCGTACCAACCGGCGTTCGCCACCTCTGCCGAAACTCCGATGAACATCAACGGGACACCGACCTCGGCGCCGACGCCGGTGCCGGTGGTGATCGCTCCTGCGACAAACGCGACAGTTGCCACCGCGTCGAGTACCAAGTGGCCCCAATGCGAGACGTGCTCCCAGACCCATTTCGCGAGGTGTGCGACTGCCTTCGCCGCGGTTACAACGCAGTCGTAGACCCGCCACGAGCACGACGGTCTCTTGCTCTCCTTGATGTCGTTCGCGAAGGCGGTCAGCGTCTCGGCATCGTGCACCGGACCTGGCTCGTCAGCAGTCAAACCGTCGACCGCGGCCTTACCAGCCGCTGACGCGAGTGCGGTCATGGAGACGGTGACTCCCAAGTCGGTGCCATCGGTTCCCTTGGGGTGTTGGTGGTCGAACATCAGGTAATGGGTGAAGTTGCCGATCTCGTAATCGGAACCGTCGATCTGCTTTGTACCTGGTTGAAAGTCAGTGAATGCCCAAGCGCTGGCATCGGGGTTCGAGGTTAGTGCTGCCGTGAGCGCAACGATGCCGTCGGTCAGATAGACGCCGGACGGCGCCGGGGCGTACTGCCCACCCTTGGTCTGCGGGCCTGGCCACGCATGGTCGCCCTCGGCCGTGTCGAAGCTGACGTATGCGGTGGTGACCGTTTTGAGGAATGCGGTCGGCCAATGTCCGTTCGCCAGAAGCAGCAGGAGATTCTGCTTGTTCGCCACGTCCTGTGCCGCGCGAGCGTCGTCGTCCGCCTCCTCGCCGCCGGTACCAAGTGAGGTGGGGTGAGTCGTGGCCGTCACGAATTCGTGTGTCCACATCTGCGCTAGGGGCCACCGGTCCGTGGAGCTCATTGCGAGGGACAACGCTCCTGCGAGATCGGGGACCAGGAACTCGTAGGCCGTGCGGTCGAAGCCAGGGACGAACTCCGTGCCGTTGAAGTCCGTTGCGACCGTCCCTAGGGCATCGCCGAGCGTGCGGGGGTCAGTCTCCGACGCGAAGTAGTACGCGAAGTCCTGATCGCCTCGATAGGCCGCCAGGTAGTTTCCCAGTGTGTCGAGGTTGCCGGCGCGGAGCGCGTGAACCGCTACGGCGGCATCGGCGCGTGTGTGGGCGACCTGGTCATCCTTCCAGTGCCACCACTGAATCGACGCCACGACCAGGCCGGCTAGAAGGCACAGGACGAGGCCTGCGGAGGCGATCGTGCGACCCATGCGGCGGGCTGGGGTCGGCCTACGGAAGGTCAACTCCGAACGGAAGCGACGGTCCTGCTGAGAAACGAGTTCCCAGCCACTTCTATGCCACTTCTCGGTCACCCGCGCCTGTCGACCGCGTAACGTCCGAACGGACCTCCGCTCGTAACGCAACTCATCGTGCCTCGAGCGGCGTGGGCGTCGTCGCGAATCCGCCCGTCCCATGCTGACTCCCTCTGCTGCTCGCCGCCCGCGGTCCGAACGATACGGCGCCCTTCCCGCGCCGCATGCGCCGCAGGCTGGTGCGAACGCTACCGAGATCGACCGACTCAATTCGGTGGTTCGGAGGTTCTATCCGGCACGCGGTAGGAGCAGGACAGGGTTGGTGGCGGTGCTGTGCGCCGTCGTCGGCCGCGCATGTGCGTCTGTTCGTCGACGGTGTCGGCGGGCGCTAGGTCGGTGGACGCGTTCAGATCCTTCGGGCCATTGGCAGCGCGGCGGCGGCGAATGCCGAAGCCTGCTGACCCCAGAGCCGGCGGGTCTCGCACTGCGCCTGAATCGCCGCCTGCTCGATCGCCGCGACAGCACGCTCGAGCTCGTCGAGGTCGCTGGCACTGACCGCGACGAGCCCGGTCGCCCGCAGCACCCCGTGACCGGCGGTGAGGTCGGCCTCTTGCTGGAGGATGTCTTGGTATTCGGCGGTCTGCTGGGCGTCCTCGATCTGGCCGATCTTCTGGCGCTGGGCGGTGTCGGAGATGTACTCCGTCTTCTTCCTACGGATGTCTCGGGCGGCGCGGTCGGTGCGCATGGGCGTGTAGAGGATGGTGAACGTGCGTCGGATGCCTGATGAGAGAAGCAACGGTGCGAGGAAACCGGGGAAGACGTGGGACCGCGGCCATTCGCTGACCCACAGCACGCAGTGGTGGGCGGAATCGCTGCGCAGCGATCCCCAGGATTCGGTGACTGCGACGGGGCCGGCGGTGGCGAGGTCGCGGCCGAGCCCGCCGTGCCGCTCGAGAGCGGCGGCGACGGCGGGGTCGTACGCCGCGCGGAGGATGACGGCAAGGTCGCCGGGAGTGAGCCATTGGCCGGGGGACAGGTCGGCCGACCTGAGGGCGGCCTCCATCGTCGACATCTCTTGGCGGAGAACAGCCGCGGCGCCCCTCATCCCGCCTCCGGCAGCCCGGATCGCGCGCCCGGCGACCTTCATGTCGAGAGAGATCGAGATCGTGCTGGCGTGGCGTTCGCCGGCGGGTCCGGCGCGGTCGATGAGTTCGGCGTACGTCTGCGAGGTCCAGGTCTGGTCGTGGGTGCCGTGGCTGTCCCACCACTGCGCGAGGCCCTTGCCGGAGTCGGGCAGGGTCCGTTCGCTGACCTGGAGGGCGGCGATGCGGCCGGAGCGGCAGGCGGTGGCGAGGACCCGGCCCCAGGCGATGACGCGGCGTTCTTGCTCGGCGGGGTCGAGGAGCACGAAGGCGGGGTGGGCGACGCCGATGATCGCGGTGAGTGTCGCGTCGTGGGGGTCGTGGATCATGACCGCGCCGGTCTCGGGATCGACCCACTGACGAAGACACGCCGCGTCGCCTGGTAGCGCGAGCGTTCCGGCCGGACGGGGCTTCACGATCCCGCGGCGGTAGACCAACTGGCTACCAGCCGATCGCCACAGCCAGCAGGCCCCGACCGGCGCCCACTCGATCAGCCTCCGCCCGCCGACACCGACGAAACCCAGGACGACGAAGACGCCGATGACCGGGAACGTCATCACGACGGCGCCGACGTACAGGCCGAGGATCAGGGTTCCTGCGGCGAGGCCCGCCATCAGGAGCTGCGGACCCGACATGCCGAGCAGGATCCCGCGCCGCGCGAGTCGGGAGAACTTGATCGGCGTCAATGCGGGGTCGGAGTTGGTCGACGCACTCATCGCCGACTACTTCCGTCGCGCAGGCTCGCGCAGGCTCGAATCTGCGACCGGCGGAGCACAGGTCGGGGACTCGGCGGACTCGTGTGCTTGGGCCTGTGTTGCGGATTGGGAGGCGACGAAGCCACCCAGCCGCGGACCGGCCGCGGCTGCTTCCTTCGCGACGACCAGGCCGGCGGCCGCACCGCCGGCGGCTACAGCGCCTCCGCCGGCAGCCCCACCCGTTGCGGCACCGCCGCCCGAGGGCGCGGAGGCGGGCGATCCGCCGCTCGGCGTACCACCGCCGCTCTCTCCAAGGATCTTGGCCGGTTCGCTGCCAACACGCGCTCGAAGCGGTACGGGCATGGGCCGGTTGAGCGAGGCCTTGGCCTCCTGCTCGGCCGACATCGCGTGGTACACGTCGAAGCCCATGAAGGAGATGGCCTTGTAGGTCAGGTACGGGGCGAACCCGGCCATCAGCATGAGGACCACGCCGGCCATCGGCTGGCTGACCGACTGCAGGTCGGCGTCGATGGGTGCGGAGACCTGGGCGGTGGCGACCAGGAAGATTACGACCAGGACGACCTTCGAGAGGATCATCGCGATCACGAACGAGGCCCAGCGGCTCACCCAGTTGCGGGTGTGGTCCCAGCTGGAGCCAGCGAGAGCGACGGGTGCGAAGACGATCGCGATCAGCAGCAGGGCCTTGCGGATGAGCAGGCTGATCCAGACGACCATCGCGCCGATGATCGCGAGACTGGCCAGGAAGATCGTCAGGATCGCTCCGGCGCCCGGGGCGGAGAGGGTGATGGTGCCGAGCCCGCCGGCGAGGACGGCGACCTTGTCGCCCATCTCGCTCATGTTGGTGCCGGCTGCGTTGACGATGCCGATGCAGAGCTGGTCGGCGATCTCGAGGGCGGTGCCCAGCAGCGCGAGGGCGACGAAGGAACCGAGGATCGACTTCGCGAGCCCGAGCGCTGCTCTCGACAGCGCCGCTGGTTCGCGGCGGATCATGCCGCCGATGACCTGGAGCATGAAGAAGGCGAGCATCACGAACACCGCCACGCCGAAGATGATGTTGTAGACGTTCGTGTACTCGCCGCTCGTGACGTCGACATACGTCGTGGTGTCGATGACTTTCCAGACCGACTCGAACATCCACGCCGCCGCCCCGGCCATGCCCTTGGCCAGCCAGTCGAACGGCGCGGTCACGACTGCGCCTGCCGCGTCGCCGGCGACGTTGCAGACGGCATGGATCACCGGGACATTGCACACGCCCATGACTGATCGCTGACCTCAGCTGACCTGCTGGCCGACGTTCCAGAAGAAGTTCACGAGCGTCACCGACGCACCGCACACAACTGCGGCTCCGAGCGCGACCAGGACGCCGAGCTTGCCCCGACCTGCGAGGTGAGGGTTGGAGGAGTTCGCCCCCAGCGCCCAGACGATGGCCGAGGTGATCAGAGCGAGTACGGCGAGGACAAGGCCGACCGTCATCGAGGCCCCAACGACGTTCTTCAGCTGACTGATGCCGGGGAGCCCGTTGGAGTTCGGCCCGATGTTGATGTCGAGCGGCGCGAGGACCGGGGTGAAGAGGCGCAACATCGCAGGTCTCCTGTCGACGGGAACGGACGTCCTACAGGTGGGCGCCGACGCCCAGCAGCCAGTTCGCCCACGTCAGCGCGGCACCCGTGAGGGCCGCCCCGCCGAGGGCGACAAGGCAGCCGAGCTTGGCCTTCTGCGAGGTCTGCCAGCTCCCTGTACTGGATGCGATCGCCCAGGACGTCGCCGAGACGATGAGCATGAGGACGGCGATGACCAGGCCGTAGGTCAGCAAGGCGCCGACGATCGTGCGGAGATCACCGGCGCCGGCTACGGCGCCGAAGTTCGGACCGACGGCGGTGGCGCGAGACTGTTCCATGATCGACAGGTGCGCTGCGGTCGGCGGGGTCGGGTCGTTCTCACTCGCTCGACCGGCGGAGGCTTGCTGGAATGGCGGCGAACTGTCGGCCGCCTCTCGTAGCCGTCAGTCGTTGAGTTGCCACGGTTGAAGGAGTACGAGTGAACGCCGGCATCGAACTGGTCAGTGACGGCGATGGGCTCGCCGTCATCGGGGATCTGGCCGCAGTCGAGCGATTCCTGGCGGAAGAACAGTTGGAGTCGAAGGAGTTTGCACTCCCGCGGCTGAGCAAGGTTGTAGGAAGCGGGGCTGCTGGTCTGCAGGCAGGGTCCGAGATTGCTGCGAACTCCGCGCGGTGGGTCAAGTTGACCGCGAAGTCGGCCGCCGACGTCAAGAGGTTCGGTTTGACGCCGACCACGACGCGAGGCGTCAGTCACGCGATGCTCGGACCGCGGGGCGACGTCAAGGGATGGATCCAGATCGCGACGGGCCCCGGCTCGATCGCGGCGAACCCCGCAGTTCTTGCGGGCGGCGCCGGCATCATGGCGCAGTTGGCGATGCAACAGACCATCGCCGAGATCACCGACTACCTCGCGCGGATCGACGCGAAGCTCGATGACGTGCTCCGGGCGCAGAAGGACGCCGTCATCGCGCAGATGATCGGCGTGGGTCTCCAGATCGAGGAGGCCATGACGCTCCGTAGCCACGTGGGCCGGGTCAACGAGGTCACCTGGTCGAAGATCCAAGCCACCTCTGGCACCATCGCTGACACGCAGGCGTACGCGCTGCTGCAGCTCGACGCCCTCGCCACGAAGCTCGAGGACAAGTCGAAGATCGGGGATCTCGCTAAGGCGTCGAAGGAGGTTGCGCCGAAGGTTCGCGAATGGCTGGCCGTCCTAGCGCGCTGCTTCCAGCTTCTCGACGGTATCGCCGTGTTGGAGCTCGACCGGGTCTTGGAGACCGCGCCCGAGGATCTGGACGGCTACCGGGTCGGACTCAGGGAAGCGAGGGCGGAGCGGCGTGCCGCGATCGCACGCAGCACCGATCGCCTGCTGGCGCGTCTCGGGGACGCTGCGGACCTGGCCAACGCGAAGGTATTGCTGCACCCGAGTGCGTCCCCCGAGATCGTCGCCGCCGCCGATCGAACCGCAGGGGCACTGGATGACTTCCATGGACTGCTCGGCATCGAAGGGACGCGAGAGGCTGTCGAAGCGCGCCGTTGGGGAACCGCTGCCACCGAGGTCCGCGAAAGGGCACTCGCCTCGGGCGCTGAGGGTGTGGATGCCGCAAAGCGCCTCGGGAACGACACCCGAGACCGGGCCAGGACAGCGACCGGCAAGATCTCCAATCGAATCGCTGAGCGCACTGAGCGTTGGCGCTCACGCGGGGACGACGCCGAGGTAGACGACTGAGGCCGCGTCAGCTGAGCCTCCGAACGGTCATGGCCTGACCGGCGAACTCGCTGGTTGTCCCGTAGCGGACGTCCTCACCGGAGCGTGGTGACTGAAGGATCTGGTCGCCGCCGACGTAGATGGCCACATGGTGCGGTGCGCGGGCGCCGGGGTAGCGGAAGAAGATCAGGTCGCCCGGCCGCTTGTCGCCCCAGGCAACTGGCTGGCCGAGGTGGATCTGGTCGCCCGTGTAGTGGGGGAGTCGAATGCGTCCGTCTGAGGCCTGGTAGGCGGCGTACAAGACGAGGCCGGAGCAGTCGAAGCCACCGCCGGTAGGACCGTCGAACGAACCGCCACCCCAGACGTAAGGCGTGCCGATCTCCCTGGCGGCAGCGGCGATCAAGGCGCCGGGGAATCCGGGCGGCAGATGAGCAGGAACGCCACCATCCGGCTGTGTGCATCCGAGTTCACCGGTCAACGAGACGCCGCTGAGCGCTGCCAGGATCTTCTCCGCGACGGGCTGGTTCACGGCGTATCGGCCGGGATAGTTCGACCCCTCTATGGCCTGAGCGGCAGCGCCCGGATCCACGGTCTGCCAGCCGTCGACGTCGAGCAGGCCACGCGGTGAGCCGTGGTTCGGGCCGTTCGGTCCGCCGTAGAAGGCTCGGGACGACCAGATGGGATCCATCAGGTTCTGGGCCGTGCCCCATCCCGCCGCCGGCCGCTGTTGGAAGAGGCCGAGCGAGTCGTGGTCGCCGCCGTTGCCGTCGTTCGGGATTGATGCGGACCCGGGATAGGCCGAGGTGTTCGAGAGGACGCGGAGCGATGACTCGGTGAGGGCCGCCATCAATGCGATGAGCTGGCCGCGGGGTGGGACGCCCTCGCTGCGGCCGACGGCGATGATCGTGGCGGCGCGCGCGAGTTGTCGATGGTCGAGGGTGACGGTCCGGCCGTTCGTGTCGATCGCCGTCAGGTTGTCGGGCGCGTTCCTTGGCCCCGGCTGCGCCGGTATGGGGGCCGTCGTGGGAGCTGTCGCGGGGCCGCGAAGGCGGAGCGTTGTCACCAGGGCGTGCGGGTGGTCGGAGCTGACCGGGACGAGGCTCGTGCCCAACACCCGCGCGGTGTGAGGGAAGAACTGGTAGATCACGGCATGGTCGTAGGTGAAGGAGTACCCCACTCGCGCGAGCTGGTCGGGAGCCGACCAGGCGCCCTGACTCGGGTGGACGTTCATATCCCCAGCGAGCAGAACGGGGCCGTACGCTGACAGCCCGGCGATGAGTTGCCGGAGCAGCCGCATCCCGGCGGCGTACTGCGCGACCCTGCTCGGCCAGGCGTAGTCGCCGTGGGTACGCCGCTGCTTCTGGGGATTCGTCATGTTGTGGGTCGCGACGACCACGATCTGTCCCCCGGTAGCGCGGTTGCGCAGGATCGTCCAGATCGCATAGCGGTTCCAGTCGACCGGTCTCCCCTTGAAGACGACGAGGTCGTCCTCGACGTACTCGAACCGTCCGGCGTCGATGAGGCTCCACCTGTGCGAGTCCCACATGACCGCGTTCTCGAGGCTGTTGCGACTGTTGCCGCGGTGCGTCGCAGACACCGGGTCCTTGTAGGAGTCGTAGCCCGGAGTGTGAGCGGACAGGAACCGCGGGCTGGCCTTGGTGACCTCGTTCAGCGCGATGAAGTCCGGGTGGCTTCGGGTCATCGACCTCAGCGACCCGGGGACGGTCGGGAGCGAGCCCGCGCCGCGATGGGTGGTCGGCAGGTTGGCGACCGCCATCCGCACCTTCCCGACGTACGACGTCCTCGCCGCGGCGTGCACTACCGGTAGGACTCCCAGCCGGAGCCCTGTTCCTATGCCACCGCGGATGACATAGGAAGTCGCGGCTTCTGGCGTTTGCATGCCGCTTGTCGTGCCGGAATCGCAGGCGGTCATGGACGCCGTCGGGGCGGTCACGGCGGCGACCGCGACGAGAGCCGCGGCGGGGACCGACAAGACGGCCGCACCGGCTGCGATCGCGAGCTTGAGTCCCACTTCGCCCTGCCCCGTGGCGTCAGCGGAGCGGGTTGTCGAGCTGCGAGAGCCTGAGCACGTGACAGCGGTCGAAGGCCGGCCGGCAGGCGACGAAGACGGTGAACGACACCGGGGACGATGAGCTTGCAGGCTCGTCGTCCCAGACGCCGCTGCGATGTCGGGCGCCGGTGATCGTTACAGCGGTCGTGCCCGGGCGAAGCTGCCCGTGGGCCTGCGCGAGTGCCGCCGGCCAGGATGCGGGGACGGACGCGCTTGTGATGTCGATGGTCTGGGCGACGTCCGTCGCGCCGAGGTTGAGCCATTGGTCTGTGGTCGGCATGTAGGTGGCGACGTCGTCGAGCAGGCCCGGTATCTCTTCGCCGGATGGGTCGGCGTCGGCCAGCACCGCAGCGGTGTAGTCGGTGGGGAGGGAACCGGAGGCGGTGTCCCAGTCGAACAGGGAGGTCGCGACCGTTCGCGCGTAAGCGATCGGGTCGTTCGTGTGGGGGAGTGCGCGGTTGCGGGAGTCGACCACTGGCAGGTCCGAATGTGTGACGGTCCTGGCGCTCGCTGATGGGCTTGCGAGTGGCGGCGTGGTCTCGCCGCCGGGTCCGCGGACCAGTCCGTACACGCCGACCGCCGCGGTGGACAGGGCGAGCGCCGCCGCGACGATGGCCAGGAGTTGCCCACGAGTGAGGTCGCGCATGCCTCCTAGGTGCGCCGGTCAGGCCATGGGCCGCAGGTAGTCGAGGACCGAGGCCCAGTCGGGGAGTTCGGGGCTGCCGAAATGGAGGGTGGTCGCGCCGGCGTTGGTCTCCGCGAACTGGGCGGCGCCGTTGCGGTTGGGTCGGTCGTCGATGAGGAAGTCGCCGCGGTTGAGGTGCTTGTGGTGGGACAGGATGATCCGCTTCCACAGCGGGCTGGATCTGTCCTTCCCGAAGTGGCGTTGGATCCACTCGATCTTCTGGCTCGCACCTGAGGCATTGGCCCAGGGCACGGTGGAGAGCACATACGTGTCGAAGAGCGCGGTGAGCTCGGTGACGGCCTCGATGGCGCCCGGGATGGAGTCCATCAGTGAGAACAAGTTGGGGATCTGGTCCTCCCGCCCGCGGTACTGCGCACGCACGCCGGGTTCGAGGTGGTCGAACGCTGAGTCGAAGTCGCAGATGACGCCGTCCATGTCGATGTAGAGCGTCTTCTTCATGCGGGGTCCTGGGGTTGTGAGCCGATGCGGCGCAGGGCGGCCTCGAACCCACGGTTCGGCCGTGCCGCCGGGAGGGCGTCCAAAACCGCCGCGCGTGCCTCGTCGAGGGGTACGCCGAGGAGCAGCGCGTAGGCGATCGCTACCGCCGGGGTGCGGGACTGAGCTGCGACACAGTGCAGCAGCACGGTGTGGCCCTGCGCGCGGAGCGTCGAGATCACACCGGCCGCGTCGCGTAGCGCGAAGTCGAGATGCGGGTTCGACTCGCGGTCGGGGCGGTCGATCAACCGGAACGCCACGTGTTCCACGCCGTCAGGAACCTGGGCATGGCCGAGCAGGCACAGGCTCACCACCGCGGTCACTCCCTCGGGCAGCCCCTCCAACGAGCCGGCGTCGGCGAGGAGTACGCCGTCGTCGTACGGGTGGGGGACCGGGGTGATCCCGACGTCGTAGATCGAGTAGTCGATGCGCTCGGTCCTCGGCCAGCCGTAGACGCCGGGGCCGCCGTTCGCGGCGAGGTGGGCGAGACCGACGAGTTGCTCGGCGGTCAGGCCGGGGTAGCCGTGGGTGACGCGGCGCCACCGCGCAGGGAACGCCGAGGCGCCCCAGCGTGCGCCGATCAGCGCACCGGCGATGGCTGCGGTGGTGTCGGTGTCGTGCCCGATGCCGATGACGCACGCGAGCGCGTCCTCGAGGTGGCGACGAGGGTCCTCGGCGGGGACCGGCGCCTGGTGGATCGCGGCCCACGCTGCCTGCAACGCGGCGACTGCCCACACGTTAGGAGTGAACGACTTCGGATCGGCTGTCTCGGCCTCGTCGATCTTCTCGACCCAGAATTCACGCGACGCCGGCGGTAGAACCTCAAGGCCTGACCGGAGGTCGAACTCCGCGTGCAGGACCGCGTGCCTGATCGCCAGGGACCACAGCACGCAGGCCTCCTGGGCCTGTTGGTCGTAGTGGGTGAGGGCGCTGATCCTCCGGGCAGCCTCGGCCACGGCGGCCGGGTCGTGGAGGTAGGGCAGCGCGACAGGAGCGGTCCGCATCAGGGAGCCGTTGCCGGCGGTGCGGCCGGTGCGGGCGTGGAGGTCGTACGCCGTCGCGGTCATCACCGCAGCGGTCGGCTCGGGACCCGACTGTCTCAGGACGGTGCGGGTCTGGTTGCCGATGTCGGGCGGGTGGGAGTCGTACCAGGCGCGGAAGTTGCGTGCGACCTGGTCCAACCCGGCATCGGAGCGCAGATCGACCTGGCGGGCGGCGACATCCAGCACGCACCAGGCCATGGTGGTGTCGTCGGTCCACTCGCCCGGAGCGAAGTCGCCGAGCCCACCACCGATCATGGCCGGGCCCTTGGGGCCGAGACGCGCAGAGCCGAACTCGTACCCTGCGCCGAGCGCATCGCCGACGGCGGTGCCGAGGACTGCTCCGCATGCGCGGTCCTGTTGGGCGGTGGTCAGCCTGATCATGCGACACCTGCACCGAGTCGGAGGGCGAGATCATCGCGGGTCTCGGACATCACGCTCAGGAACACGTCGACCATGTCGTCGAGCTGGGCGGGGGCGAACGGGGCCGCGTAGATCGTGGTCTGCTGCCACACCTCTCGCCCGCGCAGGGTCCAGGTGACGTAGACGCTGTCGCGGTTGAGGATCGTCAGCTCGATCGCCGCCTGGCGGCGCGACTTGACGTTGTGTGCGACCCGGGCCATGATCCGCACCGCGGGGCGGTCGGCGAAGGCGTGGACCCACACCGGCTGGTCCATGTGGGTCAGGACGAAGTCGTTGTCGCTGTCGAGAGTCGGCTCCTCGCCGTACTTCGCCTTCAGCACTGTCGCGATCGCGGCGTTGAGCTCGTCCCGATCCTCCACGGCGAGAGCCACCGGCGCCGCCGGCCCACCGGGCTCGTTCGGGACGTCCTGGGAGTCCTCCAAGCCCAGCATGCTGCGGAGCGCTGCCTGCGGGCCTGAGGCGCTCATTGTGAGCAGGTGGGGGTGCGCGAGGTGCATCCCGTCACGCAACGCCGCGACCGCCAGTCGGGCAAGGTCGACGGCGAGCTCGACGGGGCGACACGCCTGGGTGTTCTCCGACGGCAGCGTGACCTGCACATCCCCGGGCGCATTGACCAGAAAGCACGCGTGCAGCGTGCCCGCCATGTCGAGGTCGAGGTGGTCGTCGGCATCGGTCATGCCTCCGACGTACGCCGACAGGGCCTGCTCGAACACGATCCACGCCGTGGTCTCACTCATTGCGGCGGGAGTTCCGCCGCGGTTCACATCATCCATGTGGAACCTCCTTCGTCATCCGCAACGGAGACTACGGAGGACGTCCGACACAAGTGCCCGATCGACAGTGGGACGTCTACCCCTCCGCCTCGACGTCCTCGATCGCCTTCTTCAAGTTGCTCACGACGTTGGACAGCGCGAGGTAGCGAGGGTTCGTGTTCGACTTGGGCTCACAGCATTGGGCGCGGAGCGTGCGCACGCGTTCCTGCATGGCTCTGAGTTCTCTCGCGATGGCGTCGTAGTCAGTTGTCACGCGTCGAGCCTCTCGATCGTTCGTGCGGAGTCACAGCAGCTCAGTCAGGACTCTGTGGCCCCAGGTACGTAGTCGATCGCCTGGCCTGAGTCGGCCCAGGTGAGCCGCATCGCCCAATCGGGCGCCGGCGGTAGCGACCAATACGAGATCGTGCCGTTGTAGGACCAGCGTCCTGCGGCGGGGCCGGAGTGGAATACCACTACCCCTGCGCGTTCGAGGTTGCCGAGGGTGTCGCGGCGAGGAACGCGGATACGGTGTAGCGCTTGGGTGCGACCGCCGTGTGGCTGTAGCGGCCCATGAGGAAAGCCCAGTCCTTCGGGTTCGCCAGCGCGTATGCCCGCTCGAAGACGCCGTACTCGATCCACTGACCTGCGAAGTCCTTGAGCACGGCAGGGATCTCGACCCCCAGCCCGAGCTCTTCGGCGATACCGCCGAGGTCGGTCCCGGCAGGGGGTGGCGGTGCGCTCATCCACGAGAACGGACCCGGAGTCACGTGGTCGGTGCGGCTGCACGTGAACTCGGTGCCGACCTCGTCACTGATCCACACGCCATCGATCTCCTCGAACGCGTGCTGCGGGCAGACCTGATACGCCACGTCGCTCCTTCCGTCCGGTGCTCAGAGCAGAGTCTGCACGGCGGCGAGCGTGGCCGGGCTGAAAGCGACGATCCGGGCCTCGCGCACACCCGACTCCGCGTCGCGGAGCGTCTGGACCGCGACACGTACGGCGTCGTCGTGCGGCCAGTTGTAGCTGCCGGCGCTGATGATCGGGAACGCGACGGTCTGCGCGCCGAGTTCGTCGGCGACCTGGAGGCACCGGCGATAGCAGGAGATCAGGAGGCTCTGGTCGGTCTCGCCGCGCCCGTAGTTCGGTCCGACCGTGTGGATCACCCATCGCGCCAGCATGTTCCCGGCCGTGGTCCAGCCCGCGTCGCCGGTGGCAAGCCCATGTGGAAAGCGGGCGATGCAGTCCTGGAGCACGGCGGGCCCCCGGCGCGGTGGATCGCGCCGTCGACTCCGCCACCTCCCCGCATCGCACGGTTGGCGGCGTTGACGATCGCGTCGACGTCCTGCGTTGTGATGTCGCCGGAGACGACGGTGATCTCAGGCATCACTCGCCCCGGCGGGGGAGTAACGGTCGACGTACTCGCTGCTGGTGATCGCTACGTCGAGGAACACGGCTGGGTCGACGTGCACGAACCGGTCCGGGGTCCTGAGGAGCTTGGCCCACACCTCGTCGACGCTACTGCCGGCGTCGCGGTGTTCGGCGCGGACGAGCGAGTCCTGGTAGCCGGTGTTGTCCGGCGCGAGGACGTGCAGGACGCGTACGACGTCCGCGCCGTGTGCGCGGGATCGCTCGAGTCGGTTGGCGAGGAGCTGCTGGCGCGTGAGTTGGTAGAACGGCTCGTCAAGCATCATCTCGATCGGGAGTACGTCGTCGCGCACCGGCCCTTCGGGATCGGCGAGGTCGGCGCCGTACCGGCTGATGCGGATCGCGTCCGAGGCCGGATCGCGGTCGAAGGCCGTCAGGTAGGACTCGGTGAACTTCCACTCGACCAGTGCGAGCTCGGTCGTGTCGGCCGAGGTCGTGAATAGGAACGCGGCGTCGACGCTCGTGCAGTTGGTCCCGCGTCGGCGGCCGACGTCACGGCCGTGGCGGACGCCCTCGCCGAAGAAGTCCTCGGGGCCGATGTATTCGAACGTCAGGAACCGATCGGGCTCGATCGGCAGAACCTGGGCGATGTCGACGGCGTGGCCGAAGGCGCGCTTGATGCGGTCGGGATCGGCCACCATCGCGAAGAGGGCGTTGACGCACTGAACCTGGGAGTCGCGCAGATGGTTGCTGGGACCGCCGGTAACCGAGTCGTGCCAGGGGATGTCGAGGTCGCCGAACAGGGCGATCGCGCCGTCTCGGACTTCGGGCAGGAGGTTGTGGTCGGCGTACTCGGGCGGGAGGCACACCGGATACGGGCCTTCGAGCTTGCCGCGGCACGAGTAGTGGCCGGGCACACGGGCCGGTTCGGGAAGCGTGGTGGTGCGCTGCTTCCACGCGACGCTGAGCCTGTTGTAGGCACTTGCGTAAGGGTTGGTCTTCCGGGGGCCCTCCCCGGCCAGCGGCGTTCGCTGGGTCTTCTTCGTGTTCATCGCGAGGCAGTGTGCGGCGACCCTCCGACACATTCTCCCGTTCGGAACGACCCCATCAGTCCTGCGCGTGTGTGTGGGCATCCAGTCGGCCTGAAGGGGCGACCGAGTAGAACTCGAGTTCGGGGTCGCCGACGCCGGCATGAACCAGAGCGTCCTGTACCTGGTGCATGCGGTCGATGAACGTCTGGTTGGCAACTCGCTGGAACGCGACGGCGGGGACTACGCGCGGCTGGAGGTCCTTGGCCTTGAAGTGCGGCGCCGCGAGGCCGATCCTGCGTCGCTGTTCGAGCGTCTTCTCGATGATCTGCTTCCAGTGATTCTTGTCCTCGTCGACCCATCGCTGGAGGACTTGCGCGTACATCGTTGCCTGAGCCGGCACCCAGGCGAGCGAGCTGACGTTTCCAGGCTTGATCTCGATGGCGATGAGGCGGCCGTCCTGGTCAACGGCAAGCGCGTCGGTCTCCATGCCGAAGGACGAGGGCGGGGCCCCGAACCCGAGATCCGCCTCGGTGAGCGCTTGCGCCAAAGGGTTGCTGCATTCCTGGTGTATCCGTGTCTTCGTGGCGGTGTCGCGGAAACTCGGCATAACCTCGCGGTCGATGACGGCGCGCACGTGATCGCCGAGGTATCCAGAGACGGCTGCCTGGACGATGCCCTCGGTCTTGACGTACTTGCCGCCATTCGTGACGGTGAAGGCGATGATCTTCTCGAGGTAGCGCTCGACGTCTGCCCATCGAGTCGTCCACTCGGCGGGCGTGGCCGCCGTGCTCCATTCGTCGCGCCATCCGAGCCGGAGCGTCGGGTCCCGGTAGGTCTTGTGCGCTGTCAGTGCGAGTCCCGTGGTGCCTTTGTCGACGAGGTTCAACACTGCGGTGAGGCCGACGTACAACGTCGCCCATTGGTTCGAGGGACGCTTGACCTCTTTACGGAACTGGAAATCGATCGGGTACGGGGCCTTGGCGTAGTCAACGAGCGCGGAGGCGAACCCTGCCTCGACGAAGTGCGCGAGGAAATCATCGCTGACGGTGCGGTCGTACCGAAGGTCTCCGAAGTCGACCATGCCTAGCCTCCGTTCTCAGTGACACGACTGTAGGCGGGAGGAGCAGATGACCGCAGGTGATTGCCAGGCCCGAGTAGCAACTCGATGCGCCGTCGCGTTCAGATCCGCCCTGACTACACGTTCGCAGACCGCCGGGCCGCGGTGAGCTGGTCGCGGAACGCGATCGTGGCCGTGACGACGCTGTCGAACCGCTTCCAGTCGGCGGCGGTCATCTCGACGGCGAGAACGTCGACGTCGTACATCTCGCCCAGACCGTCGAGCTCGGTCCAGATCAGGTTGAACGAGCGCGTGCTTCGGTAGTGCTTCGTCGGGCCTTGGCTGTGGGTGAGGTGCTGGCCCGACTTCTTCTTGCTGGTCACCCGTTCCAACGCTTCGCGCGCCATCCGCGCCAGATCGGTCTCGACATCGGGCTGGGGCAGTTGCGTCTCGTCGTACGCCGCCTTGACCTTGAGATAGAGGGGCTTGACCGGTTCGCCGTTCTCGATCTTGTGGAGGGCCTCGTTCGCCATCGCCCTGACGTGTGGCGGGGTGGCCTTCCGGGACGCCCAATCCATGAGGGCGCAGACGCGCTCGTGGGTGTTGTACGACGCCTTGCCGGTGATCGCCATCGCCGCCTGCAGCCGCGATGCGCCCGTCTCACCGGGCTGTGCACCGGGTGCACAGCCGGAGATTCCCGGGTTGCCACCGAACTGAGTGGCCTGCATCCGGGCCTCGGCCTCCTCCGCCCGAATGGCCTTGAGCTCGCGGTAGAGGGAGGCCTTCTCGAGCTCGTTGAGAGGCTTGTGCAGCTCGTTGTCGTCCTGCTGCGCGAGCAACGCGTTGAGCTTGTCGGAGATCCCAGAGCGGACCCACACCTTCATCGATTTCCATCCGAGGCGACGCACAGCCTCGAGCCGTCGCCACCCGCAGACGAGAACGCCGTCAGGGGTGATCGTGATCGGCTGGAGCAGTCCCAGCCGATCGATGGATTCGGCGAGCTGGGCAAGGTCGCCCGGGTCCTTGCGGTGGCGGGTGCCGACCGTGATCGAGTCGATCGCCCGGTCGAGTTCGATGTGACCGCGGGGCTCAGACATGTGCCCCACCCCTGACCCGAGGCGCGGTCTGTGCGATCTCCCAGAGCAGCAGGTCGTCGTCGAGGAGCTCACTGACCGGGTCGCCGATCAGGAGGCGCAGGAGCACGCCTCGCCCGTCTGTGGTGCAGAACTCGTCCGGGTTGGGGTTGCCGAGGATGATCCGGAGCACGGTCGACCACGCATCCTGGTCGATGTCGAGCAAGGCCCGAGCGCTCTGGTCGCGGCGCAGCGCGGCGTGGGTCCTGGGCCGGCAGCCGGACTCGACCAACCGCGAGCAGATGAAGTCCAATGCGCAGGTGGCGGTGTTTCTAGGCCAGCCCAGGGCGGTGAACAGGTCGATCGTCGCGTCGACCGCCTCATAGGCGCCGGTCGGTGCGTTCTCGTCGGCCTCGAAGGGGTTGACGGCGAGTGCGGGGAGGAAGTCCGGGAGATCGGCTTCGGTATCGCAGAAGCGGCGTACGTCGTGGTGCTTGGACACCTCGGGCCGCCTGGCCCTGTCGACGGAGCACAGCAGACCGTTGGCGCGTTCCTCGGCGATCAGGCTGACGTTGACTGCCACGGTGACGACTGCCCACGGATCGTCGGCCGTGCGTACGGCGTAGGTGCGCATGGCCTCGAATGCCGCGGCGGCGCCAGCGCTCGGGTCGAGGTGGTGCTTGATCGCGAGGGCCTCGTACTTCTTGGCCGCGAACAGCATCAGTTCCCGCGCCTCGCAGTCCTGCTCCCATGCGTGTGCGCCGAGGACGCGCAGCCGGGTCAGGAGGCGGCGAAGGCCCTGAGATGTCTCGAACGAGTGGCTCATAGCTGAAGTCCTTCCGAGAGGTTCGGCGTTGTCGTCGGGAGCGGCGGGGTCGCCGGCCTTGGCTGTCGCATCGCCCGAGTGGTGGTGATGGGCGCGCGGCGCGCCCGCCGCACGAACTCGGCGTGGAGGTCGATCCCGCGGCCGACCATCGGCTCGGCGTACGACGCCAGCTCGGTCGGGCGCACCCAGGCGACGCGCTTCGGCGCGACGACCGGTCGGCTGCCTCCTGCTGAGAGTGAGGGGTCACGGTGCCTGGCGAGCTCGTTCGCCTCTGCCTCTGCTTGCAGCGTGTACAGGTCGGGCGCCTGGTAGCCGCGGCGGCGGTACTCCGCGTGCGTGTTCACAGTCGGAGCCCCTCACTCGTCCGGGTAGGGCCCGGGCGGCTCGCCGGGCCGAGCCGGGCGACCTGGCGGACCGCGGAGTTGATGGTGGTCTCGATCTCGCGATCACCGAGGCCGGCGTGCTGAGCGGCCGGAGTGAGCCAGCTCGCGATGTCGGCCGGGGTGAAGCCGTTCTCGGCCATCCGGCACGACGCCCAGAACAGCGCCCGGTTGCGTCCACCCTCGGGCGTGTGCGCCACGGTTCGGGCGAGCGCCGGCGGGTGACAGTTCGGGCCGTGGAGTTCAGCGGGTGGTCCGGGGGTTCGGATCGGGCGGGGAGGCTCGAGGAACTGGCGCAGTCCGGTCGCGTCGACCGTCTGTATCGGTCGCGTCGCCACGGCGATGACGTCATACGTCCTGGTGACGCCGCCGACCTCGGTGCGTGATGGGGGAGCGATCACGTACCCGCCGTCGCCGCGGAAGTCGACGTGCGCGGAGGGCACCTGCCAGCTGCGCTGCTCCTCGTGGCCGCCGGTCGGGTAGTAGGCGTGCACGCCACCCGATGGCGTCCGCACCAGCCATCCCCACCGATCCGCGAGTCTCTGCGACCTGGCGCGCTCGAACGCGTCGAACCCGCTGCCGCCGGCATGGACGTCGACGTCGACGACGAGTACGCCGGTACGGACTCCCGTGGGGAGGCCGATGTTCGCGTTCGGTGTTCGTTCCCACCAAGCGTGGACGACACGCGCCGACGAGGTTGCGTCGTGGAACCCGTTCGGCGTCAGCGGCTGCTTGCCGCCGGGAACGCAGGGGAAGACCGGGATGCCGAGGTTGGCGTAGCGGATCGCAGCGCCGGCAAGGGTCGGCTCGGCCGCGACGCGCCGCATCGTCGAGACGGTCCAGTGCGGGACGGGGTTGTCGGGGTCGTACATGCCCACGACGCTGCACCGGCAGGTTTACCCGGAGCAGGTTTACCCGAGCGGCTAACTTGCCCGGAAACGGCTTTTCCGCAGGTCAACAGGTATCCCCAAGTCATCCGGAACTCCTAGCCTGCGGAGGCTGGAAGCCTGTCATGGGACAGCCCGTTCGCGTCCTCGTAGTCCCACAGCGCCCACTCGAAGCCGGCGATGTATGCGGTGTCGGCCGTGTGGTGCTTGTCCAGCCAGCGGTGGCCTCCTTTAACAGATCCGGTCGTGAGCGCGAGCGTGCGACCGGCGTTGTAACCGGCCATGTACTGCTGTTCGCCGCTTGTCTGTCCGCTCGTCCGCACCCGACCAATTCGAACAGGTGTTCGTACATGCGTCAAGATGGGTCTCGTGGGCATGAACCCCTCGGAGCGTGATGCGTGGCCCGAGCCGTCGCGATCGAGTCACTGCTGGGTCCGCTTCGGCCGCACTCCTCAGCCTCCGCCCGCCCTCGGACTCATCCTCGACTGGCGATGTGACCGCCAGCAATGGCGTGCGTGGGTCGTGTGGCTGGAAAAACGCCGGCAACGGTCAGGCCGTGAAGCAGGGCTGGCTCCCGGTCGCTGTGCTGCGCCCTGCGAAGAGCGACATCAACGTCTGGAACGACGGTCCGTGGCGGTAGCCGGGCGAATCGCTCGATGTCGACCTCCCGCTCTTCCTCATAGGCCACGAAGCCGACCGCTCACGCTCCCTCCCCGTGGCGAACCATTCGGATCACGCGCGCGACATCGAGGTGGTTCTCGCGACGCCAGCTTCCAAGCCGCCTTCGCCAGGCTCGGCGTTCGGTTGCTCCTGCTCCGGTCTTACGCAGCCACCAGTCGAGGGCGTCCTCCGCATATCCGACGTAGGCCACGGGACGTGCCTCGCGGACGTGGTCCAGTGCGTCGATCGGGTCCCAGCCCGTGGCGAGCATCGCGGCGTAGCCCATCGAGGGGCCGCGGTTGATGCCCATGTGGCAGTGCGCCAACACCGTGCGTCCGTCCTCGAGCCACTCGCGGATCTGCTGGGTCCCGGCCTCGAACCACCCATCGGGCACCTGCTGCCCGGCATCGTCGACCCCGAGCCAGCGGTACACGATTTCGGGCGCCTCGCGGGCGACGAGCTCCTGATCGCTCCACTCGATCCGGCAATCGACGATTCCGGTGATTCCAACATGTTGCAGATCGGCAAGCTGTAGGCGAGCAAGCGTCGAGGACCTCGTCTCCAGATCGCCCCCGATCCACAGGTTGGTGGCGACCCGGCTGATGTTCGCATGGGTGGGTGCCATCATGACCGCCTGCGAACGTAACGAGAGGTGGTGGAGGCGAAGTCGGACTTCCAGGCCCACTGATCCATCACGTACATCGCGAACTCGTCCTCGCTGAGCTCGATGACGTCATCGATCTGCATCCGCGCCATGGTGAGGACGCGGTCGTAGTCGTCTGTGTGGTCCTCCGGCTCGGGGAGCCGAAAGTACTGGTCGATCGCCCTGCCCCGTCGTACGTCGTGCAACCGCTGCTCCAACTCCCTGATCCACCTGTCGCGGTAGCCCTCGAGGGCGCGCTCGAACACCGCCCTGTGGTTGTCGCGGTTCTGCTGCACCTTCGCGACGAACTCGTCGCGGTCAACCTTGATGACTCTCATCGACCCAGCACCTCCTCCAACCGGCGGAGGATGACGCCCCACTGTGCTCGGGAGACCGCGAAGGCGTTCGGCCGGTTCGGCATCTGGAAGAGCTCGAAGTCGGCGAACTCAGGCAGTTGCTTCATCTCGGCGCGAGTCAGGATCGGCTCGTCGAATACGCAGGCCAACGCCACCTCGACAGAGTCGCGCAACGCCCTCGGGCCGTCCGGCTCGTGGTAACTACGAGCGTGCTCGCGTTCCTCGACCACGCCGCTGGTGACGCCCCAACCGACCACACCCGCCGTGTCGCTTGCCCCCGACCTCCAGAAGATCACGAAATGGTCGAGCCGAATGTCGTCCGAGTGGCGGTTGACCGCCGGGTACTCGAAATCCTCGCCTGCTTCCCACCTCCGAAGCAGGGAATCCGCACTCGCGGGTGCGTACTGGACCAGCCACGCCGGGGTTGCGGCGTACTGCTTGATGGCGGCATCTGTGCTGCCCTGTGTGAGCGTCATAGCGCACGTCCTTCCTCTCGTTGCCAGCTCTCGGTGAGCTTCGTGAGAGGGAGTACGTCGCCTTGCGGCCGACGGGGACAGCTACGGCGAGGATTTCTTTCCCCTGCCGCGAAACTGCGCCTTACCGTAAGGAACATGAATGACGCGAGCGACCCGTGGTGGGCACGCCAGCTCACCGAGATTCCGACGCTGACGGACGTACGCCGGCAGGTCGAGCACATCGTGGCTGGCAAGTACCAGGGTTGGTCTGCCGCGGACCAGGCGGACCTCGTCTCGCTTGTCGTCGAGAAGTACCTCGACAAGTTCGGCAAGAACACCGACGCCTGGAAGCGTGGATCCGGCGGCGAGCGGGAGATTCCGACCGGATGGCTGCGCACGATCGTGACGAGCTCGGCCATCGACCTGTTCCGCAAGGATCAAGCACGCCCAGCCGTGCCTGTCGACTTCGGGGATGCGGAGACGGACGCAGACTGGGACCTGCGAGCAGCTTTGAAGGACCTCGCGACACCATCGTTGGTTACGGCGCGAGGTGTCGCTGCGGATCGGGCTCTCTCGGCACTGTCAGAGAGGGACCGACAACTCATCAGGCTGCGCGTGATCGAGGACCTGGACTTGAAGGAAGTTGCACGCCACACCGGTGCTAGTTACGAGGCGACCAAGCGGGCCGTACAGCGAGCCGTCGCCCGGCTTCGGAAGGTCGTGGAGTCGGACCCGGATCTTCGGGAGGACCTCCAAGACCGCCCGGGCTATCCGCAGGCATAGCGTCGACGTAACGGGGCGACCGGCGGGGTATCCCACATCAGATCGCCTCCGAACTTCATCCGCTTCGGCGGCTGCGTCTGCCGGGCTCCCAGCCCTTTCCTTGGATCACCTTCGTGGTTCGTTCTGGGAGTTCGATCGGCGGGAGCTCGTCGTCGCGGCGGTTGAAGACCTTGTCGGCGAGGTCCTTCCTGGCCCGCTCGTCGTCTCCGCCGGCAGCGACGGCCTGGATGACGTCGAGTTGGGCGACCTCGTCGTACGGCGCCGCCGAGTACGCCGCCCTGGCCGCCCACAGGGCAAGCGCGGTGTCGTCGTCGGCGAGAGCGTGCGCGGAGACGATGTGGCCGACGTCGACGATCGCGCTGGTCATGATGTGGTCCCAACGCTCGCCTTCGAGGAGCCAGGACCAGTGGCGGTCCTGCAGGCTGCTGAACGGCTCGCCGGTGACGAGGCGCAACGCGATGATGAGGTCGCCCATGCCGGCGGCGCCTTTGCTCTGGGCGCGGGTACGCAGCCGGCGGAAGAGGTCGAGGTCGCACAGCACGCCCTGAACCTTGTAGGCGCCGAGCGTTCCTGAGGTGTGGGTCTGCTTCGCGTCGGGGAGGTAAGGCTTGTTGGTGTTGGGGTCTGTGCCGAGCCAGCGCCGCAGGTTGCTCATCGAGACGCGGGCGCGCTCGGGGGTGATGCCGAACGCGTCGGCCAAGTCCCCGGCGGTCGAGCCGTCGGGGTGGAGGACCAGATAGGCCAGCAGCTCGACGTAGTACGGACGCCGGGCCGCGGCGGTCTTCGCGTCACCGGTGGTGCGCGCGCCCACCGGACCCAGCAGCGTCAGTTTCGTCGAGGTCACCGTGGGCGACTCCCAGCGAGCGAGGTCCTCGTCGAGCCCGGGATCTTCGCTCGCGACGAGCGCCGCTGCTTGGGGAGCGGCCACGGGTGCGAGCGTCTCGATGTCCTCGACGGTGGCTGCGGCTGCGTCGGCGTACACGTGTGCCTCGAGCGGTAGGAGTGAGGCGTCTCCCGCCGGACCACCCTCGGGGCGTGGTTCGGTCAGCTCTTCGACGAGCGCGCCTCCGCGGTCAGCCGGGGCGGACGGGCTGGTCGATCGGGGGACGGGCATATCCTGCGAGTCCAAGGTGAGGTCGAGAAGCAGGGCGCAGGCACGGGCCTCCGCCTCGCTGAGCCCAGCAACTGCGATGTCGAGTCCGAGGCTCGGGCACGTCAGCCGGGCGTCGCCGGTCAACTGCAGGTGGGTGGCCATCGGGCGAGGATCGCCGGCGAGGTCGACGAGCGCGGCCGCCGTACGGCCGGTGAAGCCGACGAGCGCGCCGGCAAGTTCGTCGATCTCTTCGCCGGGTGCGTCGGCGGTCGCGATGATCGCGGCGTAGAAGTCGTCCGGATCGCCGTCCGGGACCGACTCGCTGACATGTGCGGCGAGTGTGGCGATGAAGGCGGTGTCGCCTGGCGGGTGGGTGCTGATGCGGCCGAGGTGGAACGAGGCGAGGTCGGCGCCGAGGCCGAGGACGTCGACGTGAGTGGTGATCGACCACGGGTTGACCGCCAGCTCAGCGGCAAGATGGCGCGCGAACGCCGCCTTGCGATCAGGGTCGCCGGTGACGCTGACGACGCGGAGCTCCTCGAGGTTGAGGAACACGAACGCCCCGTGGAGGTCCTGGCCGGCGCTCACGAGGAGCGGGTAAGGAGGGAACGCTTCGCGGTTCTTTGGTACGTCGGCGAGTGCGATCCGCCAGGTCACATCTGAACCTGTCCAAGGCGGTTCAAGGTCGGCGGGCGCTGCGAGTGTGATGCCGATGTCCTCGCCGGTGAGCGTCGCGGTCAGGATCCGGACCTTCGTCGGGTCGAGTGACTGCAGGGCGGCGTCGAGCTTCTCGATGCGTGGCGCGAGCGATGTGGCCGTGACCCGGGCGGTCTTCTCGGCCGGCACCAGCTCGGGTGAGGGCGGTGCGATGATCCGGCCCGGTCGGCGCCAGCGCATCTGTGTGCGGCGTTGGGCTCGCAGGACGATCCAGAACGCTGCCCCGAAGATGGAGCCCGTACCGGCGAGGCCTGGGAGGAGCCAGGCCGGCGCGTCCGAGTGGCCGTCGTCCGCCTGCATGTGCGGTGTGCCGGTCGTTTCGGTCGCCGTCGGCGATGAGGAATCCGCGGTCGGCGGGAGTGCAGGCCGCTGCTCGGGCGGTCTCGCCACGTGGTCGGGCGGTGCCTGGGGGACGGGTTCGGCGGGCCCTGGGATGGTGAGTCGCCAGCCGGGAAGGATCAGGTTCGGGTCGGACAGGTGGTCGCCGTTGGCCTGGGCGGTGCCGCGGGAGGCGTTGAAGATCGCCGGGTACGCGTCGGCGTTGCCGAGCTCGTGCTCGCTGATCTCGGAGAGTGTGTCACCGGGCTTCACCACGTACTCGTCCTCTGTCGGTGTCGCGACGGGGACTTTCAAGACCGTGCCCGGCAGGAGGAAGTCGGGGCGCCCGCCGAGGGCTGGCTCGTTGAGCGCGACGATCTCTCCGTACCGGGTGCCGTCGCCGAAACGTTCATCGGCGATCTTCCAGAGGCTGTCGCCGCGTTTGACGGTGTATCTCTCGGTCGTCGGTTCGCGCTCGAGCGGCGCAACGTGGTGCGTGGTGGGTGCTGTTGGTTGTGGCGCAGCAGCCACCGGCGCAGCGGGCATGGGAGTCGCGGTGACGGCTGCGTCGGCTTTCGGTTGCGGGAGGAGTGCGGTCGCTGTCGGAACGGCGACGAACAGCAGCGCCGCGGCTGCGACGAGGCGATCGGCGGCGAGCTGGGGCACGACCAGTCCGAGCACGCGCGGAGCCCGCATGCCACGAACATGGGAGACGATCGAAGCGATCAGTTGGCACGTGAAGGTAGCCCAGGCGATCCAGCACACGACCGCGATCACCTGCAACGCGAGAGTTCCGTCGTCCGGTGAGGTGAGTCGCGTCCAGGAGAACGGGCCTAGGTCGGGGATCGCGCCGATGGCGATCAGAAGCGCGGGTACGCCGAGCATGAAAGCGATGAGCGCGAGGATCGCTGCCACGCCGCGGCTCCGGGTGGTGAGTGTGCTCATTGCTGGCTGCCTCCGAGGGTGCGGATGAGGTGTGCGCTGGCGGTGCCGGTGACCTTGAGGTGATGGATGCCGATCAGGCCGAGGAACTGCGGGTCGTAGGTGTCGTGGACGGTCACGGTGATGGTGTTGCTGCTCGTGACCGTGACGGTGCCCTGGACTCCGGCCTGTTCGAGATAGCGCTCGGCGGCCGCTCGGGCAGCGATGGGGTTGACCGAGACGCCGGCGCCCTGGATGGCAGGGCCGCCGTTCACCTCCTCGCCGCCGGCGCGGGCGGCTTGTGCGGCGAGGTCCTGGGCGCGTTCGTGGGCGTGCACCTGCCCGCCGAGATCGACGGCCAGGCCGACCAGGAAGATCATCGCGAAGCTGGCCAGGGCCAGCCACACGGTGATGGAACCCCGTTGCCCACGGCGGCGTAGTGCGCGGCTCATCGTTGACGCCAGGTGTCGATCGGGCTGGACATCGTGCTCGTGAAAGTCCTCGAGCCGGGGATTCCTGGCACAGCGAGATCCGACAGGCTGAGGCGGCACGAGACGGTGACCGCGACGGCTCCGGGTACGCCGGGAGCCTTGTTGAAGTCTGAGGTGTCGACGGTGACGTCGATCTGGGTGCAGCCGATGTGTTGGTTGCTGATGCTGGCGGTGGCTGCGCCGCGGGCATCCGTCGTGGCCGTCCGTGCGTCGCGCGCGATCGAGGCTGAGCGGGCGGCGTCTGCGGCAGCGGACTGGAGGGCCTCGTGGGCGTCCGCGGTACGTCCGCCGAAGATGATGAGGCCGAGGAAGAGGGCGAAGGCGGGTACGCCGATCGCCGCTTCGATCGCCGCCGAGCCACGCTCGTCCGAGTGCATCACGGAGCACCGCTCGCTGCGGGGGCGGAGAGGCGCTCGACCGGCAGGGTGGCCGACTGGGTGATGCGGACATGCCAGCCAGGGACGACGCTGAGGCTGAATCCCGTGACCGTCACGGTCGCGGTAGTTGCCGTGCGAGAGACCGTGGTCGAGGTGTTCTGGAGGACGCCGTCGCCTCCGGATTCGTTGATGAAGGCGTTGGCGGCGGCGGCGCCATCGGAATCGCGTCCGTGTTCGCCTCCGGCTGCGCGGGCCCCTTCCGCCGCGGCGGCGATCGCCGTCGTACGGGCGTGGTAGAAGAGCGCGGCCTGCATCCCCAGGAACATGAGGGCGAAGAGGGCAGGCAGCAGGATGACAAGCTCGACCGAGACCGAGCCCCGTTCGACGCGGCCACCGCTCGTGGACTGGCGGCTACTTGATGTTGCCGGACTGCTTCGTGACATAGCTGGTGATGGCTGCGACGACGATGCCGACGATCGCGATGACCGCGACCGCCCAGAGCACATGCTCGGTGGTGACAGAGCCGCGTTCGCTGCGCGACGTCTTCCGTGTGTGGTCGTGCAGGGTGAGTGCTGCGATCTGCAGCAGGACGAGGGCTTTCAACATCCGGGTTCCTCCTGGTGGGTTGTCCTTCCGTGTCACGAGGCCGTGAACATGCGAAGCAGGGATGGGGCGACGAGCAGGGCCATGAAGATGACGCCGAGCAGGGATCCGGGGATGGTCATGCGCTCGCCGACGGCGTTGGCCTGGGCGATCTCGCCGTTGAGCATCGCGGTACGCATGGCGGCGGAGCGGGCGCGCAGGGTGGCGTACACGCCAGCTCCTTCCTCACCGCCCAAGCGCATGATGTCGGCGAAGTCGTCCAGCTCGGGCAGTCCGAGCTCTGTTGCCAAGGTGTGCAGGGCGTCCCAGGGTGGCAGGCCGGACCAGCGGGATCGGGTCAGCTCCTCGGACAGTCGGGTGAAGACCCAGGAGTCGCCGACCTCGGCAGCGGCTTCCATGGCCTGTCGGACACCTATGCCGTTGTTGCGCTCGAGTGCGACCAGATCGATGTAGGCGCCGAGGGCTCGGGCGAACTCCAGCCGTGCCTTCCGGGCGTCGTCGTGGGCGTTGTAGTTCGGGATGAAGAACATGACCGCGGCGAGGGCGAGCGAGGCGAGAGCCGGGATCTGCAGCGGAACCCTCAGACCTAGGGCGTTGAACAGCGTGATGAGGCCGGGTGGGATCACGAGGCCGAGGCAAGCGAAGGTCAGCTTCTCGCCGTAGAACTGGGCCGTCGAGATGCGTAGCAGCGCGAGCTCGCGCGTCGGCGTACGGACCCAGATGCCCGGCGGGAGGACGCGCAGGCCCCACAGGCCGATGCGCTCCTTGCCCGTGCGCGCTGTCTGGGTGGCGGTGGCGGCGCGGCTGCGGGTGATGGTGATGCGGTCGAGTGCGTCGGTCAGGTCTGGCTCTGCGGGTAGGAGGCGGACGAGTAGCAGCGTGAGGCCGAGTCCGACGAGCCCACCGGCCACGATCGCCATTTGGAGTCCGGAGATCATGGCGCGACCCCTGAAACGCGGCTGAGATCGGTTCGCCGGTCGAGGAACCGGGGGAGCGGCTTGCCGGTCGCCATCCGCCGCATCCAGACGAGCGTTGCGACGTACGCCGAGAGCAGCACGATGAGGATGACCTGCCCGATCGGGCTCCCGTACGGCGTCACGTAGCTGCCGGACAGGGCGAGTATGACGAGGACGCTGGCGCTGATGACCGTCACCCAGCGTGCGGTGGCGCGCGGCTTGGCGCGGTCGGCCTCGACCTGACGTCGAGCGCGCACGTCGGCGGCGACCGACTCGGCCAGCCCTTCGAGGACGCTGGTCAGGCCGGCGCCCCGGCGGCGTGCGGCGAGGATGAGGTTGGCGGCGATCAGGTCGCCGGTCGCGTCGTCGAGCTCGTCGGCGAACGCCCGCAGCGCGGTCTCGGTGTTCCAGCGGGCGCGGAGCCTGCTCACGAGCCGGGTCACCTCCGGGTTGATCGGCCCCGGGGTTGAGCGCAGCGTGGTGACGAGCGCCTGCTCCAGTCCGATCCCGACGGTCAGCACCCCGGCCAGGGACCGGGTCCATTCCTCCATGGCTTCGAGCCGGTTGATCTGGGTCGCGGCCGGGGGAGCCGACAGCAGCACCGGGAGGCCGATCACCGCGATCGGGGCGATCGCGAGCGCCAGGATCCAGCCGGTGAGGAGCCAGCCGAGGATGCCGAGGCCGAGGCCGATCACGAGAAGCAGGCGCGTCCGCGAGTCGACGACGCGCCGGGGACGGCTCGGCTTCTTCGGGGTGACGGGAACGGGTCGGAGCCCGAAGGCGATGCCGAGGATTCCGACAGCGATCAGTCCGCCGGCAAGGCCGGGAAGCACGGGCGTCACGACGTACCTCCCAGTGGGCGGGTCTGGAGGTAGCCGGACAGGTCGAACCCGTGATGTGCGAGCGCGCGGTACTCGTCGGGCAGGACATCGGGGACGGCCACCCCTGAGCCGTCGGCACTGAACACATGTGTCGTTGCGTAGCCGGGATCCTTCTCCCCGGGCGCCAGGGCGATGATCTCCGCGACCCGGCGACTCCGATGCGCACCTCCGGGAACGGGTGTGGTCTCCATGCTGAGCTGGACGATCAGATCGACGGTCGCGGCGAGCTTGCTCGTCGCAAGTCCTTGGGTGATGTGCGGCCCGGCCTCCATCGCGCAGGTCACCAGCTTGCGGACCGCCGCAATGGCATCCGATGCATGGGTGGTGGAGATGGACCCGGTGCCGGACTCCATCGCCTTGATCATCGCCCAGATCTCCTTGCCGCGGATCTCGCCGATGATCTGGCGTGAGAGGTTGAATCGGAACGAGTCCACCAGCGCTTCATCGAGGGTGAACTCGCCCGCTTGACGTCCGTCCGGGCCTCGCTCACCAGATCCGGGACGGGCTTCCCAGGCATGGACGATCTGGTCGGGTCTGACCTCGTGCAGGTGGAGCTCGTACTCGGTCTCGAAGGTGCCGATCGCCTCCATCTGGTCGATCTCGGCACACAGTGCACGGACCAGGGTCGTCTTCCCGGCACCCTGGGCGCCGGCGACCACGATCGACTTCCGGGCGCGAACCGCGGCGCGCAGGAAGGAGGCCGCGACCGGCGTCATCATCTCCCGCGCCACCAGGTCATCGAGCGTGACGTGCATCAGCCGGTGTCGTCGAATCACGACCGAGGGCCGCGGCGTCACCCATGCCGCAGCCGCGAGGCGGGCGCCGCCGTCGAGTCGTAGGTGCAGGCGCGGCTGGGCCTCTGAGAACGAGCGGGCGTTGACCTCGCTGCGGGACGCGAGGAAGACCAGGAAGTCGATCAGTTCCTGGTCGGAGTCCGCCACCGGCGGCCCCTCGACCACGGTGCCGTCGATCAGCTCGAGCCGGACCCGGTCGTAGCCGACGATGATGATGTTCTCGATTCGGTCGTCATCGACCAACGGTTGAAGACGGCCGAGCCGAAACAGTGAGTCGAAGACCGCCTGAGCGGTCGCCTGTTGTCGAGCGGTGCTCCATGTGCGCTCGCCGGCGTTGGCGGCATCGGCCATGGCCGACTCGATCAGGTCCAGGACGATCGAGCGGCCGAGCTCCTGCTGGGCGTCCCGGTCGATCCGGGCACGGTCCGAGACGAGCGTCTGGCTCAACTGCTCGGAAGCCTGGGCACGCAGCGCGGCGACGAGTGACCAGTCGACCTCGTTGCTGGCTGTCGGCGGTGCCGTGACCGTCGCGCCGAGCGGCCGGGGCGTCGGCGCTGCTGTACCGGGTGGCTGGGTGAAGAGCGGCAGGTTCGACAGCTCGCCGTACTCGTTCATGTAGCGCCACGCCTCGGTCATCGTGTCGCCTCCTCGACCAGGGCGAACCGGCCGCGGGCGACCTTTGCCTGGATCGACTGGACCGCGCCCTGGAGGGCGCGCACGTAGGGCCCGGACTCGAAGTGTCGCGGCGGAGCCCCGCCCCGGTGGTAGACCGCTGCGGCCTCGGGATCGTCCGGGAGATCAGCCACCACCGGCATGCCGAGGACCTTGGACACCTCGGAGTCCCGGTACGGCCGGCCTTCGGCGACCAGCAGCAGGCCGGGGTGCCGCCACCCCTTGGCGGGCTGCCGAACGGCGTCGGCCCACGACCGGGCTGCTGAGATCGACGGCAATGTCGCGCGGGTCATCAGCAAGGTCAGGTCCGCGGACTCCAGGAGTGCCTGCGGTGATCCGGTCAGGCCGAGCCGGCCCGCGTCGACGATTACGTCCTGCCCATTGCCCTCGAGATCGGCGAGCGCGGTGGCCAGCGGCTCCCATATGTCGCGCAGCGCGGGTGCCTGCGCGTGCGTCCTCGTCCCAGCGACGAGGGAGACGGTGGGACTGAGTCGTCGTACGACGTCGCGCAGGGCATCGGCCACGCCCAGCGGTGACAGTGCGAGCTCGAGCAGGCCGGCGTCATAGGGCTCCGTGCCTTTCAAGAACCCTGCGAGGATCCCTGATCCGCCTGTCGGGTCGGCTTCGACGAGAAGCACCGGACGCGGCCAGCAGAACGCCAACCCGACCGAGGTGGTGGTGACACCTGGCGATCCCGAGGCCGAGGTCAGGCAGATGACGGCCATCACTGATCCTGGGAGTCGAGGACGAGGGCGACGTGCCCGGTCGCCGCGCGGGCGGCGAGGACGCTCGCGTCGGCGTACGGCACCAGGACGTTGACGACTGTGTTGCCGGTTGTGTCATCCAACGCAGTGTCGACCACAACGGCCGGCGTGAACGGTGTTGCGCCTGCGGCCGTGGCACCGCTGTCGCCTGGTGTGACGATGATGCGAACCTTGTCGCCACCACGCATCGGTAGGGCCGGTACCTGCGCCGGCGTGAGTGAGATCCCGACGACCGACTGGCCTTTCGGCGGTATCGGTGCGGTGCTCGTCGAGTCCGGCGTGAGGAGTCCGCCGGCGGAGATGTCGAGCGCTGCACGGTGGCCGATCACGCTGTCGTACGCCGAGGCAGGCAGTGGGGTGAGAGCCGGATCCCCGCTGATCCGGATCCGCTGGACGTCACCGGCCTGGATCACCTCTCCGCGATGGATCGTGTGCGTGGCGGCGAGGACCTCCTCGGTGTTGGTTGTCGCGCTCCATGCCCACGCACCGAGCAGGCATCCGAGCGCTGTGATCACGACCGCGATGACGACCAATGCTGGGCGCCGTCGGAGCTTGACCGGGGGAGTTGCAGGGGCCGGTTCCGGCGCGCTGATGTGGGGGCCGGGCTTCCGGTCCTCTCGGGCAGTCGTGGTCATCGTCGTCCCTCCCGCAGCGCTCGTTAGTCCACGAGCACCTGCGCCTCACCGATCCGGATCTGGGCCGAGCGGGTCAGGCCGTTGAGGCGGATCGTGCCGGTCTGTCCGGCCCCCGCCCAGGTGATGACCCAACTCGAGGTGGCGCTGACCGTGTAGGCCTGACTCGGCTCACGCGCGCTCGACAGCTCGTAGGTGTAGCCGCAGTCAGGCGAGTCCTTGCGCCCGTACTCCGGCTTGTACGGCGTGCCCGCCGTCTTGCAGACGATCTGGCTGCCGTCGCCCATATCCCAGGTGACGTCCAACAGTTTCGCCGTCGCCGTGACCGTCATGCCGCCGGCGCTCGCGCTGGAGGTGATCGGCCCGACGCTGTGGTCGCTGGGGTTCGCCGCCCACATCCACACTGGCATCCCGACCAGCCCGATGCTGCCGGGGCCGGGCTTGGGAGCGATGCCGATGTCTATGGACGTCAGCCCCATCTGCTTGACCGCGATCTGCGCGACCTCGCGGGGAGTCGGCCCGGTGCCCGAGTTCGGGGGCGGGTTCGGCGCCCAGATCATGATCAGGATGCCGGTCTGCGGCTGGCTGCAGTTGTAGACCGCGCCATCGCCGGGCTGGTGCCCCTGCCAGGCGGGATCGCCCGCGAGCGGCTGGGGAGTGACCGCGCTGATGTAGCAGTGATAGCTGTTCGACCAGTAGCCCCTCGTCGTCTTGCAGGGGACCGGTCCGGGCGGAGGGTTCGAGATCCCCTGCGAGGTGCCATCCCAGTAACAGGCCGCGCCGGAACCCGTGTCCTGCGGACCGCCGTTCGGCGTCCCTGGACTGCCTGGCTGGCCCGGAACCTCGACGGTGGTGACGCACAGGCCGGTGTACGGGTTGGTTTGGGTGCACGTTGTTCCGCCGCCACCTCCGGCGTACGACGAAGGTGGCGCGAGCGCGCTCAGGCCAAGGTAGAGGAGCGTGGCCGCCGCGAGGCGAATCAGGATTCCGCGCATGGCGCCTGCTTGAGGTCCTGACCGGACGCGACGCGCCAGCCGCCGTGAGGATCGGCGACGTACGTGTAGTTTGCGACGGTCAACCGAGTCCAGCCACGGTTCGGGCGGCTCCTGGAGATGATCGACGTCCCAATCGAATTGAGTACGTCGACATCGCTGACGTCCCAGCAGACGTCGATGACGACTGCGGGGACCTGGCCGGCCGAGGGATCCGAGTTGTCCAGGCTCACCGACTGGACCTTCGTGTCGGCGATGATCAAAGAGCCGGTCTGCCGTTCATGGCGTGCGTGCTGCTCTCGGAGCACGGTGCGCATCGCGCTCAGCTGAGTACTCGTCGCAACGGTGCTGAGCTTCGACAGGCTGCTCTTCGGATCGCGGCCGAGCTCGTCGAGAACGGAGTAATACGTCCTGACTGCGGCCGCAGCGTCATAGCTCGCTCGGGCTGAGGGCGACATCGGCGTGGCGCTCGTTGTCGGAGCCGTCGGCCTCGAGGTTGGGGTCGCATCCGTGGGCGACGGACTCGCGGCGTTGCTGCCGCACGCCGAGAGCACGGCCAGCAAAAGAATGCCGGTCGCCGACGAGATCAGCCCGAGTCGCTTCGTCATCTGCGGTTCCTGCTCCTTCGTGCCACTCGGCTCGAAGGCAGACGAGTCACATCCGCGGGCGGTGCGTACATCGTCTGCGCTCAGCCTAAACCTGATTGCGCCGGGAAGCGCCAGCCGATTCACAGGCGCTTCAGGGGACAGGTGCTCGGCGTCTCCCACCGCCCTTCCTCCGTCTCCTCCTCACTCCCTCCTTCTCCGCCCGCACTCCTCTCCTCTCCACCGCTCGCCACCACTCCTCACCCCTGCTCCTCTTTCTTCCTCCTCCACCCCACCCCATCTCGAGCTCACACGGTGTGCAGATCGAGGGGGCTGTGGATGAACGCGCGTACCTGAGGACTGTGGAACGGACGTGGCCGTGACGGTCTCGATGCGCAGGATGTCCGCGGGCATCGGCTACCAGTACCTGCTGCGCAGCGTCGCCGTGGGTGACGGCAGCCGCTCTCTGTCGACGCCGCTCACGCGCTACTACTCGGATGTGGGCACGCCGCCCGGCCGGTGGATGGGCTCAGGAGTGAGCGCCTTCGGCGAGGGGCAGATCGTGCCCGGCTTGGAGGTGACCGAGGACCAGCTAGCGCTGCTCATCGGCATGGACCGCGATCCGATCACCGGCGAGCAGCTCGGTCGCGCGTTCCCGACGTACAAGCGCTTGGCCGACCGGATCGGTGAGCGCGTCGCTGCGCTGGATCCCGAGATGACCCAGGAGGACTGCGCCGCCGAGACTGCACGCATCGAGGCTGAGGAGACGGCTCTCGGCATGCGTCATGCCGTCGCGGGGTTCGACCTCACCTTCAGCGTTCCCAAGTCTGTGTCGGTGCTCTGGGGCGTCGCCGACGCAGGGACCCAGGAGCGGATCATCGCCGCACACCACGCCGCTGTCGGCGACGTCCTCGAGTTCTTCGAGCGCGAGATCGCGGCGACTCGAGCGGGCATCTCGGACAGTGACGGCGCCGTCGCACAGGTCAGCGTCGCCGGGGTCGCGGCCGTGGCCTTCGACCACTTCGACTCCCGCGCCGGCGACCCTCAGCTGCACACCCACGTCGTCGTCTCGAACAAGGTCCTCACTCAGATGGACGGGCGCTGGCGAAGCCTCGACGGCCGGCCGGTCTTCGCATCGAGGACCGGGCTCTCGGAGCACTACAACGCTCTGCTCGCCGACCGGCTCGCCCGCGAGCTCGGCGTCGAGTGGGAGATTCGCCAGCGGGGAGCGGAGAGGAACCCGCGATGGGAGATCGCCGGGGTCAGCGACGAGTTGATCGCTGAGTTCTCGAGCCGCACCCGGCAGATCGAGATGAAGAAGGACGAGCTGATCGCGGAGTACGTCGCACGCCACGGCCGGCAACCCTCCGCCAAGGTCATCCTGGAGCTCCGTGCCCACGCGACGCTCGCGACGCGTCCGCCGAAGCAGATCCGTTCGCTCGTCGATCTCACTGCCGAGTGGCGTCGGCGTGCCTCAGAGCGAGTCGGCTGCGATGCCACGGCCTGGGCTTCGACGCTGCTGGGTGCAGGCGCCATGCCGTTGCGAATCGCCGACGTACCCCTCCAAGCGGTCGAAGCGATCGCCGCGGACGTCGTCGGTGCGGTGAGCGTCAAGCGGTCCGTCTGGAATCACTGGAACCTCATGGCAGAGGCGTCGAAGCAGACCATGGATCTCCGCTTCGCGACTACAGGTGACCGCGAGGCGGCCATCGCGATGGTCGTCGACGCGGCCCAGGCCCAGTCGGTAGCCCTCACCCCGCCGGAGCTGGCACTGAGCCCCGCCCGCTTCCAGCGTGAGGACGGAACCAGTGTGTTTCGCCCGCGGCACTCGGTGAAGTACTCATCCACGTCGATCATCGAAGCGGAGGAGCGGCTGTTGGCGCGCTCCGAGGCCAGCGGAGCGCCAACGGTGCGCTCGACCGTCACCGCACGCGTGCTTGCCCACTCGAAGGGACGCCTCAGCACACAGCAGCGGACCGCGCTGGAGAGCATCACGACATTCGGGCGGAAGCTCGACCTCCTGGTCGGGCCGGCGGGCGCGGGCAAGACGACCGCCATGCGTGCGCTTCGTTCGGTGTGGATCACCGAGCACGGGCGCGAGAGTGTCCTCGGGCTCGCGCCCTCGGCCGCCGCGGCTCAGGCCTTGGCTGACGACTTGGGCATCGCCTGCGACAACACCGCGAAGTGGCTGACCGAGTTCGACCTCAGGCGCACGAACCTCCGCGCGGGCCAGCTCGTGATCGTCGACGAGGCGACCCTGGCCAGCACAGCCACCCTCGACCGGATTACCGACATCGCTGAGTCCGCCGGCGCGAAGGTGCTGCTCGTCGGCGACCCGTATCAACTGCATTCCGTCGAAGCCGGCGGCGCCTTCTCGATGCTCGTGGACAGGCGAACGGACGCACCCGAGCTCACCGAGATCCACCGGTTCACGAACGCGTGGGAGAAGCACGCCTCGCTGGCATTGCGCCGCGGCGAGGTCGAGATCATCTCGACCTACGCGAGACAGAAGCGAATCCGCGAAGGACTCACGGACGAGATGCTCGACCAGGCGTACGAGGGATGGCGGACTGACACGAAAGCAGGCAAGGCCAGCATCCTCGTGACCGAGTCGTCGCACGCCGTTCGCGCGCTCAACGAACGGGCACGTGCAGAACGACTCCTGCTCGATGGCGCAGCGGACGGCCATGAGAGCGAACTCGGCGACGGCAGTCGCGCCTCCATCGGCGACATGGTGATCACCCGCCGCAACGACCGGACGCTCCACACGTCGGCCGGCGGCTGGGTGAAGAACGGCGACCGCTGGCGAATCGCCGACATCAGGCCCGATGGTTCCGTGGTCGTCGACCGTGTCGACCCGCGCCGACGGGGCAAAGCGGTGCTGCCTCGCGACTACGTGAGGGAGCACCTCGACCTCGGCTACGCCGTCACCGCCCACCGTGCTCAAGGCGTCACCGTCGACACATCCCATGTCGTCGTCACGCCGGGCACGACGCGGGAGAACCTGTACGTCTCGATGAGCCGCGGCCGCGAGTCGAACATCGCGTACGTCGCGCTCGACCAGCCCGACGACAGTCACACGACACCCGAGCCGGATGACGTCACAGCGCGAACGGTGCTCTTCGGCGTCCTCCAGCACAGCGGTGCCGGCATGGGCGCCCTCCAGACGATGGAGGCCGAGTTCGAGCTGCACGGCGGCATCGACCGCCTGGCCGCCGAGCTGGAGACAATCGCGGCCGACGCCCAGCATGATCGGTTCGCCGACCTGCTCGCACGGTCCGGGCTGTCGGCCGAACAGCACGCCGCGGTGCTCGAATCCGCTGCGTTCGGGCCGCTGACCGCTTCACTCCGCCGAGCCGAGGCCTACCACCACGACCTCGAGACGCTGGTGCCCCGCGTCGTCGGTCAGCATGGACTCGACGACGCCGCCGACATCGCAGCCGTACTTCGCTACCGCGTCGAGAAGGCAGCTTCCGGTAGGCCGCGTGGCTGCCGGCTCCGACCGTGCCTGATCGCCGGACTCATCCCCTTGCCGTTGGGGGAGATGAGGGTAGAGGACCGCCAGGCACTCGAGGAGCGGGTTCAGCTCATCGAGTCAAGGGCCCTCGCCCTGGCGACGGAGGCGGTCGCGTCACGCGAGCGCTGGACGCAGCGTCTTGGCGAGTTCCCGGCTGACCCCGGTGCTCGGACGGAATGGCAGGCGGTTGCGACGACAATCGCCGCGTATCGCGAGCGGTACCAGGTCACGTCGGATGCGCCGCTCGGTGGAGGGTCGTGGTGCGACGCGCAGGAGACCGAGCGACAATGTGCCCAGGCTGCGATGCGGTCCGCAAGTGCTCGTCAGGCGTTCAAGCCGCTGAACAGCCCATCGTTCGAGCCGACGGCTTCACCGATGATCGACACCCTGTCGAGGTAGATGTTTCGGTGCTCGCAGCTGGTTTCGGGAAGCAAGAGGCATGCATGGCACGCGGCCAAGTTGAGTCCGTCGCTGCCGGAGGGGCCGGACTCACAGCAGACCGGGTCGTTGGAACACCAGCTCGCCCGGCTCAATGCCGCGGTCACGGAGTCAGCCAACCGCTTCTCCGCTGCCAGCGCCGCGAGTCCTCCGAGGCTGCCCGCAGCATCAGACGAGGCGGTGTAGATGAGAAGACCGGACTGGCCCGGTTCCGCGTAGACCCGTTCCCGCAGTGATCCGATGGGATACCCGGCATCCAGACTCAGCTCTTGGAGCAGCGCGTGAGCAAAGGAGTGGATTGCGACGAAGCGTGCCGAGGGCGCCTCGACGACGGGTGCGCCGGACTCGGTCGCGCGCTGCCGTAGCGACTGGCTCAGCATTCCGTGGCGCCGTTCGGCCAGCTTCGTTCGCTCCCATCCAGCGACAGCGTCCTCGTCCAGCCTGACGAAGATCCCCTCACCGAGGACCTCGGTCGCTGGGAGCCAGTAGAGCGGCGTGGCGCTCAGCGGCGCGAGACGGGGGCTCGTGGTGTCGGTTGGCATCGGGGTGACCCGCGAGAAGCCCTGGAGCGCTCGCACCTCGCGCAGTCTCGTCGCCCTTGACACTTGACGGACGATTCCGCGAAGCCGGGCGTCGACGTCGACGGGCACGCACTGGAATGTGTCCAGTGCGCCGCCGTCGTTTCCGTCGATCAACGCCCGGTACTCCTCCTCACGGAGGTCCTTGTCCGTCGGCTGCGTTCCGGATTGGAGCCCCTTCCGTCCGCGAACGACTTCGATGATTCCATCCACAGAGTGGCCGCTTCGGCCAGCGATCATCCCGGGGAGTGCGGCGCGCAGCGCGTCTTCGGGGAGGTGCTCGAGGACCGTCCAGTGTTTGGTCACGAACTGAGCGTTCGGGCTCGACCACGGAGGAATGGAGATGGACGAGCGAACGGCGCCGAACCAGACGTTGGACGATCCGCGCTGGAGGGCGCGCAGCGGCTTGTCGCAGATCTCGTCGGGGGCACCGGGGAGCCAGGGGCGCTTGCCTCCGCATCGTTTGATCTCGGTGAGGGCGTTTCGATTGAAGGATCCGTCGAGGTCGTGGGCCGGAACACCGCACGAGCACCGGACGACGATGTCTGCAAGCGAAGACGAGGCTCCACGGGACTCAAGGCGCATCGTGTGGTCGCTACCGGAGGTGTCGGCGCCGCGGTGGACCCACTGGAAGTAGGGGAAGTCCTCGATGTGGCCGTTTTCGCAGCACGCCACGAAGCGTGAAGGGGTTAGATCGCGGGTGCAGTCTGGACACTCCATCTTCCTGGCGTCGAAGGCCCAGAAGCGGTCCAGGCGCCGGCATTCCGGGCAGTAGTGGAAGAGCGGGAAGCGCACGACCGGGACATCGCCGCTTCGTTTGCCGCTGGAAGGGGCCTTGAACGAGTGGACCCCCAGAGAGCGTGCGAGGCGCGGCTCTTCGACTGACGGAGACCACTTCTCGTCCCAGTCATCAGTGCCGCACACCATGAAGCTCTCATCGCCGGCCGGGTACAGCGACCCGACGCCATAGGTGGTGACGAGCTGGCTCTGTCGTGCCTTCGGGCGATCAGTGGTCGCCATTGCGCACCGCCTTCGTCTGTCGGTTGGAAACGATCTTGAGAGTGCTCTCCCGGTCTACGTTCCGGAGGGACATCAACGTCGGCCACGGCGGCTCGGCTGGGGGGAAGATCTCGGCCAGGGGCTCACCAGTCGACGAGTCCATCCCCGAACTGCCTGCTGGGATCATCAGTCCCTTGACCTCTGGTCCCTGCTGAGCCCAGCGTGGATATTGCAGTACGTCGGACTCCTCCACGGCCACTTGCCAGTGCTCGATCAGGCAGTCGAGGGCCTCTTGAACGTCTGCCGTGGAGGCAGGGTCCACCCGCTGGGCGCGGGTGATGACCACCTGTGCCATGTCGCCCAGAGCGTCGCTGTCGACAGGCACGTCTACTGCCTTGTCTCCGGCCGCACCCGACACCAGGTGCCTGGCAAGGATGACGAGAAGACCGTGAAGTCCACGATCGAGCGCCCTCGGAGCGAACGGCGTCGCACCGGTCGCCTCGACTTGGCGGTAGAGCGCGCGGTGGTAGGACGTGAACGACTCGTAATGAGACAGATCTCGCGAGCGCGACGCGTTGTACAGCGTGAACACCAGACCCGGGCGACTGCGCCCGACACGACTCGTGGCCTGGATGTACTCCGAGGTTGTCTGTGGCTGACCCATCACCGCCATCAGGCCGAGACGATCGACGTCGACACCGACCGAGATCATGTTGGTCGCAAGGACGATGTCCGGGGCGTTGGGATCGGGGAAAGCTGTCTGCAATGCGTCCAGTTCCTGAGGGATCTCGCTGGACTTCTTTCGGGACGTCAGCTCGCGTGGATCGCGCGTCTCCCGCAGGTCCGTTCCTCCACGGCGGGCAACGACCTTGACCCTGTCCCGAACGTCGTCGATCGATTGGATGTACGCGGCGCCGAGCACTCGCAGACTGTTGAAGTAGCCCAAGATCGTCCAGTAGGCGTCGCGGACGTCATCGGACGCATCGAGATCCTTGGCGGCCTGGAGAGCGGCTGCGTATGTGCGGATCAGGAGCGTGGCGTGACTCGCGCTTGGCGCCATGAGCCCGACGTACTGCCTCGTGCCTTTCACATCCGGTGCCGCGTCGACTGCGAAGAAGGAGTCGTCGGCGTCCACTCCGGGGGGCGGGAACTGGCGTGCATCACGATCGAAGACCGCCTTCACCTGGTCCGCGGCACGCCGGATGGTCGCAGTCGAAGCAACCAACTTCGGGCGCGCGCGTGTCTGAGGATCTGTGGCGAGTTCGTCGATCGCAGTCTCGTACAGTCCCACGAGCGTCCCGAGCGGGCCGCTGATCAGGTGCAGCTCGTCCTGAACGATGAGGTCCGGCGGCGCATCGTGCCTCGAGCCGAACAGTGCGCCGCTTCGCTCGCGCCAAGCGAGCATCGCGAACTTGTCGACCGTCCCGATCACCAAGGAGGGACGTACCGCGTACACCTGCGAATCGACGAGGTGCACCGGCAACCCGTCACCGGATGCAAACCGGCAGGTCGCGTTCGGGCAACGGACGGTTACCCGGTCTCGACGCGTATCCGCCTCGTAGTGCTCGGGTCCGAGCCTGGAACCGCACCACGGGCACCGCAGCAACTGAATCGGGTCGCCGAGATCACCGGGGTCCTCGCCGCCTTGACGCTTTCTGATCGCCTTCGCAGCGTCTTCGGTCTTGTTGGGTGTCGCGCCCTGCCCGACCCACAGACCGATGGAGAACGGCTCCCAATCGTCGTGTCCTGCCTCGCCGGTCCGCCAGTGTTCCAGCGCGCAAATGAGGCCGGAGGCGCGTTCGAACTGCTGCAGAGTCAGGAGTCGGAGCGTGTACCGCATCAGAACGCCCACCCCTGCGCCATTTCGGTCCGCGCCTGCGCCGCGAAGCCGTCGGTGGACTAGCGTGAACGCGATCAGGCCAAGGTACGCCTCGGTCTTGCCGCCGCCGGTCGGGAACCACAGCAGGTCGGCGAGATCGCGATCCGGGGAATGCGGGTCCGCGATTCCCTCGAGGTTCTGGAGGATGAACGCGATCTGGAACGGCCGCCATGCGCCGACGACGTCGCTCGGGGGAACGGTCAGACCTCGCCGCACCATTTCCTGCCGCGCGCGCTGCTGCTGCATCACAAGGTTCATGACCCGGAATGCCTCGGCTGCGTGCGCGTCACGGCGGAGTAGCTCGATACCGCGCCGCATGCGCGCGGCCGCCACCCTGGCGTCGGACAAATGACCGCGAGCGGTATCGGCGTGCGCCGTCGTCAGCGAAGGCAGCTTCTCGGCCTCCTCGTCGATCCACGACTCGTACTGCGCAACGAGACGTTCGAGCGCGGCGTTGGCGTCCGCCGACGCGAGGTTCGGCATTCCGAGCCCATGGACGTCGTCGCGATCAGCCTGAGCTAGCTGCAGATCGTGTGTGGGGAAGAACGTCGTGGCCACCTCCGAAACGACGTCGCCCTCGTCCCAGGTGACAGCAACGCCGTGCCCGACCGCGAGGTGCCGCTGCTTGCGGTAGAGCAGCTCGCCGCTGCGCTCGTCCGAGTCCATGTGAGCGAGCTCGCGGTCGGGCCTCCGGTCAGCTAGGGACCCATCGACGACCCGCACCCGAAGAGCGGGACGGAACCAGCACAGGCCATCGGACCGACCCTTCTCCGGCTTGCTGTGTGTGTTGACGAGCACCACCGTCACGTTCACGACTCCGTCGGTTGCGGGGCGCTGCACCATGCGCAATGCGAGGCCGTCGGCGACCTGCCTGGTGTCGGAACCCGGTCCCAGCTCGAAAGCCTCGATGACTGGCCCGACTGCAACGCGTCGCCAGTCGGTGACCCGCTTGCCGTATGCGCGAGTTGCCACCCCGGTGGTCTCGGTCGCGCCTTCCGCCGGCTGCTCCAGCGGTTCGTACCGATCGGCGACGACCTGGACCTCGAAGCCGGTAGCGTCCGCGGTCATGCCGAAGGTCAAACCCATCGTCGACGGGTAACGCAGGTGTGCGAACGACACGCCTGGGTCGAAGTCTGCGTCCGGGGCGGTGCCGCCTTCGCTGTCAGGTTCCTCGTCGGCGACCTCGACCGGCGCGGCCGCTCCGTCGGCGGTGCGGGGGTGGAGGATTCCAACAATGAATCGCTCCAGCGGCTCCTCGTCCAGGCGATCGTCCGTCTCCGCGCCGTAGAGGTCGGCAACGACCGCGTCGACCATCCGAGCACGGGCTTCGTACCAAGGGTCGAGCTTGCTCATTCGGTTGATCCGTTCCAGTCGAGGGTGAGAAGTCCGGTGACAATCGGTGCGAGGTAGAGGCCGTGACGCCACGACGAATCCGACCGAGGATCTGATGCATAGGTGGCGATGGCCTCGACCTCAGCGCCGTAGAGGCCCGGCCACGTGCCTCGTCGTCGTTCGAGGGTCCCGATGCGGCTGGCCAGATCCTCGCCGAAAGTCCGAGATGTGCGAGCGATCGTCATCCCGTTGTGGATGACCGCGTAGACCGGGAACTCCAAGGTCGACGCCTCAACATCGATCCGCAGATCCAAGTCAGCGCCCGCCACGACTTCCGCCTCTATCTGCGCCTGGCTGGGCGCGGGATCGTCGAAGACCGGCTCGATGTCGCCGACGCCGATCTCGGTGCCGAACGTCATCCAGGGCTTATGGCCGCCAACGATCCACCGAGCTCGCTGAGTTCCAGGATTCGTGGCCAGCCGGAGGTCTCGATCATCGGGGCCGTCCGCACGGACAAGGTGGCTCCGCGCTCGGCTGAGCGCGACGAACTGGGTGCGGCGAGCCCCGTCCACGTCGCTATCAGCCGCGATGCGACCCCGCGAGGGGAAGTCGAGCAGGACAACGTTGTCGAACTCGAGGCCCTTGGACCGGTGAACGGTCGACACCACGACGTCCGCCGAGGGCCGCTGCGTCAGGTCGGGAAGGAGGCGGCGGCCGGCTCGCAGGCGGTTGGCGATAGAGCTGACCGTGATCTCGGTGCCGCGAGCGTCGGTGAGGCTTCTGAGGGCACGCCAGGCGTCGGCCGCATTGATGTCTGGATGCCTCTCGGAGATCAGCTTTTCGAAGCCCGCTTTGCCGACGCTGTCGGTCGTCGAGTCGCCCAACGTCGCCGCGATCCACCCGGCAGCGACCTGGTGATGGGCGCTTCGTCGGATCTCCACAACCATGCCGAGGCGTCGAAGGACGCCAGCCGTCGCCAGTGCCTGGCCGTTTGTCGATGTGAGCAGCGCCGTTGTTCCTGACCAGCCTCGAAGGAGATCGACGGCTTCTTCGAGGCGGCCGAGGTGAACGAGCTCGGCGAAGAAGTCCTCCATCTCTGTTGCATCCCCGTCGGGAAGGGCTGCGTCGCGCAATCGCATGGCGGCCCGAGCATCGCGACTCGCGGCGCGATACTGACCCGTCAGTTGGCGCAGCGCCGGGGCATGGGCCGCGGTTACCGATTCCAGGAGTTGCGCCGCGGTGGTCGTCGAAGCAGGCGCGCGGCCGCTGCCGGGCGGCCGAAGCTGAAAGTCGTAGATCCCCTGAGCCGGATCCCCCAGGAGGCTGAATCCTGCATCGGCCGGGATGGCCGCGATGATCGCCAGCAGGAAGTCTGCGCGCACCCCGACAACGTCCTGGACCTCGTCGACGATGAGATGCTGAAGGTCGCTGATCCGTTCCCATCCGTCGATCTCCAAGAGCCGCGTGGCTTCTACGACTCTGCCGTCGAAGTCCAAGTCTTCGTGGTCTTCGGTGGCAAGGTCTCTCAGCAAGGAGGAAGCCAGCGAATCCAATGTCTGGACTGACACCGGTGCGGCGCCGTGGGCTCTCAGCCTGCTTTCCGCGGCGTGGACTGCGGCATTCGAGAAACTGATCACGAGGAGTCCGTCGAGATGATCGACGTCCTCCTCTTCCGTGAGGTGCTCGATGAGTGCGGACACCACCTCGGTTTTGCCCGAGCCCGGGCCGGCTATCACGATCTGGCGTTCTTCTGGGTCGATCTGGACGGTCGCGCGCTGGCTGTCGTCCAGCGAGACCTCGGTCATCGCTTGGTCCAGAGGTACTCGAACTCCCGAAAGGCGAGCAGATCGCCGTACTGCTGGAAGTTGTCCTGGACGTTCACGATCAGCACTTCCTCCGAACCGCCGTTCTTGGGACCGCGAAGCCCGCGACCGATCATCTGCTGGTAGACGTTCGGGCTGAAGGTCGGCCGCGCGACGTAGACGGCTTGGACCTTGGGTGCGTCGAAGCCCTGCGTCAGAACGTTGAAGTTCGTCAGAACCCTGATGCGCCCTGCCTTGAACTCCTCCACGTAGTGGCGTCGTGCCGCCGTCTCGGTGTCCGCAGAGACTGAAACGGCTGGGATCCCTTGATGCGAGAGCAACGCCGCGAGCACTCGGGCGTTCTCCACAGACGGCGCAAACGCCAGTACCGTCCAGTCGTCGGGGAGCGCCGCAATGGAATCGACGACCTTCAACGTCCGCGTCAGGTTTGCGCCGAGGCGCTCGGCCACAGCCGGAGGCAGTCGCTTCATCTTCTCGATCTCGGCGATGTCGGATGCGGTCAGCTCGGCGTCGCTGCCATCGAGGATCCGGTGTTTGACCTGAGCGAGCACGCCCATGTCCTGGAGCTCCTCGTAGGGGTCCTCCTTGACGAAGGCACCGCGGTCCAGCCGGTTCCCGAGGTACCTGCCCGCCAACCGTTCGGTCTCGTCGACCGAGGTGCCGCGGAACGGCGTTGCCGTCAGACCGATCAGAGGCTTGCGAACCTCTCCCTTGCGCGGTCGCGCGCCACGCCCGAGCCAGTCCAACACGCGCGTGTAGGACGAGGCGATCGACGTGTGAGCCTCGTCAATGACGATCACCGAAGGTTGCCTCAGCCAGTCGTACTCGCCGTTGGATCGCGAAACCAGCGAATTGAGCTTGTCCACGGTGGCGATGACGAGTTGGAACGTCCCGGGTTCCTCGGGCACTTCGTTGTTCGCCCACAGGCGGCCGAGACGCATCGGGACCTGGGGCCCGATGGCTCTCCACACGTAGGTCCAGGTCTCAGCAGCCTGCTCGCAAAGCTCGTCGGTCTGGGCGATCCAGATCTGAGGGACGCTCGCAGGGACGTCACCCTCCCTAACTGCATTCACAAGCGCCTGCACCGTGACGCGCGTCTTGCCCGCGCCCGTGGGCAGGGACACCATCCCGCGCTCGTTCCCCACGCCTCGGAGCATGCTCTTGATGCGATCGGTGACGAAGTCTTGATAGTCGTGCAAGGGGCTGAGAATCGCAGGCCCGTCGATTACCTCCACCGCAGCGCGGCTGCTCCCAGGGAAGCCCGCCCAGTCGGAGGGAAATCCGTGGTCGTGGACCCATTGGCGGGTGCGATGCCGTCCCGTCCACTCGCGTGGCGGCTCGAGACCGCGTTCTTCGAGGGCGGGACGGAGCTGCTTGAGAATGGCGACGCCATGCACAGAGCGCGCCAACGAAGCGACGTCGGTAGGACTCGCTCCACCGGTCGCGCCATCGAGAACTTCGAGCGCCTGAGCAGGCACACACCTGCGGAGCGCGTCGACACCAACGGCGACGACTAGTTTCTCGTCGTCCGACTTCGCCTTCTTGATCTCAGCCCGCAGCTTGTTGGTGGCGGTTCGCTCCATCTGCTGCAGGACCTTGGCAATGGCTGCCGCATCCATGCCGAGGCCGAGCACACCCGAGACCTGAGCGATCTGCTCGGTCGGTCTGGTGGCGGTCACCAGGATGGCGTCACCGTCGCGGCGCGCTTGGATCGGCGACGCTACCTGCCCACGGGGCGTCGAGATCATCTTGACGAGCCTGGAGACCGGTTGGAGTCGGAGGTCTTGGTCGGCCGGATCGAGCCGAAGCTTCAACGGCGGGTAGATATCGGTCAAGAAGACGGCTTCACCCGATGTCTCAGCGACGATCTCTTCCTGAAGGAGATCCTTGCCGCGGGGCATGCCCCACGTCTCAATGAAGCGTTCGGCGTCGTCTGCCACGGCGGCGAACAAGACGGGGATTTGGGCTTCCACCATTGATTCGTGCACGGCAACCTCGGCAGTCACACCGATGTTCTTCGTCTCCACTGACTGGAGTTGCCGGCCGACCCTGACGACGAGCGAATCGCATTCGATGCGTCCTGGCAACCAGGCATAAAACGCGGTCCGACGCTCGTCGTCTTCCGGACCTCGCCAGGTGTCTGCAACGGCTTTCAGTTCGCGCCAGTCCGCCGCGCTCAACGTCTCCAGGTCGCGTTCGATCCCCAGCGCTCTGGCCCACGCATCCGACACATCGACTGCGGGCAAGATCGACGGGTCGATGTTCTCGCTGGCCAGCAGTGTGGAATTTGGACGTCGGACCCCGAACTCCGTACGAAGCAGCCCGTGCTTCCGTAGGAACCACACCTCAGGCGGAACAACGTTATAGCTGCCATAGCTGGCGTTCGACGAATGCTGCACGCGCCAATCGGCGCTCACGGGACGTGACATCAGGTGCTCGGTCGCGGCGACGAGTCCCTCGGGGCTCAGCGTCCGAAGCGGGGTCAGCGGCCACGGAGGAGGTGCACCCTCGGTCCCGGCCGATACCTGGACCTTCGTCAGATCCGGCCGGCTACCACCTCGTGGCTGGGCGTTGATGAATGCCTCGCGCATGTCGTCCTCGTACACCGCGAACCATGACTCGGTCGGCGCATGCATCCGCCACACGGGGGCGTCGACTGCGTCCAACTCGTGCAGAAGATCTTCATCTTGCGCATGGAAGTGCGGGTCGATCAGACGGTCGCGATCCCGGCTTCCGTCGGCCGGAATGATCCTGCCTGCTAGGAACGCCTGCGGAATCGGCAGCCATGTGCCAGCAGCAGTCCGAACTCTTATGTGACTCAGCAGGTCTTGCCCGAGGTCCTCACGCAGAATCTGGAGTGCAGTGTCACGCGGCAGGTCACGAAGCACAGCCCAGATGGCCGACCAGACGGTGCCGGGCGACTTTAGAGCCGCGGGGGTCTTCGCCTCGGCGAGTAAGCGGCGTAGCTCTCCGCTCCTGTCCATGACGACAATGCCGAGCTGGCTCAACGCTTCGCGCACCGCGGGCAGCGCCGCGAGTGCGGGGTCGACGAAATCGACGTCGGAGGTCGTGTCACCAGGAACACGCACGAAGACTCGGCCCTTTGCGGGCGCACGGAATTCGCCGTTCTCAAGGCGGATGATCTTCGCGCTACGAACGCTGGCGGCGGCGTTGCGGATTTTCACCTCGGACGAGGCTCCAGCGTCCATCGCAACCCTGGCGGCGAGAAGGATCGCCTCAGCAGACGCCTCAACGGTCCCGGGGGCGACGAGCGACTCCAGCCACTCGTCGATGCCCGACTGAGTCGGAGCATCCGACGATCCGCGCTCGTGCTGCATCAATCGCACGATCTTGTTGCGACGCTCGGGACTCGAGTAGGCGTTGGGGTGCAGCCACTTCTCGAGAGGCGCGTCCTTGATCCGCGCCCAGTGCTCGAGCCATTCCGTCGGTGCGTCGCCGATCCACTTGACGTCGGCAGGCGGGCGGAGAGTATTGGTGCCGTCAGGAAGGGACGCCACCCGTCGAAGCTCCCTGAAGATCGGATCGTTTATCTCCCGATCAACCCAGTTCCGGGATTCGAGTCCTCGTGCGGGCATCGCGTCCAGGGCGGAGACGGCATCGTTCGTGCCGCTGAGGATCTGCAGCGCTTGGCCCACGAGCCGTGGAAGCTTCTCGAGCAACTCGATGTTGAACCCACCCTCGAGGAGGCCGGTCCGATCGTCACTCAGCTTCCACGGAGCGTTGATGAGCCCGGTGAGCGTGGTCTCGAAGTTGGTGGGGAAGTAGGCCCAGAAACGGCCCAAGCGGCTGGAACCCGGCGGGATCGGCAGGGCGTACTGAACTTCCACTTGCTGACGGGACGCAACATGGCCGCCCTCTCGGCGAGCCGAGCTGCTGGGGACGTGCATCGCGCGCTTCACGACCCAACGGGCCGATACTCCGCCAGACTTGAGGATCACAGAGCCATCCGTGACCGCTTCTTGACTGATCGATCGATCGGATGGTCGACCTGAGGTTCCCTGCTTCGCAGCAGGGTCCGACTCGGCGAGGTTCCTGAGCCGCGCGCGCTTGATGTGCGGCGAGAAGAGGATGAACTCCGCCGGGAAGTCGTAGAGCCGGCGCGAGATCGTCTCGTATGAGACCGCGAGAGGCACGACGACGACTGTGCTGGCCCACTCCATGAGTTCGCGGAGGTTGTCGTCTCGCGCCGAGCCCTCCGCGATCGGGTCGAGTGAACGAGCCAAGCGCATCGTCGGGTACTGGGCGAACTCGTATCCCTCGTCCTTCAGAGTCTCGGTGGCCCAGGCCTTGTCGAAGCCGAACGAGACAGTGCGGCTGAAGACGCGGGGACTGGTCGAGACCGCCAGAACAGACTTGAAACCGATGCCGAACTTCCCGATCTTGTCGTCGTCCTTGGACGAGATGTCGGACGCCATCACCGACCGAAGCCCGCGCTCGTCGAACGGTTCACCGTCGTTGGCGACATACAGGGTGTCCTTCGTCAGAAGGACCTCGACCCGCTCGCCGCCCTTGCGCGCGGCGTCGACCGCGTTCTGCAGGAGCTCCTCAAGCTGTCGAGTGGCGTACCCGCCCTCCGAGATTCGACGCTCGTTGTTCGCGTCCTGGAGCACACGGCTCGGGTCTTCGGCGTAGACCTTGAGGCATACGTCGGTTTGCTCCCAGACAACCTTGGCAAGGCCATCCGCCCCGCGCTCCCAACCCTTCACCGCAACCCCATCGTCAGACGACACCCGAGCCGGTTGAACCGCCCGTCGACCGACGTTGCGAATCTAGGGGATACCACCGACAGAAACTGTGGCTTCGACAAAAGTCCCGCTCCAGCAAGGCAGTGCCTTGGGTCAGATAGCGATGAATTTCGCGAGATGCTCGGCAATGGCCCTAGCGAGCGGCACAGGAACGGCGTTGCCGATCTGCCGCGCGATCGCGGCCTTCGTGCCACACCACGCGAAGGACTCCGGGAATCCTTGAATGAGGGCGGCTTCGGCGTGCGTCAACGGTCGATGCTCGGTTGGATGAAGGAACCGCCCCTTCTCAGGTTTGAAGAACTCCGTCCGGATCGTCACCGCGGCCTTGTTCCACGCGAGCCGGCCCATAACGTCGCCCGCCCCTCGAGTGTGCTTGCGCCAACCGGGCGTCTGTAGCTCGTCGGGAAGGTCGAAGCGGCTCCCGCCAGGCGGGATCGCTCGGTACCTAGCCATCGAAAGCGGCGGAACCGCTCGAGTGAAATGAAGGTCCGTGAGTTTGAACGGTCCTGGCATGACCTGACCGCGAAACTCGATCGTCCTGACTGGAAGGTCGTTGGCGTCCACACGAGCGTCCAACCAAGCTGGGAACGCTTCGCGCAACACGCGCTGTTGCCCCACCGGCGGTGGGCCGACAGGCGACAGCTCTCGAGGACGACCGATAACGACGGCGCGCTTTCGTGCCTGGGGCGTGCCGTAGTCGGCGGCGTTCAGAACGAAGGGCTCGAGTGCGTACTTAGCCAACCTCCCGCGCGCCGAGGTCTCGCGCCTCAGACGATCGAACTCAACCGAATGAAGGAATTGCGGAACATTCTCGATCACGAAGAATGCCGGGCGAACACGAGTGAGTACGTCGACATAGTGTCGCCAGAGCTTGTTGCGCGGGTCGTTCGGATCGCGTCGGCCAAGCGCAGAGAATCCCTGGCACGGAGGTCCGCCGACTACGACCTCTGCTCGTGGCATCGAGACGGCAGCCCAGGCGGCGATGTCTCCCACGTGGACGTGGTCGCCGAAGTTCTGGGCGTACGTCGCAGCCGCCTGCCGATCGGATTCGACCGCCGCAACTGGTTCGTACCTTCCGGTCTCGTGGAAGCCTGCAGTCAGGCCCCCGCACCCCGCGAATAGGTCGATGATCCGCAGGCTCCGCATGCGCGAAGGCTAGTTCCACGCATCGTGCGAGCGACGGCGGCGCGCCACTCGAACAACGTCGATTCGCGCGGAGGTGAGCCATCCAGGTCCTACAGATGCTCCCGCCCGCCGTTCGTCCACAGGCATGTTGTGCCACGCCCTCGGCTGATCTGTGTCACGCGTACACGTGGTGATGACGAGTCCATCGAGGAGGAATCGATGCTGCTTCTGATCTCCGTCCCGGTCGTCTTGGCCGTGATCGTCGTGCACCGCTTCATTCAGCGCCACGCCCCAACGAATCGCCTTCTTCGGCACGCGCGAGCCTCCGCGCCGACCGTGCGGGCCGCGACGGTTCACGCCGGTCTTGCGGTGGGCTGCCTACTCGCGCTTCGCGCGGTAGATCTCGCTATCGAGGCAGGGGCGCCTGGAGTTCTCCACCTGCTGGTGCTGCTGTTGGCCTGGGATGCCGTCAAGCTCTTGGGTTCGGCGGTCGTGTTGTTCGGCCGGACGGGCGTCCAATCTCTACGGCGACTGGCATCAGGTCTCAGGTCCAGACGATGTCGAGCTTGGGAGCCGGAGTCACTGGCTCCTCACGCTGGGCTCGCGCCCAGCGCTGTTCGGCCGCGCTGAAGAACGGGCGACTGTCTGTCGGCTCGACAGGCACGACCCTTACAGCGATCCACTCGCCCTTGACGGGAACGGGGAGTCCCAGCGCGGCGGCAACCCGTGGGTGGGTCTCTTGGTGCCCAAGGACCAAGAGGCCTTCGTTCTGGAGCTTCAGGCGCGCGTCTCTCGCCCGCTTCGGGGCGTCGTCCTGCTGAGCCACGGTCAGCACCATCTGCCTGCTGACGATCGACTCTTGGACCTCGCGGAACAACTGGTTCACGCGGGCTTGTCCCGACCGCGGGAACGAGAAGATCCGGTCACGGGCAGCGGGTTCCATGTGCAGAAGCAGGTTGCGCGGCAGGTCATCCTGAAGGCCGCCCCACAGCCAGTAGATGTCTGCCGCCGCCGCGTCGGCGAGGCGGCGCTTGTTGTCCCGGTTGTAGGCACGCCGCACGTCCCCGGTCGTCTTGTCGGTCCGCCACCGCAGGCGTTCGTCGGTGATCGTTAGCAGGCCTGCCGCCCATCGGCTCGTGTCGTCGTTCATCCATGCCACGAGCGCCGGATGGTTCGCCTTGCCCTGCCGGTCCTCGTGGTCGTCGCAGCGATACATCTCCATGGGGATCTCCCAACCACCCATGTCCTTCGAGAACTTGCAGTCGACGTCTCGGCCGGCGATGCGCCAGTCGAGGTCGTCGCCGTTCGCGAACTCGAACTCCTTCGTCAAGTTCACCTCGACTGCCGTGCCGAGGTAGGTCTTCTCCGTCTTCGAGAGGTGCTGGTATGCCCAGCGGCCCGTTCGTTGCCCGTCGAGCAGCTCGTCCAGAGAGTCGCGGAGCGCCCAGCGGAACCGCTCGCGGGCGTCCGGCTCCTGCTCGAACCAATCCACGATCTCGGCGAGGTCAGTTGGCACCGGCTGCTGCGGCCCTCCACGGAGCGACCATGCGCGCGGAACTTTGCCCATCGGATCCGTCGGCGCCGGGTGGGTCCGAAACGTGTTGCGGCGCCGGCGGATCGCCCTCGCTCGGGAGTCCTGGCTGGCCGTGGTGGGCTCGTTGTCCAGCGGCAGCGCGTCCTGGGTCACCTCGGCAGTCTGTCAGGACAGCCGCGCCGCCCGTGTGCTGATCAGGCGATGAAGGGACGAACCTGCTTCGCGATCGCACGCGCGAGGCCCGACGGAACGGCGTTTCCGATCTGCTTCGCGATGGCGGTCTTCGTGCCCACCCACAGGTAGTCCTTCGGGAAGTCCTGGATCAGCGACGCTTCGTAGTGCGTGATCACACGGTCGACCGATTTCCTCGGGTCGCCCTTGATGTACTTGGAGTCGTCTCCGCGTCGTTGGCGGCCGGGAACCCACTGCGGGTGGAGGTAGGCGCCCTTCTCAGGCTTGAAGAACTCGGTTCGGATCGTCAGCGACGGAGCGTCCCAGCGCATCCGTCCCATCACATCGGTCGTTCCCGTCGGCTTCTCTCGCCAGCAGCGGGGGAGGAGTTCTACAGGAACGTCGAATCGACCACCGCCGGGCGGCACGAACGAGTACCGGTCGAGGGACAGCTGGTTCGGGTTGCGACGGAAGTGGATGTCGAGTCCCTTGAAGACCCCCGGCATTGGTTCGTTGAAGAACTCGGTCACGGACTCTGGCAGCTCTGTCGAGTCCGGGCGGGCCGGGAGACCTTCGATGACGTCGCGGACGGTCCGCCATGGAGCGAGGCCGGATCCGGCTTCTGGAGTGCGTGCGTGGGTGGCTGCCGGAAGCTCGATCTTCCCGACTCGCGACCCGATGACGATGGTTCGACGTCGGCGCTGCGACACGCCGTAGTCGGCCGCGTTGAGGACGCCGAACGAGATCTCGTAGTTCTTGAGGATGCCGTGATCGACTTCGTCGAGGAGCATCTGGAACTCCGGCGACTTCGAGAAGCGGTCGACGTTCTCGATGACGAACACCTGTGGCTTCGCCGTCTGAATGAAGCGCATGTACTCGCGCCACAGCTGGTTTCTGGGGTCGTCCAGCTTCTTCAAACCGAGGTTGGAGAAACCTTGGCATGGCGGGCCGCCGATCATCAGGTCGGCGAGCGGAATCTGACGCTTCTCGACCGCGGCGATGTCGCCGGCGATCACATGATCCTCGCCCCAGTTGGCGGCGTACGTCGCAGCGGCGTGTCGATCCCACTCGACGGCGAGCACCGGCTCGAAGCCCTCGCTGTGGAACCCGACCGTCATGCCCCCGCACCCTGCGAACAGGTCGATCACGGTCGGATTGGTCATGGACCGTAGCCTACGTTTTGCCGCCGACAGTCTCGGTAGCAACGCCGTGGCGTGATCAGTGTGACGGGTGGGAATCGGCTCGGGAGATGCGTCGACTGGCTTCATGGTTCGTATGGTCAGGGTCGGGCGGCGGCGAGTGCGAGTGGCGGGAGCGCTCCTGTGGAGAGCGAGTCCGGGCAGGCGTCCATGGCGGGCCGACGGCGTACATTCGGGACTCGGAGGAGGTCGTCGCGATGCCCGATTCTTCATCTTGGGCCACGTCCCAAGCGACGCGCCGATCGATGCAGGCCAATCGCGGTCGCGACACCGCACCCGAGATGGCGGTCAGGCGCATCGTGCACGCCCGGGGACTTCGCTACCGGGTCGACCTCCGTCCGGTCGCCTCGTTGAACCGTCGCGCCGATCTGGTCTTCTCTCGGGTCAAGGTGGCGGTTTTCATCGACGGGTGTTTCTGGCACGGCTGTCCCGACCACCACACGGTGGCGAAAGCCAACGCGAGCTACTGGGCAGAGAAGGTCGAGAGCAACCGCGAGCGAGACGTCGACACATCGGAGCGACTCCGCGAGAGCGGCTGGCTGGTGCTTCGATTCTGGGAGCACGAATCGGCGCACGAGATTGCCGAAGCGATCATCGTCGCAGTCCAAGAACGCAGAACCGGCGATGCGGGTTCGCGCGATGAGGCAGACGCGTCTTAGCCCGACGCCACTCGAACGCTCGCCATGCCGAGAGCGTCCAGGGTTGCCTGCGGAAGGTCACCGCTGACGAGATCTCCGGTCGGTCCGGGAGCTTCGCCGACGATGAGCGCTCTTCCGCTGATCGTGTCGTCGGGGAACAAGCCGGCGTGGAGGCGGTGAGCGATCTTGGTCGCCAGCAGGTTCGTAGGGAGCCCGAGGCTCTTGCCCGCCTCGTTCAGCCACAGCACGGCCCCGCCGTCTATCTCAACCGCTTCCACATTGCCCTCGACGATCCTCGCGATGGCCTCCGGCGCGTTCGCTTCAACCGGTCGCAACGACGCGACCTCATCACCCGGCTCGATGATGAGCGCCAGCACGGGAGCGGTTGGGTCGAATGACATTGAGGAATCATCTCCGCCCCATGTTCACAGTCCACGAACCGACCGCAGTACTGCGGACGAGCGTCCGGTTCTGCCGCATGCCCGCGCAATCCGTCGGTAGCGTGGTGCCACTGGCGCGAAGCGAGAGGCGGGGCAGGTGGATCGAACACGAGTTGAGTTCGTATGGCCGCTGCCTTCGGGGGACCCGAGTCCACGCCACTTGTACATCCACGACGAGCTCCGCTACGCCCGCAAGGCGAACCAGCTAGACGTCGAGCATGACGGATTCCTGAACTACCACTGGCTCATGAGCCCGGGTGATCTCGGCCGTCCCATGGTGATGCTCGAAGCGGGCATCAATTCGCCGGCCGAAGTCATCGGACCTGACGGGGGCCGGCGAGCGCTCATCGCCATCCGATCGAGTCCGTGGAAGGCGGGTCACGAGACCAACCCTTGGCACGACGAGTTCGACCTCGACCATGGACACGTCCGGTACTTCGGCGACCACAAGCCCGGGACCGTCGGACTTCCTGGGGCCACCAAGGGCAACCGGCTCCTCCTGGAGGCTGCTCGCCTCCATGCAGGAACAAGCCGGGACGAACGCCTCCTCGCCCCGCCGCTGCTGCTTTTCCGGAGTGTCACGGTTCATCGTGAAGGACGGGCGATCGTCAAGGGCCACGTCGAGTTCTGCGGCGCGGCGATCATCGAACGCCTCGAGCACGTCGTTCAGCGGGATCCGGAGACTGGACGGAGCTTCCCCAACCTCGCCCTCGACCTCGCTGTCGTCTCAGGTGGAGAAGTCGACGGCATCGACCTGCGATGGATCGACGACAGACGGGATCCGCAGCTGACAGCTGAGCAAGCGCTCCGTCATGCTCCCGAGTCGTGGGCTCGCTGGGTAAAGCAGGGGCGTGTCGCAGTTCCGGGCGTCAGACGCCGAGTTCTGGCCAGCGCTGTCCGGTCCAGCAAGGATCAGCAGCCGATTCCCGGCAGCCCCGAGGCGGCCGTGCTTCGTCAGGTTTACGACTTCTACGACGGGCGGAAGCACGCTTTCGAGCTCCTGGCGTCGCGTGTCGCCGCCGAGGTACTCCGTGAATCGGGAGCTCGATACAAGGAAGGGTGGCTATCGCGGTCCTCCGGAGATGGAGGCGTGGACTTCATCGGCAGGATCGACATGGGGTCACTCGCCGCGAGCACACCGGTGGTCGTCCTCGGTCAGGCGAAGTGCGTCACGCCCACCTCGTCGATTTCCCCGGAGCAGGTCGCTCGGGTCGTGGCTCGACTTCGGCGCGGCTGGATCGGCGTGTACGTCACCACGGGCTCCTTCTCGCGCCAGGCACAGGTCGAGATCATCGACGATCAATACCCGGTGGTCCTGATCGCGGGCGGCACGTTGGCGACGGCGGTGCGGCAGATGGCCCAGGCCAACTACGGCGGCGACCTGGATGCGCTTCTGGAGTCGACCGTCGACGGCTACGGAACGGCCGTGACTCATCGACGGCCCGAAGAGGTTCTGTCGACGTAGTGCTGTGGACCTCAGGTGGCATCGACGTCTTCGGTCGCCACGAAGTCGACCCTCACGACAGGCGGCGCTAAAGCCCGTGCCTAACGCTACCCCGCAGGCGGGCTTCGCTGTCCTGACCATAGCGCCCGCGCCAATTCACACCGTGGTCACCGTGGAGTCGGTCAACTCCGCGATCCGCGTGTTCGTCCCCCGTCGGCGGCCAGCAACACGATGCGCGTCCGTTTCGCCGAACGAGCGCTGACCCTGTCCGAACGGGTCCAGCGTTCCAGCTCCTCCCGATCTCCATCAAAGCGTGAGAGTAGGGGCAGGACAGTTGGCCATGGCCCCGTCATTTCAGAACACCAGCCATCTAGTTATTCACGTCGCGCGGCACTAGTTCGGGCCGCTCGGCGAAGGCCTTCGGTGCTCGGTAGCGGTCACGGCACGTGTTGGTGCCTCGAGTGGCTCGACGGGCGGCCACACTGACCGAGACCTTGCCTGCCATGGGAAACCGTCATCGTTGCCTGCTCGGAAGAAGAAGCTGGTCTCAGGCGATGATTCTGAATGACTCGCACTCGACAACGTCGTTGGGGTAGGCGCCGTTGATCGACAAAACCAAGTACTGGCCGCCAGTTCGTTTGTCCACTTCTGAGCCGTGGTACTCGACGGTCTCGAGGGGTGCGAGGTTGCTCAAGATGAAGGTCTCGTCGCCATTGTCCCGCACCTCCCGCAACGTTGTGCCCTCGCGAACCATCTGCCAACCACTGTCAAGATCGGTGTAGATCACCTGCATGCCGACAGCATCGCATGAAGGAGCGACACAACTGCGTCGACTGGTTGTTGCCGCTGCCAGTGGGCTGCCGAGTTGGCCCGCTCACCTCGAAGGTTGACAGGCCGGAATACCGACTCGCACCGGTTCTGCCAGGCCTGATCGCGTTCGTCGTCCGGTGCGCGGCGGCAGATCTTGTAGGCAATATGTAGGCAAACAGCGGAAACGAAACATCCCCAGATCCGCGTCTCCGCAGGTCAGGGGATGTTTTCTGCTCGGTGGGTGATACTGGGTTCGAACCAGTGACCTCTTCGGTGTGAACGAAGCGCGCTACCACTGCGCCAATCACCCGCGCGGTGGCGACTCTAACGCATCGTTCGCCGCCAGTTCACATCGGTGGGTGGAGGAGTGACGGCTCGTTCGCCCGCCAGGCGGCCATCGCCTCCCGGGTGACCGGTCCGGGCGCCGGGAGATCGCGCTCGTCCCAGCGGTGGACGCCCTGCACGTCGCGTGTGGTGGACACCAGGAAGACCTCGTCAGCATTCGCGCAGACCTCGGTCGGCTCGTCGACCTCACGGCCGCCGAACCACTCGAGGACCAGGTCGCGGGTGACGCCGGCGAGGCACCCGCTGGCCAGTGTCGGGGTGCGCAGCTCGCCGTCGACGACGTAGAAGACGTTGGAGCCGGTGCCCTCGCAGAGGTTGCCGGCCAGGTTGGTGAAGATCGCCTCGCTGGCGCCGCGCTCGGTCGCGCGGGCGAGGGCCACCACGTTCTCGCCGTACGACGTGGTTTTCAGGCCGGCCAGCGGGCTCCGCTCGTTGCGCGGCCACGGGACGGTCACCACGGCCGTGGACTCGGCGGCGGCCGCCATCGGTGCCGCGACCACGACCGTGGTGAGCGGAGAGTCGCCGCGGCCCGATCCGAGCGGCGCGTTGCCGCCGGTGACGGTGATGCGCAGTCGGCCGAGGGGGAGCGCTTCCTCCGCGAGCACGTCCGCGACCCCTCGGCGTACCTCGTCGAGGTCGAGGCCGACGAGCCCGAGGCCGGTGGCGGACCGCTCGAGGCGGGCCAGGTGGCGGTCGAGGGCGAAGGGCTGTCCGTCGATGACCTTGACGGCTTCGAAGACCGCGTCGCCGACGGTCAGCCCGTGGTCCGTCACGGGCACCGCGGGACTCGTCGGATCGGCCAGCAGACTCCCGTTCACCCACGCACGCATGGCTGAACTCTAGGGCTGCCCAGCCGGCGCGACGCACCGAAGTGGACCCCGTTTTGGCGGCATCTGGGGGATCGGCTAATGTTCTCGACGCAGCAGGGAACGGGCCGGAAACGGAACGTGATCGGCTGCAATGCGGACGTAGCTCAGTTGGTAGAGCACGACCTTGCCAAGGTCGGGGTCGCGAGTTCGAGTCTCGTCGTCCGCTCGGAGTGGTCAGACCACTGGCTGACCCCGGCCAGATCGTGACCACCGCGGTGGGTTGGCCGAGAGGCGAGGCAACGGACTGCAAATCCGTGTACACGGGTTCAAATCCCGTACCCACCTCGTAACAACTCAACAAGCTAGGGCGATTGGCGCAGCGGTAGCGCGCTTCCTTGACACGGAAGAGGTCACTGGTTCAAACCCAGTATCGCCCACCACCAGAGAGTGCCCCGGAACCTGAGGTTCCGGGGCACTTTCGTTTTTCTGCCGGCGCAGGGCCCGGCCGAATGGCGCCTACGAGAGACTGAATATTACTGGTGAGTAGCATCACACGGCGAACGTGCTAGCAGATCGCTAGCTGTCAGTTAGCGTTACGCACTGTCATGAATGAGAACAAGTTCTGGTTGCGCCTGTCCGTCCTGCTCGCGGTGATCACCTCCGCGTTCACCGTGGCTCCGGCACCGGCCTCCGCATCGGTCCCGCTGAGCGCGCGTCTCTCGCGCAGGGTCGTCCGGGTGGGAGGGACGATGGAGGTCGCAGGTGAGGTGACACCGGGGTCGCGCGTCGCGTTCGCATGGCGTCGCGCCGGGACGTGGCAGCACCTGGACACGGTCGTCGCCGGCGCGGACGGCAGCTACCGGGCCGCCGTACCGACCTGGTGGATCGGCGACCGGACGGTGCGGGTCTCGTCCACCGACGCGGCGACCGGAGCGCTGTCCGACGAGCAGCTGGGCTACGACGTGAGCGCCGGCTACGTCCCGCAGGGGAGCAGGACCACGTTCCGACGGTACGCCGACGAGCGCTACTGGGATCCCTGCGGCACGATCACCTGGAAGTTCACGCCCGGTGGGTACGCCGGTTCGCTGCGGACCGTGAAGGCGGCGATCCGGCGGGTGTCGGCGGCGACGGGTCTGCAGTTCTCCTACCGCGGCACTACGCGCAAGATCGCCTTCCGCGGCGGCGCCCCGTCCGCGGGCGTCGACCTCCTCATCTCCTGGGCGACACCGCGGCAGGTCGCATCGCTGTCCGGCAGCGAGGTCGGCAGCGCGATCAGCACCACCGGCTTCGGCGGCTACTACGACGACGGCGAGATGGTGCTCGACCGCACGGCCCACCTGCGTCACGGCTTCCACGCCAGCGGCGCCGTCGACTGGGGGCAGGTCATGCTGCACGAGCTCGGTCACGTCGTCGGCCTGGAGCACGTGGGGTCGCGGTCCGAGATCATGTACCCGGACGCCACCCGCCGGACGCACCGGTACGGCGCGGGCGACCTCGCCGGTCTGCGGGCGGTCGGCGCGGGCAGGCCCTGCGCCGCCTGACGAACTCAGCTATCCGCGCGCGGAGGCACGGCGCCTCTCGGTAGAGTCGTCGGCAAGAGAGCGACCCAGCCGTAGGGGCCGCCGTACGACGTGAAGGTGACTGCCGTGCCAGACCTCGACATCCTCGTCCGCACCGAAGCCGGAGAGGAGAAGCGCAGCGTCGAGGCGGGCACCAAGGCCTGGCAGCTGTTCGCCGACGCCCCCGACGTGATCGCCGCCCGCGTGGGCGAGACGCTCAAGGACCTCTCCTACGAGCTCGCCGAGGGCGACACCGTCGAGGCGGTGGACATCGCGAGCCCCGACGGGCTGAACATCCTGCGCCACTCCACCGCGCACGTCCTGGCGCAGGCCGTGCAGCAGGTCTTCCCGGAGGCCAAGCTCGGCATCGGCCCGCCGATCACCGACGGCTTCTACTACGACTTCGACGTCGAGACCCCGTTCGTGCCCGAGGACCTCGCCAAGCTCGAGACCGCGATGCGCAAGATCATCAAGGAGAACCAGCGGTTCTCCCGTCGCGTCACCACCGACGAGGACGCCCTCGTCGAGCTCGCCGACGAGCCCTACAAGGTCGAGCTGATCGGCCTCAAGGGCTCCGCCGCCGACGCGGCCGAGGGTGCGAGCGCCGAGGTCGGAGCCGGTGAGCTCACGATCTACGACAACATCAACCGCAACAACGAGGTCGCGTGGAAGGACCTCTGCCGCGGGCCGCACCTGCCCACCACGAAGCGGATCCCCGCGTTCAAGCTGATGCGGAGCGCTGCGGCGTACTGGCGCGGCGACGAGAAGAACAAGCAGCTCCAGCGCATCTACGGCACCGCCTGGCCGACCAAGGAGGAGCTGGACGCCTACCTGGAGCGGCTCGAGGAGGCCGAGCGCCGCGACCACCGCAAGCTCGGTCGCGAGCTGGACCTGTTCAGCTTCCCCGACGAGATCGGCTCCGGCCTGCCCGTCTTCCACCCCAAGGGCGGTGTCGTCAAGCGCGAGATGGAGGACTACGTCCGCCAGCGCCACATCGACGAGGGCTTCTCGTACGTCGGCACTCCGCACATCAGCAAGGACGGGCTGTTCCACACCAGCGGCCACCTGCCGCACTACGCGGACACCATGTTCCCGCCGATGGAGTTCGAGGGCGCGAACTACCAGCTGAAGGCGATGAACTGCCCGATGCACAACCTGATCTTCAGCAGCCGTGGGCGCTCCTACCGCGAGCTGCCGCTGCGGCTGTTCGAGTTCGGCAGCGTCTACCGCTACGAGAAGTCGGGTGTCATCCACGGCCTGACCCGGGTCCGCGGCTTCGCCCAGGACGACAGCCACTCCTACTGCACGCCCGAGCAGGCGCCGGCCGAGGTCAAGCACCTGCTCGACTTCATGCTCAGCGTGCTGCGCGACTTCGGTCTGAACGACTTCTACCTCGAGCTCTCCACCCGCGACGAGGCCAAGAAGGACAAGTTCATCGGCTCCGAGGAGGACTGGGCGACCGCTACCGCGATCCTGGAACAGGTCGCGACCGCGTCCGGCCTCGAGCTGGTGCCGGACCCGGGCGGCGCGGCGTTCTACGGGCCCAAGATCTCGGTCCAGGCCAAGGACGCGATCGGTCGCACCTGGCAGATGGGCACCGTCCAGTACGACTTCAACCAGCCGGCACGCTTCGGCCTGGAGTACACCGCGCCGGACGGCTCCAAGCAGCAGCCCGTGATGATCCACTCCGCGAAGTTCGGGTCGATCGAGCGGTTCCTCGGCGTGCTCGTCGAGCACTACGCGGGTGCGTTCCCTCCGTGGCTCGCCCCGGTCCAGGTCCAGGGCATCCCGATCGCCGAGCGCCACGTCGACTACCTGTACGACGTCGCGGCCCAGCTGAAGAAGCAGGGCATCCGCGTGGAGATCGACGACTCCGACGACCGGATGCAGAAGAAGATCCGCAACGCGCAGCTGCAGAAGGTGCCGTTCATGGTGATCGCCGGTGACGCCGACGTCGAGGCGGGCGCGGTCAGCTTCCGCTACCGCGACGGCCGCCAGGACAACGGCGTACCGGTGGCCGAGGCCATCGAGCGCGTCGTGACGGCGGTGCAGTCCCGCGAGCAGGTCTGACGTGCGTCGCACGGTCGCCGTGGTCGGAGCCGTGCTCCTCCTCGGTGGGTGCGGGTCGCCGTCGACCGGAGCGGGCGGCTCGGGGGCGACCGCGCGCTCGACGCAGCAGGCGACCCAGGCCGTGCAATCGGCCGCACCGGGTGGCCAGGAGGTCCCGACCGACGCCGGTGCGCTGGCGTCGATGGCCCAGTCGCTGGCCAACCAGACGAGCGCGCCGACCACCCAGACGCCCACGGCGATCACCGCCGGCGCCACCACCGGTGGCGACGTCAGCTGGCCGCAGTGCTCGCCGGGCATGGGGATCCCGCAGAAGCGGTCGACGGGGCAGCCGATGCCGCTCCCGGACGCCTCGTTCGTGGTGGTCGGCCTGACGAACGGACCCGGCTTCGTGCGCAACCCGTGCCTGAAGTCGCAGGTCCAGTGGGTGAAGATCCACCGGCTCAAGCTGGCCGCCTACTCGGTGGTGACGTACCCGAGCGCCGCGGACCTGCGCACGTACGGCGCCGCCGGACCGTACGACGCCTCGACCGAGCTCGGCCGGCTGAAGAACGTGGGCTACCAGCAGGCGACGTACAACGTCGGCTCCATGGGGCTCGCGGGCCTCGCGACGCCGATCGTGTGGCTCGACATCGAGAACGTCCCCGACTTCGACTGGCCGGCGAACAACGCGCAGAAGAACGCCGCCGTCGTGCAGGGCGCGGTCAAGGGCTACCAGGACGCCGGCTACACCATCGGCGTCTACAGCACGCCGACGATCTATGCCGGCATCGTCGGCGGGCTGAAGCTCGGCGCGGACGTGCCCGAGTGGCGTGCCGCCGGCCAGACGTCGGCCGCGGAGGCGCTGAACCGGTGCGGTGCCGACTGGTCGATCCAGGGCGGCACGGCCATCCTCGGCCAGTGGGTCGAGCAGCGTCGCGACCGGGACATCGTGTGCCCGGGGGTCGCCGGTGACCTCAGCACGTGGTTCCATCAGACCTGACCACACGCGTGGTCCGAACGGAGGCGTGATGGCCGAGGCCAAGCCCGATGGGCGGCAGGTGCGCTGGCAGGAGCACAACGAGCAGCGTCGCCAGCTGATCGTCGACGCGGCGGTCGCCGTGCTCGAGCGGCAGTCGCCCGGTGACGAGGTGCAGGTCCAGGCCGTCGCCGACCAGGCCGGGCTCAGCCGCACCGTGATCTACCGGCACTTCGAGGACCGGGCCGACCTCGACCGCGCGGTGCAGCGCACGATCTGCGACCGGATCGGTCTGGTGCTGCTCTCGGCGCTGTCCGTCGACGGCACTCCCGAGGAGATCATCGCGAACGTCATCGAGGGCTTCGTGCGCTGGACCGTGCAGCACCCCACGCTGTTCTGGTTCGCCGACCGCGACCTCGCGGACTGGGGGCCCAGCCCGATCGCCGAGGCGATGGAGCAGATCGCTGCTGGCGTCGAGGACATCATCAACGTGGTCGTCGCGGCCCTCGGTGCCCGGCTGAGCGAGAACGACATCGCCGGCCTCGAACCGTGGGTGTTCGCCATGATCGGCGGGGTCTTCGCCGGCGTACGGCGGTGGCTCGGGCGGCCCGAGCGGAACCCGCAGGTGGACGAGTTCATCGCGATGATGGCGGAGGTCGTGTGGGTCCAGATCAACGGCATGGCGCTGTCGCGCGGCATCAGCCTGCCCGACCTGCCCGTGGCCGAGCTCCTCACGCCGCTGAGCGGGGCCGAATGACCGACCCCGACGGGCTGGAGCGGCTGTGGACGCCGTACCGGATGGCCTACGTGCGCGGCGAGGAGAAGGTCGACGAGGTGCCGGCGAAGCCGATGTGCCCCTTCTGCCGGATCACGCCCGACCCCGCGACCTCGACCGACGACACCCTGGTCGTGCACCGGGGGAGCACCTGCTTCGTGGTGCTCAACCTGTACCCGTACAACCCCGGCCACCTGATGGTGCTGCCGTACCGGCACGTGCCCGACCTGACCGACCTCGACGACACCGAGGCCGACGAGCTCACGGGGCTGACCCGTGCGGCGCTGGTCGCGATCCGTCGGGTGTCGTCGCCCGATGCGTTCAACGTCGGGCTGAACCTCGGCGGGGCGGCCGGCGGGTCGCTGTCCTCGCACCTGCACCAGCACGTCGTCCCGCGGTGGACAGGCGACGCCAACTTCATGACCGTGGTGGGCGGCACGAAGGTCCTGCCGCAGGTCCTCGAGGACACCCGCGATCTGCTGATCGGGGCCTGGTCCCGGTAGCGTTCGGCAGGTGCTCGAACGGTTCCGCGCCACCTGGACCAAGATCTGGGCCCCCGTCGCCCACCTGCTGATCCGGCTCGGGGTGACCCCCAACATGGTCACCTTCGTCGGCACCCTCGGGGTCTCGGCCGGCGCCCTGGTCTTCTTCCCGACCGGTCACCTGCTCATCGGTGTCCTGGTGATCACGGCCTTCGTCTTCAGCGACCTGATCGACGGCTACATGGCCCGTACGACGGGGCAGGTCTCCACCTTCGGCTCGTTCTGGGACTCCACGCTCGACCGTATCGGCGACGCGGCCATCTTCGGCGGCCTGGTGCTCTACTTCGCCGGCCCCGACGACAACCGGCTCTACCTCTGCCTCACCCTCTACCTGCTCGTCGCCGGCAACGTGACGTCCTACGCGCGGGCCAAGGCCGAGTCGCTCGGCATGGACGCGAAGGGCGGTCTCGCGGAGCGCGCGGACCGCCTGGTGTCGACGCTGGTGATGACCGGTCTGGGTGCGCTCTTCGACCTGCCGATCCTGATGTACGTCACGCTCTGGGCGCTGGCCGCGGCCTCGACGTACACCGTCTTCTTCCGGATCCTGAAGGTCTACCGGCAGTGCGTCGCGCGCGACACCGAGCTCCGTCTCGCGGCGGTCACCGAGGCGGCCGAGGAGGCTGCCGTCGAGGTTGCTCCGGAGGATTGAGCGCACCATCAGGGCCCTCCGTTGCCGCGGGTGAACTCCAGACGCGGCCAATCGATCGTCGGGTAGAGCTGCTGCATGTCGCGCCGACTGACATCCCGGTGGTACGGGACCCGTAGCTGCCAGCGCTCGGCGATCAGCGTTTCGAGGCTCGGCTCCCAGTCGCCGAGCCGCAAGATCACGAGCGGTCGACCACTCTCGCCGAGCAGCGCGAGCCGCGGCACTCGGTCGGGCGGAATGTACGACGCCGCTTGCACGAGCCCGGCGCGGTCGACGACATAGGTCCGGCGGCGCACGATGTGGACCAGGCGAACGTCGTCGATGGTGAGCGACTCCGCCAGCCAGATCCGCCCAGCGAGTATCCCGCCAGCCGCACACGCGATGCCACCCCCGCCCGCCACCCAACGTTGCGGGACCGTCAGGGCCGGACCACTGCCGAGCCAGGGAGTCCAGATGGCCATCACGACGACGCCGAGTGAGAGCGCGATCACGACCGCGATGGCGAAGTACACGTCCTTGCGTGGTCTGCGCACCACCACCGCGTCGGGCGACGGCAGAGGCACCTCTGGCTCAGGATCACGGTCGCTGAGGACGACGTACACAGCCATGCCCATCATGCCCACCGCGAACGCCACGAGGATCAGCCTCATGATCAGCACCGACGTCGGGCCGCCCTTCGCCGGCGCGAAAGTCGCGAGCAGCGCGAACGCCGCCGCGAGCACAACGAATGGGATCGCGCCCGTCCACCGGATCGGCCGGTCTGGCATGAGTGGAGAGTAGTCAGCGGGAGGCTGCCCCGGCAGGGTGCTGGCACCCCAACGGTCGTAGGATCGGACCCATGAGCGACCAGCAGAACCCGCAGTCCGGCATCGGCACCTTCCGCGTGAAGCGGGGGATGGCGGAGATGCTCAAGGGTGGCGTGATCATGGATGTGGTCACCCCGGAGCAGGCCAAGATCGCCGAGGAC